>NZ_JACJFC010000040.1:0-9558 GCF_014164385.1 Pseudoalteromonas sp. SG43-3
GCCTGGTGATAACATCAAGATGACAGTAACTCTAATCGCACCAATCGCGATGGATGAAGGTCTTCGTTTTGCTATCCGTGAAGGTGGTCGTACTGTAGGTGCTGGTGTTGTAGCAACTATCGTAGAGTAATAATTAACTTTAAAGTTAATTATTAGAAAAAGGTCACTCAGGTGGCCTTTTTTAATGCCTGAAGAAAAGTGTCATATGAAGGTGGTGCTCTTACCTTAGGCGTAGGTACTTTGTAGCAACAGTCAAAGAGTAATAATTAACTTTTAAGTTAATTGTTAGAAAAAGGTCACTCAGGTGGCCTTTTTAATGCCTGAAGAAAAGTGTCATATGAAGGTGGTGCTCTTACCTTAGGCGTAGGTACTTTGTAGCAACAGTCAAAGAGTAATAATTAACTTTTAAGTTAATTGTTAGAAAAAGGTCACCCAGGTGGCCTTTTTTAATGCCTATAGAAAAGTGATTAGCTCCTATATAGCTTTATTGCCGTAGCTTGGGTTGAGTTTTGCGAAGCCTGGGGGGGAAATAGCACCGAAGATAACTATGCTGGTAAATATAAAAAAGCACGGCTAGGCCGCGCTTATATTGAGTTAGCTCTTGGTCTTTTAGCCAATTACTAATATATGATAAAAGCTTTAGTGCTTCTTCGCATACTCTTGCGCTTGTTTTAAAACTCTTAATAAATTGCCACTTAAAATCTTTTTAATATCTTTGTCGCTATAATCTCTATCCATTAAACCTTGGACAAGATTTGGGTAGCTAGATACATCTTTTAAGCCGATAGGTAATGAATCGCCAACTCCATCATAATCAGAGCCAATACCTACATAATCAATACCAATTAGCTCAACTACGTGATCAATATGGTCAAGTACTTGCTCAAGACTTGCAAATGGATACGGATTTTTAGCACGGTACGCAGCATCAAAATCTTTACTTAACTTAGTGCCTTCTTTTTTAGCTGACTCTTTTGTACTTTTTAATTGCTTGCCCCAACTACCTGCTTTAGCGGTAACAAAGCTTGATCCAAAGTTGATTTGAATAACGCCGCCATTTTCTTTCAGCGCTAATAGCATATCGTCATTCATATTACGCTCAAAGCCAGGCGTGTATTTACGAAGTGATGAATGAGAGGCAATTACTGGTGTTTTAGAAAGCTCCATAACCTGATAAAACGCATCATCAGAAATATGCGATACGTCAATTAGCATGCCTATATTATTCATTTCAGTGACAAGCTTTTTACCAAATGGGCTTAAGCCTTTCCATTTACGGCGTATATCGTAAGACGAATCCGAAATATGGTTGCTTTGAGAGTGCGCTAGCGTGATGTAACGAATGCCACGGTCGTAAAAGTGCTGAAGGTTTTTCATATCACCTTCGATTGGAGAGCCATTTTCCATACCCATGGCTATAGACAGCTTACCTTGTTTAAATTGCTCTTCAATATCAGTACTTGAGCTAGCAATAGCAAACTTATCGGGTGCGCGCTGGACTATGGCTTCCATACTATCAATCATTTGATTGGCTAGCTGGTAGCTTTTTCCTTTACCCTCAAACTCTAAATGCGCAGGAATATAAATCGACATAAATGGGGCGTTTAAACCGCCTTTTACAGCGCGAGGATAGTCAAAATCGCCATCACTAGTTGCTTTGGTTACATCAACCCAGCTTTCGTGAATTCGATAAGGTACGTCAATATGGGTATCAATTAAAATGGTATCTTTAGCGAGTTTAATTGCCTTATCAGATGCTGTTATTGTTTGTTCTGCTTGGGCTTGGCTAGTTAAAGCTAGTGATATGGCTACCACTAGAGTGCTGAGTTTTATCATGTTTTGGCTCTTTGGGTAAAAAGCCATTGTGTACGTTCAATTCAAAAGTTACAAGTACTACGCCCTAATCAAACGACTGTGCTTGATGCTCTTCACTTTGCAGCGCTTTAAACTCACCTTTTGAAATTATAGTTACAGACTCGTGTAATTCTGAGAAAAACACCATCGCTTCGCCATTTTTAAGCTGCAGCTTTACTTGGCTTACTTTAGATTCGATGCTTGCTTCTACTTCACCATAATCGGTACCTTCGCGTAATACGTAGCTTTCGATTAAGTTATAAAGAGTGTCTTGATCGAGTTGTTCAAAAGGGATAATCATTACTACTTGTTACTCGCTTTATTTGATACGTGCTGGCTAAAATAATGAGGGACGGCTTTTTCTAACCAAAATATAGGTTTAAAGGGATTTTTACCGCTAATAAAACCAACATGCCCGCCCTTGTCAGAGATGCGCAGCGTAACATGCTCACTTACGTCTTGCCTACTCGGTACGGCTTTAATTGAGAGCATAGGGTCGTCTTTGGAATGAATAATAAGTGTGGGCACAGCGATATCTTTCAAGTACGGCATAGCACTGGCTTTACGGTAGTAATCGTGTGCGTTTTCAAAACCATGTAGAGGGGCTGTTAACTGATTATCAAACTCTAATAAATCGTCAATTTTCATTAACTGTTTTGGCGTTAATGAAATTTGCTGCTTAATTTGTGGCAGCTTTCGCTGCATTGATTTTTTCATCCGATCGAGCAGATATTTTTGGTAAATTTTACCTAAGCTTTTACGAATAACATCGCTCGATGACGACAAATCATAAGGAGCAGATACCACCGCTGCTGCACTTAATGGGCATTTTTCGCGTTCTTCACCTAAGTATTTGGCAAGTACGTTACCGCCCAATGAAAAACCAACAGCGACCATAGTGCGCTTAGGAAATTGCAGCTTTAAGTGATTTATAAAAAAAGCTAAATCGGCGGTGTCACCGCTGTGATAAGCACGTGGTAGGCGATTTACTTCGGTTGAGCAATTTCTAAAGTGCATAAGCACAACTGCATAACCTTGTTTTTTTAATGCCTTCATCATGCCTTTGGCATAAAAGCTATTTATATTGCCTTCGAGTCCGTGCAAAACAACAGCAAGTGGTGCGGTTTCATTATGTGGAAGTGACCATGCAAGCTCAATAAAGTCACCATCAGGTGTATCAAGTTGCTCAAGTTCGTAGGACGTATTGTGAAATGGGCGGAAAAAACGCGGCATTATGGTCTGAACGTGACGATTGGTCATCCACCATGCTGGTTTGAACTGAGAGATCATGTTTGTACTACGCACTTTGTATTAAACGAAAAGCTAGTGTATCAAATTTTTCGCTTCAGAAAATAAAAAGCGCCTAACTAGTAAACTAATAAGGCGCTTTAGTGCGTCGTGCTTAATTTTGTTCGGGAATTTCTGCGTCATGTATTTTTTTCAAAAAGAAAAAAGCAAAAAAGATACACAAAGAAACAACGATGGTTAAAAACCCAAAAGACATAAATAAAACTGGATCTGTAAAAAAGTCTCTAAAGAATACGTTCATGAGTTGCTCCCCTCGTTGTTGATGGGTTAATCATAGGCGGTGTTTGCAGGTCGCAACGTGATCGAGATCAAGTTATTTTTCTAAGCAGGTGTAGGAGTGACGCTAAGTTGATTTAGATCATGTTTTAAGGGTTGGTAAGTTATTACCACTGAGAGCTAAGAGAGTTTTCTCTTAAAATAGTAAGCTGATCGTAACTCATTTTTTTCACTTTATCTAAAAGCGTAGCGCTTTAAACCTTTTTGAGTAAACCACTTAAAGATTTTTTGCACAAAGAGAAAAGAATGAGAAGTAAATGAGGGTAGAGCTATAAACTACTTGAGCCAAATAACTGCTCAATATTTATATTTTTACCTGAATAATTTAGTTTGTTTTCCTCTAAAAGCGAAGCGCCTCTTAACCTCTTTGTGAGTAAATTACTTGAAGGTTTTTTGCACAAAGAAAATAAGAAGTGGAGGAGGGTATAAAAACTAATACCCTAAGTGGCTTTCACATATAGCTCAATGTTGTTTGGCTCTGAAAGTTTGACTAATTCAAGCTCATTTACTGTTTCAATCAACATATGTTGTTGCTGTTTTTCAAGCTTCAGCTCAGCGCTTAGCAACTCTGCACGTATTGTGGCGTAATCACTTATCGCATTCTGGTTAGCTTTTAAATAGCTACGAGCGGCGCGCATAGGTTGTAATGCGTGAGTATCAAACTCACTAATTGCGTCTATTAACTCATTTAACTGTTGGGTATTAATACTTAAATTTAATGAATCTAAATAAAGCAGTAATAAGCATAAATTAACGTTTTTTCCTTGCTGGTTTTGTAGTGCCAGCAAGGTTGTTTGTTGATCAGGCTTTGCGTACAAAGTGCACGCAAATTGCCAAAAATGGTCGCTATTGAGCAAGTTCATCGGCGAATGCCTGCTCTTTTTCTTCCATTTCTTCAAGTGCCATAAGTAACTCTTCTTCAACGTCGTTAAGTTTAGGCGTAAGGGTTGCTTGCTTGGCTAATAACTCTTTAAGCTTGGCTTTGTTGTCGTCGTTGTAGAGTTCGTTATCACCTAAGGTCACTTCCACTTCACTTAATTCCGCGGTGAATTTATCGAGTTGCTTTTCAAGCTTTTCAATTTGCTTTTTAAGTGGCTGAGTGGCCTTTCTAAACTCAGCCTCTAGGCGTTTTTGCTCTTTACGGTTAACACCTGGATTTGCTTTAGGCTCGTCGCTTTGCTGCGCTTTAACCGCTTCTTTATTGGCATTGAGTAACCACTGGTAATACGCATCTAAGTCGTAACCAAACTGGGTTACTTTGCCGTCATCTACTAAGTAAAACTCATCGGCAGTATTTTTAAGCATATGGCGATCATGGGATACGGTAACCATAGCGCCTTCAAAGCCTTGTAGTGCCATAACAAGTGCATGGCGCATTTCTAAATCAAGGTGGTTTGTAGGCTCATCGAGAAGCAGTAGGTTTGGCTTTTGGTATACCAACATGGCAAGTACTAAACGTGCTTTTTCGCCGCCCGAAAAAGGGGCTACAGGCTCAAGTGCTTTATCGCCAATAAAGGCGAAACCACCTAAAAAGTCACGTATTGATTGCTCAGTGGCTTTTGGGTCGAGGCGTTGTAAGTGCATTATTGCACTGGCTTTTAAATCAAGAGATTCAAGTTGATGCTGCGCAAAGTAACCAATATTTAATCCGTGATGCTGAACAACTTCGCCCGCTTGCGGCTCTAAATCACCAGAAAGCAGTTTAATTAACGTTGATTTACCTGCGCCATTTCGACCAAGTAAAGCAATTCGGCTGCCTGGTACAAGGTTTAGCTCTATATTATTTAAAATAGTGACGTCACCATAACCCGCTTTGGCTTTATCTATTGTCATTAGTGGGTTTGGTAATGCTTTTGGCTCTGCAAACTCAAAGTTAAATGGCGAGTCGGCATGTGCCGGCGCTAGTTTTTCCATGCGTTCAAGCGCTTTCACACGGCTTTGTGCTTGTTTAGCTTTACTGGCTTTTGCTTTAAAGCGCGTTATAAACTGCTCAAGGTGAGCAATTTGATCTTGTTGCTTATCAAACATTGCTTGTTGTTGTAGTAAGCGCTCAGCTTTTTGGCGCTCAAACTGCGAGTAGTTACCTTTGTACACGTTAATAAGTTGCTTATCTACATGCCAAATTTGATCAACCACCGCATCTAAAAACTCACGGTCATGCGATATAAGTACAAGGGTGCCGGTATAAGCACGCAAAAAGCGTTCAAGCCAATAAACGGCATCTAAATCAAGGTGGTTTGTTGGCTCATCGAGTAATAGTAAATCGGCGTCGCGTATTAATGCTTGGGCAAGGTTTAAACGCATACGCCAACCACCCGAAAACGAGCTTACAGGATTTTCTATAAGGTTATTGGCAAAGCCTAAGCCGTGTAATAGCTCACCTGCGGTTGATTCAATGCTATAGCCTTTAATGTTTTCAAGCTGAATATGTACTTTAGCTTGTGTGTCGCCATCGTTGTTTTTCTCGGCCTCACGCAGTGCTATACGCATTGCGTAGTATTCTGGGTGGCCTTGAAGTACATAATCAATCGCGCTTATTTCAAGGGCAGGTGTCTCTTGCTTAACAGAGGCGATAGACCAATCTTTTGGAATGCTGCAGTTACCGGCATCTAGTTGTAGTTCTGATTTTAGTAAACCAAATAACGTTGATTTTCCACAGCCATTAGCGCCAACAAGGCCTACTTTGTGTTCTGGAAATAACGTAGCTGATGCGTTTTTTAATAAGGCTTTACCGCCACGAAGTAGTTCTATTTCTGAGATTTGGATCATGAATGCGTTACTTTGCTGTGCCCTTGTTAAGTTGGCGCTATCATAACATAGAACTTAATGCTCTTATCAAGCGTATCAACAAGTGAAGTTATACGATAAAATGACAGCAGTTCAAACCACAGGAAAAATGTTGTGAGACAAAAGAAGCGATTTATTGCTGGTGCATCGTGCCCTGACTGCAAAGCCATGGATACTATGATGCTATACAGAGAACATGATGTTGAAAAAGTAGAGTGTGTTGAGTGTGGTCATAAAATGGCGCAACCCGATAACGCTGTTCAGGCGTCTACTCGCCAATTTGAACAAGTAATTGGTGTGTTTAAACCGGGCGACTAACCCGGTTTTTTTATTGCCTAATTTTTACCGGTTTTAGTAATGCGGTGGAGGTGGCTCAGGTACTTCAGACATCATAGACGATGATGACTGCGACTCTTTAATTTTCTCTGCTAGCAGCTCGGTTTGGCGTTTCATTTTTGCTAACAGCTGTTGGTGCACTTTTATTTCATCATTTAAGACTTCAATCGTTTCGTCTTGAAAAGCCACTTTGGCTTCAAGTTCCATTAAGCGATGTTCAATTGTGTTCATTATTCTCTCGTATAATAAATCGCTCTGCGATCCCGCTGGAGCTTTCGGTTAACAACGACTTACCGTTATCTGTAAATGTCACATCTAGCACCACCGCCGATTTAGGCTTACTGCCTTCGCGCGGGGTAACCTGCCAAGTTTGAATTTTTTCACCGCTTGGTATTTGCCACAAATCTACGCGCTTATTTGGCGAGCCGGTTGCAAGCAAAGTGCCTTGTTCGTTAAAACGCACAGCAGTAAAAATTTTCTGACGCGCAATATACTTCAGTTTACTCACAAGATCACCTGTAGTCAGCTTCCATACATTTGCTTGTGCCATACTATCGGCCGTAAACGCATAGCGACCTTGTGGATCGAGCGTCACTTGGGTAACACGCGTTGGGTGATTAAAACGATGAATTACTTGTCCTGTACGTGTATCCCAAAAGTAAGCAACATAATCGTTAGAACCACTTAAGGCAAAGCGTCCGTTAGGTGACAGGTCAACGGTGTTAACTTTATCTTGATGACCTAAAAACTCAATACGACGCCCAGTTTCTAGGTTTACAAATACGACAACGCCGTCGCTACGGCCGTATAAAACACTACGGCCTTGATTGCTAATAGCAATATCGCGAATACTGGCTTTTTGTATTTTGTAATAACCTTTATTTTTGCCTGTGGCTATATCCCACACAGCAAACGTGGTTTTTTCGGCGGTAACAGCCACGCTGTTATCAAAAGCAATAGCAACAGCGTACACTAGGCTGTCTTGTGACTGCTGCTGAAACCATTGGTATTTTAGCACTTGCTGTTGATTATCCCACAGGGCGACCCCATGGTTGATAGAGGAGATCAAACTGTATTTACCATCGTTTGAAACTGTTGATGAAAACGCACCTTGTGCAGCATGTTCGTAACTTGCTACAGCGTGTTGTTTTTTATCGGTACAGGCGATGGCTAAAAAACAGCTAAATACGATTAAAAAAGTACGAAATATCGACATATTACAGGTATTTCCCCTTAACTCTTAGTGACTGAGAGGTTAGACTAGGACGCGTTAAATGCCTAGGTTGTTTGTCTAATCACTGGATATGTTTTTAGTTTAGCTAACAATATGGAATTTAGTCATTAAACAAGCAGCCTATCATGTGGGCCGTTAATCTTTCACTAGTAATAATACATTAAAATGACAACTGCAAAGTGTGTCGGAGATTTAAAATGAAAAAGACGATTAGATTGTCATTGATTGCAGCGTCAGTTTTAGCGCTTACAGCTTGTAATCAAGAAGCAAAAAAAGAACAAGCTGAAGTTAAATTAGACACTGTAGAACAGCAACAAGCATACGGTATTGGTGCATCTGTAGGTAACTTTTTAAATAAAGACCTAGCAGACAAAACAGAAATTGGTATTGAACTAGACCAAGCACTTTTAATTCGTGGTTTTGAAGATGCGCTTGCTGGCAATGCAAAAATTGACGAAGAAAAAATTCGCGAAGTATTAACTGCACTAGATACATCAGTACGTACTAAGCAAGAAGAAAAAGCTAAAGTAGAGTCTGAAAAAAGTAAAGAAGCAGGCGCTAAATACCTAGCTGACAACGCTAAAAAAGAAGGCGTTACAGTAACTGAGTCGGGTCTACAGTACGAAGTACTTAGCGAAGGCGATGGCGAAAAGCCAGTGGCAACTGATGTAGTTAAAGTACACTACAAAGGGACTTTATTAGACGGTACTGAGTTTGATAGCTCATATGCGCGTAACGAACCGACAACTTTCCCTCTTAACCGCGTAATTGCGGGTTGGACTGAAGGTTTACAACTTATGTCAGTGGGTTCTAAGTACAAGTTCACTATTCCTTCAGAACTTGCTTACGGTGACCGTGACTTAGGTAAGATTCCAGCTAATTCAACACTTGTATTTGAAGTTGAATTACTTGAAATTCAAAATGAAGAAGCACCAGCACAATAATAAGCTTATTGTGTAAATGCAAAAAGGGACCTTAGGTCCCTTTTTTAATACGTGTAAGTAACGTATTAATTTGCATGATTAGAAAACAAGTTATCAATAAGCTCATCTTCAAGTGCAAAACGAGCTTCTAATGCCTCACCAATAACAGATAAGTCATTATCAAAATCTTTCAATAAGTCTTCTTTATCTACTTCTGCGTACTTATCATTAAAATCTAACGCCACATCGGTTGTGCTAGAAATACGCGGGTAAATAGAGTTTGCAAGCTCTTGGCTTTGTAAGCCCTTTTTTTCGCATGCTTTTGCTATATCGTCATATACTTCAAAATGGCCTGCAGATAGGTAATCCATTAAAAGCTGGCAAAATGATTCAATTAGTTTTGGCTCTGGCAATGCTTGATCTTGCTTTTCGTATGGCGTAAAGCCTGCAATTTTGCAGTAAAGTACAATAAGTTCTTGGCGTTCGTTTAGCCATTTATCAATTACTGTGTGGCTACCACCCCATTTCTGTTGAGCTTTTTCTACACGCGTCAGCATAACTGTTCTCCTAGCTGGGTTGGTTTTTAATTTAAAATATAATAAGTTTATGTACATCAAGATATATTTAATTTGCGCGTATATCAACAAGTAAAGTTGAGCTACTTTGAGGGTTGTACCTTTTTATATAAACCGAGGCGAGGGATTTTATTTTAGGCAAGAAAAAACCACCAGTTACGGTGGTCTAATTTCTTTCAGTGACTTGTTATAACAAGCTTTCTTATTTTTATGAGATGATTTTTATTGTTATTATTTTAAAACATTTATTTTTATTGTTTTAAGA
>NZ_JACJFC010000041.1:0-8935 GCF_014164385.1 Pseudoalteromonas sp. SG43-3
AGAAGAAGCGCTTAAAAAAGCAGAAGCTGAGCGCAAAAAGCGTGAAGAGGAAGCAAAAGAGCGTGCTGCTGAGGCCGAACGTAAACGCCAGCAAGCAATGCAAGAGCAAATGTTACAAGAGCAACTTGCCAAAGAGCAGGCTGCCCGTAGTAAAATACGTCAGCAACAAGTGGTGAGCGAAGTTGATAAGTACCGTGCATTAATTATGGCGCGTATTCAGCAAAACTTACTGATTGATGAAAAAATGAAAAACCAACAGTGCCGAGTTAATATTCGTTTGGGCTTTAATGGTTTAGTAACGCAAGTTAAATCATTAGGTGGCGACAAGTTAGTATGTGAAGCTGCATTAAGAGCTGTGCGAATGGCTGACACATTACCGGTATCTAAAGATAAAGACGTATTCGAAAAACTTAAGAATATTAATTTAACAATCAAGCCAGAATTTTAAAGGAATGATATGTTCAACAAAATAAAAATAGCCTGTTTAGTTTTACTGTTTGGGTTTACGGGTGTTGCTAATGCAGCGCTTGAAATTGTAATAACAGAAGGTGTAGACGGTGCAAGGCCTATTGCCATTGTACCTTTTAAATACCAAGGTGTTGGTCCAATTCCTGAAAAGCTAAGTGGTGTTATTGCTGCCGATTTAATGCGCAGTGGTAAGTTTAAACCTGTTGATGTGGCGCAAATGCCGCAACAGCCAAGTAAAGATGGCGAAATTGATTATGCGTCTTGGGTTAATAAAGGTGTTGAAGCTGTTCTTGTTGGTGAGGTTGAACAACAAACTGATGGGCGTTATTTAGTTCGTTATGAGTTAGTTGATGTGATTCGCGGCCAAATTACCGGTGGCAATACGCAAATGATGAGTAACGGTAAGTTAGTTAAAAGCCAAGATCATATTTTAGAAGCGCGTGAAAGTGTTATTGGCGAGAGTGGTTTTCGTCGTTATTCACACCGTATTAGTGATGTTATTTATGAAAAGCTAACGGGTGAAAAGGGCGCGTTTTTAACTAAAATTGCATATGTAATAGTACGTGATAACGAGCCTAAACCTTATCAGCTAGTCGTTGCTGATTACGATGGTTTTAACGAACAGGTTTTACTTCGTTCAAAAGAACCATTAATGTCGCCAGCATGGTCACCGAATGGTACTAAACTAGCGTATGTAACGTTTGAAAACCGTCAAAGCCAAATTTACATTCAAGATATATACACAGGTAAGCGTGAAATAATAGCAAGCTACCGTGGTATTAATGGCGCACCGCAGTTTTCGCCAGATGGCAAAAAGCTATTATTAGTGCTTTCTAAGGATAAGACGGGTGCGACAGAAGTTTACATGCTTGACCTTGCTACACGTAAAGAAACACGCTTAACAAATCATCGTAGCATAGATACTGAGCCATCTTGGTACCCTAATGGCCAAGATATTGTGTTTACATCTGAAAGGGGTGGTAATGCTCAGATTTATAAGTTAAATTTAAAAACAGGTAGGTCACAACGACTCACCTTTGATGGTGATATGAACCTTGCTGGTTCTATAACACCAGATGGAAAAGAATTAGTGATGGTTAACCGTACCAACGGGCAGTACCATCTTGCTAAGAAAGAGCTGGCTACAGGTGCGTTTCAAGTATTAACGAGAACACGCCTAGATGAATCACCGAGCATAGCGCCAAATGGTTCGATGATTATATACAGCACGCTCCATAATAATAAACAGGTACTTGCGCTAGTATCGATGGACGGCCGCTTTAAAGCACGGTTACCTGTGCTAGACGGACAAGTAAAGGCACCAGCTTGGTCGCCATACTTACAGTAATATTACTGGTTTACTCAAAATAGGAATCTACTCAATGCAACTTAACAAAATACTTAAAGGCCTGCTAATTGCTGTGCCAGTAATGACATTAGCAGCTTGTAGCTCATCTTCTGATATTGATGAAGGTGCTGCAAACCAATCAAATCAAGGCGTTGTTGAGCAATCAACTAACACTGATACAGTTGAAGTAGCTACAATCTCTCCTGAGCAACAAGCAGAAGAGCAACTTCGTCAAAAGTACGAAGCACTTCGTCAAGAGCAAGTAATTTACTTTGACTTTGATAAAGCGACTGTTGAAGGTAAGTACGCAGATTTACTTCGTGCACATGCTGAGTTTTTAGTTCAAAACCCATCAGTTAAAGTTCTAATTGAAGGCCACGCAGATGAGCGCGGTACTCCAGAGTACAATATTGCACTAGGTGAGCACCGTGGCCAAGCAGTTGAAAAATACCTATTAAGCTTAGGTGTTTCAGCTAGCCAAATGTCAGTGGTAAGCTACGGTGAAGAGAAGCCAATGGTTAAATCTCGCACTGAATCAGCTTTCGCTAAAAACCGCCGTGCGGTACTAGTTTACTAAGATAAGAGATATTATGAAGCCGAAAATTATTTTGGCAGCCATGATATTGAGCGGGAGCACCCAGTTAATGGCTGCTCCCGCTCCTGTTTCAGAAGCTGCAAGTTCACAATCAAGTATTGAGAAGCGATTAGCGTCGCTTGAGAATATGATGCAGTCGCGTAACTTTTTACAAGTAGAGTTACAGCAACAACTTAACTTGTTACAAGACGAAGTAAGTCAAATTCGCGGTGTAACTGAAGAGCAAAGCTACAAACTTGAAAAAGTACTGCAGCGTCAGCGTGAGTTGTATCAAGAGATTGAAAACCGCGTGAGCCAGGCTTATACACAGCCAACAGCAGCTCCAGTAGTCGATCAGGCGCAGCCAAACGATGCACAGAGCTACAGCAGTGACTTATCTGAAAATGAAGCGTACGAGCGTGCTGTTGCGTTAATAATGAAAGATAAACGTTATGATCAAGCGATTCCTGAATTTCAAACGTTTTTAACTACCTATCCAAACTCTGTATATGCGTCTAACGCGCATTATTGGTTAGGGCAGTTGCTTACTATTAAAAATGATGGCGTAAAAGCGGTGGAGCATTTTAAAGTGGTTGTTAACGAATTTCCAAATTCTAATAAACGCCCTGATGCAATGCTAAAGTTAGGCACACTTTTACAAGATCAAGGTTCAGCGGCGCAAGCACAAAAAATATTGAGCGATCTTATCAATCAATACCCAAGTACTACCGCTGCAAAACTAGCAACTGATCGTTTGGGAAACTAAAGTTCACCAGCGATTAAATTTCTAGTTAAGGCGAGCAAACTACATGGAAACTCTCGAAGAATCTTGGATTTGCATGTAGTTTGAGCACAAACGGTTTAATTTTGTGCATCTAGACATAAAAACTTAAAAAAAGAGACAATTTCGGTTGCACTCATTTTATAAATAAGTATTATAAGCGCCCGCAGCAAACGAATGGTTACCCCACTCGAGATGCGACAAAAAGAGCGGGTTATTAGCTCAGTTGGTAGAGCAGTTGACTTTTAATCAATTGGTCGATGGTTCAAATCCATCATAACCCACCATTCTTTGAATGGTCTTTTATCGGCGGATTTACGTACAATACTAAGTTGTTATAAAACGCAACGTCAGAGCGGGTCATTAGCTCAGTTGGTAGAGCAGTTGACTTTTAATCAATTGGTCGATGGTTCAAATCCATCATGACCCACCATTCTTTATTCCTCGTGAATACGGTTTGGCATCAATCGGCGGATTTACGTAAGCTTTAACTTAGTAATAAGTTAGCATCTGGAATGGGTTATTAGCTCAGTTGGTAGAGCAGTTGACTTTTAATCAATTGGTCGATGGTTCAAATCCATCATAACCCACCATTCTTTATTCCTTGTGAATAATGACTGGTTCCAATCGGCGGATTTACGCAAAGTAGTAAGTTGCATTTAAACGTAACAATAGAGCGGGTCATTAGCTCAGTTGGTAGAGCAGTTGACTTTTAATCAATTGGTCGATGGTTCAAATCCATCATGACCCACCATTCTTTATTCCTTGTGAATACGGTTTGGCATCAATCGGCGGATTTACGTAAGCTTCATTCATAATTGAATAAGTGCATAGAACGGGTTATTAGCTCAGTTGGTAGAGCAGTTGACTTTTAATCAATTGGTCGATGGTTCAAATCCATCATAACCCACCATTCTATGAAAAGTTATATAAGAGCGGGTCATTAGCTCAGTTGGTAGAGCAGTTGACTTTTAATCAATTGGTCGATGGTTCAAATCCATCATGACCCACCATTCTTTATTCCTTGTGAATAGGGTTTGGCATTAGTCGGCGGATATACGTAAGCTTCATTCTTAATTGAATAAGTGCATAGAGCGGGTTATTAGCTCAGTTGGTAGAGCAGTTGACTTTTAATCAATTGGTCGATGGTTCAAATCCATCATAACCCACCATTCTATGACAGTTTAATCGGCGGATTTACGCAAGCTTTTTACAAAGCAGATTTATATTAGAGCGGGTCATTAGCTCAGTTGGTAGAGCAGTTGACTTTTAATCAATTGGTCGATGGTTCAAATCCATCATGACCCACCACTCTCTAATACTTTCCTTTATATTCTTTTTTAATTTCCCACTTTATTTTTTATAAACAGCCTTACTAGTTCGCTGTTATTTGCTTTCATATTCTCGTATAATTCGCCCTAATTAATGCACTGTAGATAAGTGGTCGAGAACATGAGTCTAGCTCAAACTATTATGCCTGAAGGTTATATTTTTCCCCCTAAGCCAGCACCGTTAACACAAGACGAGCAAGGCGAATATAAAGCGCGTATAAAACAATTACTAAAAGATAAAAATGCAGTACTTGTTGCCCATTATTATACCGATCCTGAAATTCAAGCACTTGCTGAAGAAACCGGCGGCTGCGTTGCCGACTCGCTAGAAATGGCGCGTTTTGGCGCACGTCACGATGCAGATATGATTATTGTTGCGGGCGTAAAATTTATGGGCGAAACAGCCAAAATTTTAACGCCAAATAAAACGGTTGTTATGCCAACGCTTGAAGCAACATGTTCGTTAGATATTGGCTGCCCGATAGACGAGTTCTCTGCGTTTTGCGATCAGCACCCTGATCGTAAAGTAGTTGTATATGCAAACACCTCTACGGCTGTTAAAGCACGTGCAGATTGGATTGTAACTTCATCCTGTGCACTTGAAATAGTAGAGCACCTCGATGAGCAAGGCGAAAAAATCATTTGGGGCCCAGATAAGCACCTTGGTAGTTATATTCAAAAAAATACCGGTGCTGATATGCTTATGTGGAATGGCGCATGTATTGTACATGACGAGTTTAAAACAAAAGCACTCAAAGACATGAAAGCGCTACACCCAGATGCAGGCGTTTTAGTTCATCCTGAGTCACCAGCAGAAATAGTTGCTCTTGCCGATTCGGTTGGATCTACGAGCCAATTGATCAAAGCAGCGCAAACAATGGACAACAAAAAGTTTATTGTAGCAACTGATCGCGGCATCTTTTATAAAATGCAGCAACTATGTCCAGATAAAGAGTTTTTTGCGGCTCCTACGGCAGGTGAGGGCGCTTCATGTAAAAGTTGCGCTCATTGCCCTTGGATGGCAATGAATGGCTTAAAAGCGATTGAGGAAGCCCTAATTGACCCTAAAGGCAAAGAAGTATTTGTTGATATGGATTTACGCGAAGGCGCACTTAAGTCACTTAATCGCATGCTTGAATTTACCGCGAGTATGGCTAAGTAACCTAAACTCTGGCTAGAGAAAATAAATTTAAATATCATCATATTCAATACGTAGTAAATCTCTTAATCAGAGTTCAGGTTAAGTCATTTTAAAGTATAAATTAAAAACGGTTAAGTCTTAGATTTAGCCGTTTTTTTGTGCCTATAGGTAAGTGTTGCTTGATTAGTAAGCATTTAAAGGCCCAAATTTAAAAATGCCTTGCACCTTAAGGGTCTATTTCATACTATAGCGCGCTGTTGCATTACACAATTGCAGCACCGTGGAGGGATGGCTGAGTGGCTGAAGGCGCACGCCTGGAAAGTGTGTTTAGGTTTATCCCTAACGAGGGTTCGAATCCCTCTCCCTCCACCATTATTCTTAGAGCCCAGTTATTAATATCGAAAGGTAACAATAACTGGGTTTTTTAATGCCCTCAGAATGACTAATTATTTACTAAGCAAAGTGTCGATAACATGCCGACAAGTTCATGTTTTTCGATTGGTTTTGAAACGTAACCATCAAATAGCTGCCTGTATATTTCTTTTTGTTCTGTAAAAACATTAGCAGTTAATGCAATAACAATTTGTTCGCTATTAAGCGCCTTAATTTTTTTACATGCCTGAAGACCATCCATTTTTGGCATTTGAATGTCCATAAAAATAATGTCTGGTTTGTGTAACTCGTATAATGAAATCGCTTCTAAACCATTGTTGGCAATAATAATGGTGGCTTTAGTGGGTTCAAGCATCGCAGCTGCAACAAGCTGATTTATTTTATTATCTTCAGCTAATAAAATAATTTTTCCAGATAGGTCAGGAAGCTCAATATTTTTGGTTGTTAATGTGCTGTCATCCACCTGCGCTTGTTTTAATGGTAAGTACACATAAAACTGACTCCCTGAACCTAACTGGCTTGTTACTTTAATTTCGCCATTCATAAGGCCTATTAATGATTTAGTGATGGGTAAGCCAAGGCCCGTACCACCATATTCACGCGTGGTTGATTGCTCAGCTTGTTCAAAGCGCTCAAACAATCGATCAATTGCTTGCTCAGAGATTCCAATTCCGGTGTCTGATATACAACAACATATTTTTTTTTCGTCGGTTAGCCTAAACGTTACTGTAACGCCACCTTGAGATGTAAACTTAATCGCGTTAGATATTAAGTTTAAAAATACCTGTCTGAGTCTAACTGGGTCGCCCACCCAATGCTTGTGCTCTATATCAATCACAAATTTAAGGTAAATGTTTTTATCTGTCGCTTGCACACCTAGGTCTGAATCTAAGTGATGAATAAGTTCAAAAAAGTCAAAAGGCTTATGCTCTAATGAGAGCTTGCCAGCCTCAATTTTAGAAAAATCAAGAATATCGTTAATAATGGTGGTGAGTGCTCGAGTTGAATACAGTGATTTTTTTAAATACTCTTTTGATTTTTCATTAAGCGGTTGTTCTTGTAATAGTTGTAATGTGCCAAGTATACCGTTCATCGGGGTTCGTATTTCGTGGCTCATATTTGCTAAAAACTCAGACTTTGCTTGCGATGCTTGCTCAGCAAGTTCTTTTGAGTGACCAAGGGCTTGCTCGTGGTCAATTTGTTCTGTTAAATCGTAAGCAATGCCTAAGTAGCCAACGGTGTCTCCTTCGTTATTTAACAACGAGGTGACACTTAAATTAACTTGTGTTTGCGCGCCTGTAGAAGAAATGTATGTCCATTGATTAATATCAGGCTCAGTTGCTGTTGCTTTTAGGATAAATACTTCAAAACCAGGGGTGACAGGTTTATTTAATTCAGCACTAAGTAGTTTAGCCTTTTTTATAATTTCTTCTTTTAAATGAAATATGCCAGGGTTTTTAATGCCAATAACATCTTGCGCTTTGTAGCCTAATAACTTTTCAGAGGCAGGATTAAATAGAGTGATTAAGCCGTTTGTGTCGGTCGCTATAATTGAATAACTAGCACTGTTTAAAATACTTTGTTGGAGCATGCTCATATCGGCTATTTCTTGCGTACGTTGTTTAACTTCGCTTTCTAGTTTTAAGTTTGCTTGCTGCAATGCGAGTTTATTTTTTTTAGCCTGAAGTGTTTTTCTCTTAATTCTTTGGTTTCTTCTAAAAATAAACAATTGCATTAAAAAAACTACAAACATACAGCCAATAGTGGCGAAAGAGCCATTAACAATGGCTTGATACCGACTAGGGAGATGAAGGTTATAAATAAAGGCGTCTGAGGCATCAATGGTAATTTTCCACGTTCTACCCATTAATTTTATAATTTTAGTTAATTGATAATCGTTAGTTTTGCTTTTTATGCCATAACTAAAAAAATCAGTCTCAGTATTGTTATTGATATCACTTATCGTTAGTTGATTTTCATCAAGGTGTGAAAGTGAGTCTAAAATTTTATCAATTAACAACGGCGAATATGCCCAACCTAAAAGCTCATTAAGGCGCTGTTTTTTATTATCAGAAATAATAATGGTTTTATATATTGGCACTAATATTAAAAAGCCTTGTTGTGAGAGTTTATTCGCTTGTACTAAAGTCAGTGGCGCCGTTAATTGGGTTGTATTATTTATGGCAGCATTTAGTGCTGCCTGTTTGCGCATGCTCTCAGATCCAATATCTAATCCAATTGCTTGTAAGTTTTTTTGCTCAGGAAAAATATATTGAATTATAAAATGCTCATCACTAGTCGCTACGAGTGTATTCAAATTAAATGTCTGATCGGGTCTATCGTTTTTTGCATCATTCAAAAATTTATTTAATTGCTCAACGCCAACTTTTTTTATATAGCCAATACCATTAGCTCCAGGGAATTCTTTAGCGTAGTTACGGCTCCCAGAGTAGTTAGTTATGGCTTGATAGTTTAAGTTATTTGCACCTATCCCATGTACAAAGCCCTTTAAACCAAATAGCCCATATTGATACAAATCGAGCCTACTGTTAATACCTGTAGAAATCGATGATAGGCGGTTATCAAGCGCATTGTTTATTTTATTTTTTATGGCTTCTTGGTGTTTAATATGAGCAAAGTAGGTAAGTATAATGCCCGCAACTAATAAAATGACGTGAGGAAGCAGTGAGATTAATAACCCTTTATTAACCGGTCGTGCTTGAATCATTAATTAATCCTTTTTCATGAGTCGCAGTAAGTGTGTTTCTATTTTAATAACGTGATAAATATAGCACCTATTATTCAAGACACAACTTTGTTATTAATTGGAATGTATATATTTTATAGAGGTTTAGAGTAGGGGGAGTCTAAAAAGTTGATTTTAAGCCTCAAGATAAAA
>NZ_JACJFC010000042.1:0-8253 GCF_014164385.1 Pseudoalteromonas sp. SG43-3
ATAAAGCGTCTTACGACTTCACTCAAAGCACCTAGCGCTAGAATAATTTGAAGTACACCAGATATATGTGCCGCTCTAAGTTTCATGCTTATGCTTTTACCGACAGCATATATAGCTAAACCATACACCGCAGCATCAGCAAACATATCTAATGAGTCGGCAATAAGGCCAGCAGACTGCGCAATAATCCCGGCAATTATCTCTACAAAAAACATGACTCCGTTAATAGCCAACAACCATTTTAGTGTTGATGCTTCTTTCAACTCATTTTTTTGAGCAAGTTCTTTTGCCTGTGCAGCTTCCGTACTGCAACTATTTTTGGTTAATTCTAGTTCTGCACCGAGATTGAGTTGTTGTAATTTTTTTGTTATCTCATCTAAATTTTCATCATGAAAAACCTTGACTAAACGGCTAGGAATATCAAATTGCAAGCCAACAGAAGGCTCAATTGAGTCAAGTGCTAACCTAATCAATCTCTCTTCTGAAGGACAGTCCATTTGAGGCACTTTATATGTACTGACAAACCCGCCACTATAGTTATCTAATTGCGCATCAATTTTTACGTCTTCATTGGTAGAAGATGATTGACACTGACCACTACATTTTTCTGACATATTTAACATTCCGTAACGATATTAAAATAAGTATAAATTCTATAGTGGCTATAGAGTCAAATGAAAAATCATTTAATGTGAAAAGAGTAGAAACTGACTGGAAATGCTAGTTTAAGTAAATAGTTTCTGCTAGTATTTTAAATACTATATTTAACTGGTGATAACTTTGAACCTTAATGTTGTACTAAAAATGCTCTTAGTCGTTTCGATTGTTTTGCAATCGTTAACTGCTGTTGTATCCGCAACATCTGAGAATCACCAGGTAGATATAGAGCACCTTCAAACTCAACATGATCATGCAGATGATCGAAATATTTTAAATGATAATACAGATGATGAACAGCACGATGTAAAGGATTGTCATCACTGTGGTCATTGCAGTGGCAGCCACTTATCTTGGATTTTAGTCAGTAATTCCAATGTCGATGGTAAGCTAAATATTATCAATAAAACGCCTTATCAAATTGATCAAACAAGTACCTTTCTTGAAGCTATACTTCGTCCGCCTATTTCTTAATTAGATTAATTTTTAATGACCTATTTATCCTTTAATAATGGATAAAGGGTTCGTGTTTATTAATTTTAAAATTAAGAATTTTTATGTATATATATTTAAAAAATACAGGTTTAGTCCTGTCTTTATGCATGGTTGTGAGTTTTTCAGCTGCCAGTTATGGCAAAGAGAAAAATATTTCATGGCTTGATAGTCAAATAAATAAAGATCCCGAAGTTATAGCAGCGAAAGAGTTACTCAATGCAAGTAGTCATAGAGCCAAAGGTTTAACTCAAGCCGTTTATAACCCAGAGCTAGAAGCTAGTTATGAAAAAGAAGGTGATTTTGATAATTACTCCATTGGTATCAGCCAAACAATTGATTTCTGGGATAAGCAATCAGCAAATAAAAGCATTGGTGAAATTGATGTTTATGCAAACCAGCAACAATTGTTATCTTTACTCGATTCTAAAAAGGCTAACGCTTTAACTGCATTAGTTAATTGGCAAGCAGCAAAAGAAGCTGCTCAGTTACTTTCAGAAAGAGAAGAGCAATTGCAAACGCTCTTTGGCATTGTTGAAGATAAGCGAAAAGCCGGACTTTTAGAGCCACTTGACGCTGAATTGGTCTATTTAAACTTGTCCCAAATTTTCAGTGAAATATCTGAGTCGCAAATAGCATTGAAAAATGCAGAGGTAAAGGTTCAGGAGTTATTGCCTGATTGGACGCCTAATACTACAAATTTGTTTTCATTTACTTTTGGGGCAACAAGCTATTCATTTAACTCCCAGTGGGTTGAGGATCATCCAAAAGTTAAACTCGCTAGAGCGCAATGGAAGGGACAACAATCTAAGGCTCAGCTAACCACTATGGAATCTAAAGCTAATCCAACCATTGGCGTTAGCGCAGGGAAAAGTGGAGATGAAGACTTGGTTGGTGTGACTTTATCAATTCCTTTAAACATCAGGAATAACTATTCAGATACGGTTAAAGCCGCTTATTCAGAAGCCATTGCAGCAGAAGCTAACTTTCGATCGGTATATCGAAAGCAGTCTTTTGAAGCAAAAGCTAAATATGAATCGCTTAATATCAGTAAAAAATACTATGAGCAATGGCGAAAACTCACACAAGGCAGATTAGATAGCAGTGCGAATTTATTAAATAAGCGCTGGGAAGCTGGTGACATTAATACGTCTGACTACCTACTTGCATTAAATCAACGCGCGGAAGGGCTTCATGCAGGAATACGTTTGGAAAATCAATTCAAGCTTGCAGAAATATCCTTCGTTTTAAGTATGGGTCAGTTATCAAAATTTGAGATTTGAGCGCTTTGTTTTTTCAGTAGCGAAAAACGAAATCTTAAATTTATTAAAAATATAGGTTACAAAAATGAATACAGTAATTAGTAAAAAATTTTTAGCCGTAGTAATTAGCAGCCTGTTAGTTGGGTTTACTACAAATCATGATGCTTTTGCACAGTCGTCAGATGGAACTGGTTCTGTCACAAACGTTTCGAAACAAGAAGAAAAAGAACATCAAGATGAGCATGAACACGAAAAGGGACATGAAGAAGATAAAGGTGACCATGACGAGCACGGCCATGAAGGTGGTAATAAAGAGGGAGAAGAAGAACATGAAGAAGGTATCACTATTGATCCAAAGAAGATGTCGCTTGCTAAAATTAAAGTGGAAAGTGTTAAGCCTGAATATCAATTTAGCTCCGTATATGCACCTGGCGAAATAAAAGCTAATGGCTATAAAAGTTATGTGGTATCACCACGTACAGAGTCAGTCATTATCAGTCGCCATGCAGCGCTTGGCGAGTATGTAGAAATAGGTCAGAAGTTAGTTACATTATTTAGTGAAGCAATGGCACAAGCACAAGCTGACTATTTAATCGCTTCAACCGAATGGCAACGTGTAAAAAAGCTGGGTAATAAGACGGTGAGTGAAAGTCGATTATTACAAGCTGAAACAACATACAATGCGAGCTATGGCAAGCTCATTGCTTTAGGGTTAACTGAAAAAGCAATAAATGGTATTTCTAACAAAGACATTAAAGCATTTGGGCAATATGCATTAACGGCGCACCGTGAAGGTGTCGTGCTTCAAGACGACTTTATCCAAGGGCAACGTGTTGATGCTGGGGATTCAGTCATGTTGTTAGCTGATGAAAAACAACTATGGGTTGAAGCAAAAGTTTCTCCAAATAAAAAGCTAAATTTATCAATTGATTCTCCTGCGGTACTTAAATTAGAAGGCCAGAGTTACAATGCCAAAGTTATCCAAGAAGCCCATACAATTGATCCCGTAACTCGTACAAGAATTATTAGATTGGGGGTACAGAATGCTGATGATAACCTTCATTCAGGTATGTTTGTAAAAGTTTACTTTCAGTTTGCCACAAAGCAGAAAGTGATGGCTGTGCCAGAAGAAGCATTGATCCGCAGCGCAGATGGTGATTGGACCGTATTTGTCGAAGACCACCCTGGAGAATTTAAAGCTGTAGAAGTAGAACTAGGCCGAGCCTTAGGTGATTTTAGGGAAATCATTGGCCTTGATAGTGGGACGCGAATTGTAACCAAAGGCGCATTTTTTGTTGCTTCTGAAATCGCTAAAGGCGGATTTGATCCGCATAACCACTAAGGAGCAAGACTATGTTTAATAAAATAATAGATTGGTCTGTTAATAATAGACTCCTGATTTTGATTGCGCTGTTTGCCACAATTGTCGGCGCAATTATGGTTATACCAAAACTAAATTTAGATGCCTTTCCTGATGTTACTAATGTTCAAGTTGCTGTAAATACTGAAGCGCCAGGACTAGCTGCTGAAGAAGTTGAACAACTCATTACGTACCCCATTGAAGCGGTCATGTATGCCTTACCTGATGTAGAACAAGTGCGCTCAATTTCTAAAACAGGCTTGTCTGGCGTCACGGTTGTTTTCAAAGAAGGCACCGACATTTACTTTGCAAGACAACTTGTATTTGAGCGTCTTCAAGCCGCAAAAGAACTGATACCAGAAGGTGTCGGCACACCCGAAATGGGGCCAAACACCTCAGGGCTAGGCCAAGTATTTCAGTACCTTCTTATTTCAGATAAAGATGCAGGCTATGATGCTATGGCACTCAGGAGTCTCAATGATTGGGTAGTAAAATTACTCGTTATGCCTGTCGATGGTGTTACTGATGTACTCTCCTTTGGAGGTATTGTTAGGCAGTACCAAGTAAATGTAGATCCATCTAAGCTTCTTTCTTATAACCTAACGCAAGAAGACGTTGTTGGTGCCCTAGATAACAACAATGCCAATGTTGGCGGATGGTATATGAACCGTGGGCAAGAGCAGCTTGTTATTAGAGGTGCAGGTTGGTTTGAAAGTGGTGACGCTGGTATTAGTAATATCAAACAAGTTCCCGTCAAAACAGTTGATGGGACAGTTGTGACGGTTTCGGATATTGCTAAAGTTGAAATGGGCAGTGAAATTCGTCAAGGTGCTGTCACAATGACGCGCAAAACCGAAGACGGTAAAGTCGAAAATTTAGGTGAAGTTGTCTCTGGCATTGTCTTAAAACGCATGGGGTCTAATACTAAAGCCACCATTGATGGTATCAATGCAAGAATCCCATTAATTAATCAAGCATTGCCTAAAGGTGTTCGCTTTGAACCATTTTATGATCAGGCTGATTTGATTGAAAAAGCCGTTGATACAGTAGTTGATGCACTATTACTAGCATTTATTTTCATCTGTATTGTATTAGCACTATTTTTAATGAATATACGTGCAACCTTCCTTGTCCTAATATCTATTCCAATTTCAATTGGTATCGCGTTAATGATCATGGCTTGGTGGGGCATTTCTGCAAACCTTATGTCATTGGGTGGCATTGCCGTAGCCATTGGTATGCTAGTTGATGGTTCAGTCGTGATGGTTGAAAACATGTTTAAGCATTTAAATAGACCAGACTCTACCCATTTAAAAACTGTAAAAGAAAGAGTGCCTAGTGCTGATACTGATCCACATGATGTAGAACAAGATGAGCATGGTATTAAGTTACGTCTTCAAAATGCGGGTAAAGAAGTGGCTCGTCCCGTATTTTTTGCAGCTTCTATTATTTTAGTCGTATTTACGCCTTTATTTAGCTTTGAAGGTGTTGAGGCAAAGTTATTTCAACCTATGGCAATAAGCATCATTTTAGCTGTTATATCTGCTATTGTGGTTGCGTTGTTTGTTGTACCCGCTTTAGCTACTTATTTATTTAAGTCAGGTGTAAAAGAGAGGGAAAGCTTTGTTCTTAGGCCATTAGACAAACTCTACAGAAAAGGGCTTACATTCGCACTAAAACGCACCAAATTAGTCATTTCAGCCGCACTTATATTAGTTTTCTCTGCCTTTGCATTAGTTCCATTAATTGGTACTGAATTTGTACCTGAGTTAGAAGAAGGGACGATAAACTTAAGAGCAACGCTTGCACCTTCTTCCAGTTTAGATACCGCGCTCACTGTGGCACCAATTCTAGAAGAAAAACTAATGGCTTTCCCTGAAGTAACCTATGCATTAAGCCGAATTGGTCGAGCAGAAATAGGTGGAGACCCAGAGCCTGTGAATAACATCGAAATTTACATAGGGTTGAAGCCTGTTTCTGAGTGGACCAGTGCATCTAATCGATATGAACTTCAAGGAAAAATGGAGAGATCTTTAGAAGAATTCCCTGGGTTGCTACTCAACTTTTCTCAACCTATTGCGACTCGTGTCGATGAGCTACTATCTGGTGTTAAGGCTCAGTTGGCGATAAAGTTGTTTGGGCCTGAACTTGAGGTACTGGCGGCTAAAGGTCAAGAAATAGAAACAGCAATTAAAAACATTGAAGGTGCAAGGGATGTTGCATTGGAGCAAATTGCTGGTGAAGCGCAATTGGTGATAAGTCCTAACAGGCAAGAACTATCGCGCTTTGGATTGTCTGTGAGTGACATAATGGAGGTTGTGCGTGATGGTATTGGTGGTGTTGAAGCCGGACAAATAATCAATGGTAATGAACGTTATGATATTTACGTTCGCATAGAGGAAGAGTACCGAAGTAACAAAGAAGCTATTGCTGATATTCGGCTTCAATCACCTACTGGTGCTTGGGTGCGACTGGGTGACGTAGCCTCAGTCTCATTTGAGTCAGGCCCACCACAAGTTAGACGCGATGATGTACAACGAAGAGTCGTTATCCAAGCAAATGTACAAAATCGAGATATGGGAAGCGTGGTTGCCGATATCAGAACGGTAATTGCTGAAAAGGTTGACTTACCTTCAGGTTATTCTGTTTCGATTGGCGGCCAGTTCGAAAGTCAAAAACGTGCTCAAAATAGGTTAGCTATAGTTGTACCTTTATCGTTAGCACTAATCGCACTACTACTTTACTTTGCCTTTGGTTCTGTTGGTCAAGCTATGCTGATATTGGTCAACGTGCCGCTTGCTGTAATTGGCGGAGTTTTCTCCTTATATTTATCTGGACAATACTTGTCTGTACCAAGCTCCGTTGGCTTTATTACCTTATTTGGTGTAGCGGTATTGAATGGGGTCGTTATGGTAGAAAGTATCAACCAACGTATTAAAGACGGTCTAGAAGCATCTAAAGCCGTTTTTGAAGGCGCTACTTCAAGATTAAGACCTGTACTTATGACTGCTATAACATCAGCTTTAGGTTTGATACCGATGTTAATGTCTAATGGTGTTGGTGCAGAAATACAGCGCCCCTTAGCGAGTGTTATTGTTGGCGGCTTGGTAACTGCAACACTGTTAACATTATTTGTTTTACCTGTTTTATATCGCTGGTTTTCAGAGAAAAAAATAAAAGAGCTATCCAGATAAAATGACTGTGAACTCTAACCCCACGCTAAAGTCACGTTTAGCGTGGGGTTATTGAGTAGATGAACGAAAAGAAAGATTAGATTTAACAATAAACTAATAGTCATGACTGCTTTGTCGGAATATTTGTCGTTAAACAGGCCAAAGCTAACTTCCGCTTTCGTATCTTTGCAGTCTTAATCTTTATGTGTCTCAAGGTCGGCTTATGGCACTTAGCTGAACTTCGCCAAAGAGCTACAAGCAAACATTGAGTTATTGGTTTTAATAATTAGCTTTTAACTAAATTTAAATAAACTTTAAAGCTGGTAGTTTGATTATTTGAACTGACCTCTATATCTCCACCGTTTGCTTGCGCTAGAGCTTTAACTATTGCAAGCCCTAAACCTGCTCCGTCACTGTGTCGTTGCCGCGACTTATCAGGTCGATAAAAGCGGTCAAATAAATAAGGTAAATGCTCAGAAGGTATTCTCTCCCCTGTATTAATCACTGAAATGCATATTTTTTCAGCGGTGGTCATTTCACTGTTTACAGTGATTGATGAGCCTTTTGGAGCGTACCTAATTGCATTGGATAGTAAGTTTGATAATAATTGACGAAAGTGTAATTTGTCACAATAAAAACAAAGGTTTTGACCTTTTTTATTAAATGCAATCAATGAGTCTTCAGCCAAAGCGTCAAAATACTCAAATAACACTTCAATTTCATCATGGCTTTTTAGAGTGTTTTGAACTGGTTTAATTAGCCCGTTTTGAGTTTTGGCGAGCCAAAGCATATCACTAACCATTTTCGTTAATCGCTCGAGTTCTTCTAAGTTAGAAAATAATAATTCTTGATACTCTTCCAACTGCCTTTTTTTAGATAATCCAACCTGTGTTTGAGTAATTATATTCGTTAGTGGAGTTCGTAGTTCATGAGCAATATCACTAGAAAAATTTGATAAGCGAATAAATTCACCCTGGAGCCTGTCGAGCATTGAGTTAAACGACTGCACCATATTAACAAGCTCAATAGGCACTTTATTTTCATCGAGCCTTACATCCATTTTATTAGTTTGGATATCGTGTATTTTCTGACTTAAACCTCGTAAAGGGTTTAATCCTTGATGTACAGCAAACCAAGCCACCAATGAAATGAGTACCGCTGAGCCAAACATAATGGCCCAAAGGCTTTGTTGAAATTGATTGAGAAAGTGTAAATGAAAGCTCATGTCTATCGCTGTAGTAATTTTGTATTGCTGTTGCTCAGTACTTAAATTACTCACCAGAGCTCGGTAGGTGTGGGTATCATTTTG
>NZ_JACJFC010000043.1:0-1993 GCF_014164385.1 Pseudoalteromonas sp. SG43-3
TTTTTAAATTAAAGCTGTTATTTACCTAACAAACATCCAAATACCGGCAGCTATCATAAATAAGTTTTCTGTTAGAGAGATAAACCCTAGTGGTACGTTACTGTCACCGCCTACACACGCACATTTTAACTCTCGTTTATCTATATAGACTGCTTTTATCACTGAAACAGCACCAACCCCACCTATGAATAATGAAATAGGGGCAATAATATAGGCTGGTAATCCGGCTATCATTCCAATGCCAACAAATGCTTCTAAAAATGGGTAGACATAAGCGTACCTGACTACTTTCATAGCGACTAAGTCATAGGTTATAAATGAATTAGTAAAGCTAAATAAGTCTTGAAGCTTTTGTATTGCTAACACTGCCATTGTTAGGGCTACAAACAGTTCAGCGGTTTGCATTGATAATAAGCTATTATCCGATGCAAAACTAAATGCCACACTAAGCAAAAAACTAACCGAAAAAATCGCAATCACGGGCGTGTAAGTTGTACCTTCTTGGGCTGCTTGTGGCTTATTAAAGTAATCACGTAAATCGTCGTAGCCACCTATACGTTTATTATCAATAAATGCTTGAGGTGTAGTTTCTACACTGTGTTGTTTTTTAAATTCATCTGTTTGCTCTCGAGAAGTTAAAAGCTGATCATCAACTGTATATCCCTCTCGCTCTAGTAGGTCTTTTGATTTTAAACCAAACGGACAAATATGCTCATCTGTTGCCATTCTAAAAAGTTGGGCTGATTTACTCATGCTTTACTCCTTATGTTATGCGGTTTATTTATTTATTTGAATTGAAATCTGGAACAGCTCTTAATTGTGCTTGAGCATTGGTTTGTGCAATGCCGTTTTGCTCTATATCTTTTAGGAGCCATTGCATTTCTTTTATTTCTCGCTCTTGGGCTTCAATTATATTTGTAGCAAGCTTTTGAACGCGTTTATCTTTGATTTTTGCCCTGTCACTGGTGAGTATGGCAATTGAATGATGTGGGATCATCGCCGACATCCATGAGCTATCATCAACAGTCACTTGTGAGCGAACTAAAAATAAACTTCCTGCAAATACGGCAACACTAGCAATGAGTACTGTTATATTTTTCTTTTTATCTTTATACATATTGAGCATGAAAAGTAGCATTATCACTGCCATCGTGGCTCCCATATAAAGCGCCATATAAGTACGAGTTTCACTAAAATAAACATGACTAAGTTGGTAGGTGTTCAAATACATCAATACAAACATGGTTATTGTGGATGTTGCTATCATTAAAAAAAATTTTGAATAGTGTGACATTGTATTGCTCCTTAAAAGTTTTGTATTTTGTTTTTACATGTGAGTAATTTTTACACTATCAAGCTCACAAATCAGTGTTTCCTGTTGTGTAAAATGGGTATTTAACAATTAAATCAAAAATTATGCCGTTAGGCTAAAATTGCTCGCTGGATTTACTTATGTATCTGTAGGTTTCTTCATTTGAGTTGTCAGTGAGTAGTTCAATATTATATTTGTGAAATATACCCTCCATTTCCATTCCGGGAGTGCCAATAGGCATGGCTGGTACACTTAAGCCTGTAATGTGCGGAGCGTGTTGCCCAGATAAAAACTGTTTTATATGTTTAACGGGAACATGACCTTCAAATACAAATCCATCGGCTGACACGGCTGTATGGCATGAGCGCATATTAGGTTTTATTTGATACTGAGATTTAATCGACCCCATGTCATTAACGTTAATTGCTTTTGTTTGAATATTGTTTTCACTCAAATGAGCAATCCACTTATTACAACATCCACAATTTTTACTTTTATAAACGGTAAGCTCAATTTCAGGTTTTTCTGAATTTTCATAGATTATTGATGTTTTATGCTGTTTTTCGATACTCATTGCCGAAAATGACATAGTTAATGATAAAAAAAACGCTGAGGTAATGTAGATTACTCGCATTGTTAACTCCTTAATTAGACCAGTGAATATGAGTGATTTTCCAACCT
>NZ_JACJFC010000043.1:2093-7390 GCF_014164385.1 Pseudoalteromonas sp. SG43-3
ATCGAGCGTTTTAATATACTTATATGGTGTTGTTGAGTGATTTGCGGGACTAAAAAAAGCTTATGCCATGCACCTAGTAACAGCATCGCGCTGACGAGTAACAGCTTTAATAAAATTAGTTGCCCATAATTTGATGTAAACAATGCAGAAAATGACTCTAGGTACTGCAGGAGCAGAGTTAAGCCCGAAATAAGTAGTACAAATACAATAACAATAGCGAGTTGACCAAAGTAATGCATTAACCGCTTTACTTCACTGGTAGGTAGTAAAGTGCAGCTTTTGTAAAGCGGCCACAATGACCCTAACCAGCTCGCAATGGCAATAAGGTGAAAGGTTAAAATACTTTTCACTAACCCATTTTCATTTGCACTGTGCCCAGTAAAAGTGAAGCTATAAGCGATAAACCCAAGCATGATTAGTATAACGGCAACGTTTTTATAACCTGCTACGTTATCATCTGATTCCACACTCCACATACATGCGCTAATTAGAGCAATAATGAGCGCTGGTATTCTAAACGTTGCTTGGTCACCTATGACTGATTGCCAAACAATTTCAAGCATAAAGGGGTCAAACATTCCCATAAAGCCTGATTCAGCCATTGCTCCAGCTTCTATTGGTACTTGTAAAAGTGCAGCAATACTACCTGTAACTACACACGTAATTTGCCAACGTTTTAAGAACTGATAAAAGCTAATTAAGTGATGCCCTGCAACATTGCTGTTGCCACACATAAAGCGCATTAATAAAGTGCCCGCAAGCCCTGCAATTGCGATATAGCTTGCTAGTTTTAATAATAGTAAGAGTACTGACCATTCACTTAATTGCATTATGTTGCTACTTAATGATTATGTTTGCTGTGGGTATTAGATTGTTCTTGCATCATCTTATGCGATTCACTTTTGTGTACCATAAATCTAAACGTGTCGGTCATTTTATGTCCATCACCACCCAGTGCTGTCCATTTAACCGTGTAAGTGCCTTGGACTAAGCTCGGCAATGACCAACTAAAGTCTGTGCTTGGGGTAGAGCTTGGTTTGAAATCAAAGTTTATTGATTTATTTTTTTCATCTTTGATGATGACTTTTGCTAGCCTTACTTCACCACCAAAAGTTAACGAAAGTTGCTCTGGGCTTTTCATTAACATGGCTTCTTGCGCAGGTGTTGATTGCTTGAGTGATATATGCGCTGATGCGGAAAATGTAAGTACTAAACCTAAAATAGCTACTGCAGAATTAAAAAACTTCATAATTACCTCTTATTTAAAATGATTAAAACCAAAATTTAATACCCGTAACAAATGCGGTGTTGTTGCTACTTTGTCCACTTGATGTGGCATAGTCGGCGGTATTGCCAAATTTATTGCTCCATTCAACGCCAATATAGGGCGCAAACTGGCGTGTAAATTCATAACGAACCCTAAAGCCAATCGCGCTGCTTGATAGGCCACTTCCAAGTTCGTTTTGTTTATCGTTTTTGCCATAAAGTGTAATTTCGGCTCGCGGTTGTATAATTAGCTTTTGCGTGAGTAATAGTTCGTACTCTGCCTCTAACGTAAATGCGGTATTGCCTCGCTCACCTACGTATGCTGTCATATCAAGTTCAAACCAATAAGGGGCTAAACCTTGTAAGCCAAAAGCCAACCATTGCCGATTTTCACCTTCTTTATTGTAATCAAGACGAACACCTGCTTGAGTATCCCAATATGCTGATACGGCGTGACCCCATAAAATATCGGTTTGGTTTTCTTCAATACTTCCTTCGCTGAAATCACCCTCGGTTTTAATTACCAATCGATCAAAGGTAGTGCCGTACCATGCTTGTAAGTCAAATACACCTGCGTTTGCTTGCTCGTTATATTCAAGACGATCGCCTAGTAATGCGTAAAATGGATGCTCATCAGCGAGTGTTAATCGCTCATTGCCCTCAAGCGCATATGGGCCTTCTGTTAAAGTTGTTCCCGCAGAGTAAGCATGGGGGTCTCTTGCATCTTTAGGTGCACTTCCTCCTTGTGGTTGCATCTTAGCGCTATTCATTTGTGCCATTTCACTTTGCGCTAATAAAGGGAAACTAATTAATGAAGCCCCTGTTAACATTAATAAACCTAATGATTTAGATAGTTTTAATTGTTTCATGATACGACTACCTCTCTAAACATACCGGCATCCATATGGAATAATAAATGGCAATGCCAAGCCCAGCGACCTACATCGTGAGGGGTGGTTAAAAAGCTGATTCTTTGTGCGGGTTGAACAGGTATCGTATGACGTCGCACTTGCACATCACCTTGCTCGTTTTCTAAATCACTCCACATACCATGCAAATGCATAGGGTGCGTCATCATGGTATCGTTTTGTAAAATAACTCTTAAACGTTGGTTATGCTTCATATGCACTGGCGTGCTTTTACCAAATTCTAAGCCATCAAATGACCAGCTATAACGCTCCATGTTTCCGGTTAAATGCAGCTCAATTTCAGCTTCTGGCTCTTGCTGGTTAGTGATCCCTTCAAGTGAGTGTAAATCTGCAAGTGTTAAAACACGACGACCATTTTTACGTAAACCAATACCAGGATCATCAAGATTTGTTCTAGGCATATCAACGCGCATATCAACTGAAGCTCCATACTCCGTTTTTGCATGACGCACTTTAGAGCTGGCAACCGCTAATGGGTTTTCAGACATACCATGTTTGCTATGATCCATCGCCATTGCACCGTGGCCCATAGCGCTATGATCCATTTCTTTAGAGTTCATACCTGACATGCCTGCCATACCAGCCATTGCAGAGTGCTCACCGCCGTGGGTCATATTGCCCATCATATCGGTCATCGTTAACCATTCAACAGGGTCAAGTGCAGGTACTGGCGCATCAATATTAGGCGAGCTTGATAAAGTTCCTTTTGCGTAACCAGAGCGATCCATACTTTGAGCAAAAATCGTATAGGCATCATTTTTAGGCTCAACAATTACGTCGTAGGTTTCACCAGGGCCGAATCTAAATTCATCAACTGTCACTGGTTCAACGTTTTGCCCATCTGCTTGTACAACCGTTAGTTTTAACTCGGGGATACGCACGTCAAAAAAGCTATTACTAGAGCCATTAATAAACCTTAACCTAAGCTTTTCACCGACTTTAAATAATCCACGCCAGTTTGCCATTGGAGTACTACCGTTCATTAAAAAAGTCATTGCTGATGCAGATAAATCAGCTAAATCTGTAGGATTCATTCTCATTTGATTCCACATTTTGCGGCGTTGCAAAGCATTCGAAACACCGCTATTTGAAACGTCATCAAAAAATTCTGGAACAGTGGGCTGATTGAAGTTAAATACATCACTCTGTATTTTTAATTTGCGGAACAGCGCCATTGGGTCATCATCAGTCCAATCAGATAATTGAATAACATGCTCGTTATCTGCACTAATAATATCTTTTTCTCGCGGTTCAATAATTAATGCACCGTACATGCCAGTCATTTCTTGAAAGCCACTATGTGAGTGATACCAATATGTACCGCTTTGTTGTAATTTAAATTTATAAACAAAGGTTTCGCCAGGCATAATGCCTTTAAAACTGATACCAGGTACGCCATCCATTTGATACGGTAAAATAATGCCATGCCAATGAATTGAACTCGGTACTGATAACTTATTTGTTACTCTAATAGTAACGTCATCGCCTTCTTTGAGGCGCAAGGTAGGAGCGGGTATAGATCCATTGATAGTTGTCGCCATACGTACTACGCCAGTAAAGTTAACCGGCGATTCATCTATAACCAGATCAATTACTTCGCCGCTAAGTTCGGGCACAGTGCCTGTTATTGTTCCTGCTACTAAAGATGATGCAGCATGTAATACACTCGGAAAAGCAGCAAGTACACCTCCTGCAATTAAGCCTTGAACAAATCGTCTTCGTGGTGTGCTAACCTGTTGTGATGACTTTTTAAACCCCATTTCCTTACTCCTTCATAGCAGAATATGTATTGAGTATAGAAAATAGACCTGTCTTCAACATGACGCGAACATTACAAAGTTGTAATCTTGGTGTCATGTTGCTGTAGTGACAGATACTGCATAATATTTGCAGAGGTAGTTGTTAGGACTTTAATGAAGGAATTGTATGCGCTTATTAGTTGTTGAAGATGAAGCAAAAACGGGAGATTATTTAAAACAGGGACTAAGTGAAGCTGGTTTTCAGGTTTCTTTGGCGCGCAATGGTCTTGACGGTCATCACCTAGCAATGACCGAATTATTTGATGTAATAATACTTGATGTCATGTTACCTGACGTATCCGGTTGGAAAATTTTACAGTCGCTACGTGAAGCAGATAACAAAACCCCAGTACTATTTTTATCTGCTCGCGATAGCATAGACGATAGAGTAAAGGGGCTCGAACTTGGTGCTGATGACTATTTAATAAAGCCTTTTGCTTTTGCTGAAGTTTTAGCAAGAGTACGCACTCTTATTCGCCGTGGTGCAGTACAAACAGTTGACGATATACTGATCGTTGCTGATTTAGAAATGGATATTCCAAAGCGAAAAATACAACGTGCAGGCAAGCGTATTTTATTGAGTAATAAAGAGTTTAGCTTACTTGAACTATTGTTACGGCGCGAAGGTGAAGTACTGCCACGTTCGTTAATTGCTTCTCAAGTATGGGATATGAATTTTGATAGCGACACCAATGTGATTGATGTTGCCATTCGTAGGCTAAGAGCAAAAGTTGATGATGACTTTACTATTAAATTAATTCATACAGTTCGCGGTATGGGCTATAAATTAGAGGTTGAAACTGATGGCTATTAAGTCACGGCCTTTATCACTTACGATGCGTGTTGTGTTGTTTGTGGCTGTAACCGTTATTGCGTGCTTAACTTTAGTTGCCACCTTAATAAATAGTTCGATAAAACATCATTTTTTCCAGCAAGATAGTAGTGAACTGCATGTTATTAATCAATCTATTGAATTAGTTTTAAGACAACACTATAAATCAAACCTGAAATTTAAAAATGAATTATCTAACGCTGTAGCGGGTCATCACGGTGTTTACTATCAGGTAAATACCGCAAAAGGAGATCTCATTTTTCAAAGCTCTGAACGAGATTTTAGTGATTTTGTAATGAGTGCTAAGGCTTCAACTGGCTTTAACCGTAACAACATTACCTCATGGCAAAATGATACCCACACCTACCGAGCTCTGGTGAGTAATTTAAGTACTGAGCAACAGCAATACAAAATTACTACAGCGATAGACATGAGCTTTCATTTACACTTTCTCAATCAATTTCAACAAAG
>NZ_JACJFC010000044.1:0-7218 GCF_014164385.1 Pseudoalteromonas sp. SG43-3
GGCGCAGAGATAGAAAAACTAACAAACGAAGCGCTGTCACTCTAAATAAACATCACTTTAAGTTTAATAACAATTTATTGATTCAGTGATTAACTGAATCGTTTAGGAATTCAAAATGAAAAACTATTTACTCGCACTATTGATTTTTATTGGGTATCTATCACCCATTCAAAGTGTTTTCGCTAGTGAAGATGAACATGAAGGCGAAGAAGGCATAAGCAAAATCGACAATAACATGGCAAAAAAGGTTGGTGTTGAAACAGCCTATTTAGCTTCAAAAACGTTGAACCAAACTATCCCTGTATACGGCTCTACGACGATAGGCGCTGAACAATTATTTCAAGTTAGCGCTAGATATAACGGCGTTATAAAGACAATAAACTTCACTGTTGGTGATACGGTAAAAAAAGGCGATCTATTAGCCGTTATTGAATCTAATGAGAGCTTAAATACTTATAAAATAACATCGCCTGTTTCTGGGACTGTTTTACAGCGAAATGGAAATATTGGCGGTATCACGCAAAACACTAGCTTGTTTGAAATCGTCAAATTTGACACCTTGTGGGCTGAATTTAAGGTGTTTACCAGCCAATATAATCAAATCAAAGTCGGTCAGCATGTTGATATTGAGCAAGGTGAACACGCATTCAGTTCAGTCATCACTAATATTATTCCAGCTAAAGATCAGCCTTATGTTTTAGCACGGGTACGATTAAACAACACTGAGTTAAAGCTAACGTCAGGTCAATTATTAAAAGGCAACGTAAAGATAAACCAATTTGAGGTGGATTTAGCGGTCGAGAAAGTTGCCATACAAGAGCTAGGTGGACAATTAGGTGTCTTTGTAAAAGAAAATGAAGAGTACGAGTTTGCACCACTTGTCCTTGGTCGTTCAGACAAAAACTATATCGAGGTCATTGATGGCCTCAGTAAAGACGCTGAATATGTAAACAAAAACAGTTATCTGATTAAAGCAGATATCTTGAAATCTGAAGTAGAAGACGACGATTAGGAGACGCAATATGATTGAATCAATTTTGCGTCTTGCAATAAATAGGCGCTATTTAGTATTAAGCTTGCTGATGGTAATCATCGGCGTTGGTATGTGGAGTTATCAAAAACTTCCCATTGATGCTGTTCCAGATATAACAAACGTACAGGTACAAATAAATACCTCTGCCCCCGGTTATTCACCTTTAGAAGCGGAGCAAAGGGTAACTTTTCCAGTAGAAAACGCATTAGCTGGACTACCAAAGCTGTCTCACACCCGCTCTCTTTCAAGATATGGTTTATCCCAGGTGACCGTTATCTTTGAAGAGGGAACCGATATTTATTTCGCACGCAACTTAATCAATGCAAGATTAGCTGCGATAAAAGGCGTTATTCCCTCTGGCTTAGAGCCAGAGATGGGTCCTATTTCCACAGGGCTTGGTGAAATATTTATGTATACCGTACAAGCTTCTCCTGACGCTAAAATGCCTAATGGAGAGCCTTATACCGCTATTGCCTTAAGAGAAATACAAGACTGGATCATTAAACCGCAATTGGCTCAAGTTAAAGGCGTCATTGAGGTCAACAGCATCGGCGGCTATAACAAGCAGTATCATATAACGCCGAAACCCGAAAAATTACTTTTTCATCAGGTAAGCTTTGAAGACGTTTCTGATGCATTACGTAAAAATAATGATAACCGTGGCGCGGGTTATATTGAGCAAAACGGACAACAAGTGTTAGTGCGCTCCATCGGGCAACTTGCGACAATGGATGAAATCCTCAATGTCATCATCAAAAAGAACGATGGTATTCCTGTAAAAATAAGTGATGTTGCCAATGTTGCTATAGGCAAAGAACTTAGAACAGGGGCTGCTACTCGTAATGGCATTGAGACAGTGCTTGGTACAACCATGATGCTGATTGGTGAGAATTCTCGCACCGTTGCTTTAGAAGTGGAACATAAGCTCAGCGAAATACAAAAATCTCTGCCAAAGGGCATTACCGCAGAGCCTGTTTACGACAGAACAACGTTAGTAGATAAAGCGATTGCAACCGTTACCAAAAACCTCGTTGAAGGTGCGCTTTTAGTTATTGTTGTGTTATTTATTCTACTTGGAAATTTACGTGCAGCTCTCATTACCGCTGCTGTTATCCCTATTTCCATGTTAATGACAATCACAGGTATGGTGCAAGCAGGAGTATCTGCCAATTTAATGAGTCTCGGCGCATTGGACTTTGGCTTGATAGTGGACGGGGCTGTAATCATCGTTGAAAACTCTGTCCGTAGGTTAGCACAGGCCCAACACAACGGTCATAGGCAAGACTTAAGAGAACGCCTAAATACCGTTTTTGAAGCCACTTCAGAAGTGATACGTCCAAGCTTGTTTGGTGTGGCAATTATCACTGTTGTTTACATCCCCATTTTCACGCTAACTGGCGTTGAAGGGAAAATGTTCCACCCTATGGCGGCAACTGTCGTTATGGCGTTAATTTCCGCAATGATCCTTTCAGTTACACTGGTTCCTGCTGCTGTAGCTGTGTTTATGAAAGGTAAAATCAGCGAAAAAGAAAGTGTAGTTATTCGTTCAACCAAGTCTATTTATGAACCATTGTTAAAAATGGCGATGAAATTTCGTTGGATTATTGTTTCATTCTCAACGCTGTTAATGGGGTATAGCCTTTGGTTAGCAACTACGCTTGGGACAGAATTTGTTCCTCAATTAAATGAAGGTGATATTGCACTACAGGCATTAAGAATTCCATCGACTGGCCTAGAGCAATCAGTAGAAATGCAAGAAGTACTTGAGCAACGTATTAAAGCGTTTCCTGAAGTTGATAAAGTATTCTCGCGCATTGGCACACCAGAAGTAGCAACCGACCCAATGCCACCGAGTATTGCTGATATCTTTGTTATTTTAAAACCACGTAAAGAATGGGCCGAACCTTCAAAACCAAAAAGTGAATTAGTTGAAGAAATGGAAAAAGTACTGAAAAACATTCCAGGCAACAACTATGAATTCACTCAGCCTATTCAAATGCGTTTCAATGAATTGATTTCTGGCGTTAGAGCTGATGTCGGCATCAAAATATTTGGTGATGATTTGGATCGGTTATTACTTACCGCAAAAGATATTCTAAATATTGTGAAAACCGTGGATGGTGCCGCTGATGCTCGAATAGAACAGGTCACAGGTGTTCCATCTTTATCAGTAATTCCTAAACGAGAAGCGCTTGGTAGGTATGGATTGAACGTTACCGAATTGCAAGACTGGGTTGCCACTGCGATTGGCGGTGAATCTGCGGGGATCATTTATGAAGGTGACAGACGGTTTGAGTTAGTTGTTCGCCTACCAGAGCAAATAAGAACGGATATCGATAGCTTGAAGCATCTGCCGCTTCCACTTGAGAATGGTAACTATGTGCCAATTGAAGAAGTTGCAGAGCTTAAATCAGAGTCTTTACCCGCGCAGATTAGCCGAGAGAACGGAAAAAGAAGAGTTGTGGTTACCGTCAATGTTCGTGGTAGAGATTTAGGCGGTTTTGTAAAAGAAGTTAAAGCTAAAATTAATCAGGAAGGAGAAATTCCAGCAGGATACTGGCTTGATTATGGTGGAACGTTTGAACAACTAGAATCAGCAAGTAAGCGATTAAGCCTAGTTGTACCGATAACATTGGTTGTTATCCTAGGTATTTTGATTATAGCATTTGGTTCATTAAAAGATGCATTAATCATTTTCAGTGGCGTGCCTTTAGCATTAACAGGGGGCGTATTTTCACTTTATTTAAGAGACATGCCCTTATCAATTTCGGCAGGTGTCGGCTTCATTGCATTGTCAGGTGTCGCAGTATTAAATGGCTTGGTTATGTTGGCTTTTATTCGAGATCTTTGGCATGAAAAAGGCGACCTATACGTAGCGATCATTGAAGGCGCCATCATTCGTTTAAGACCTATTTTAATGACGGCACTGGTCGCAAGTTTAGGTTTTATTCCAATGGCGTTAAACACTGGAATTGGTGCAGAAGTACAACGACCACTAGCAACAGTTGTTATCGGCGGTATTGTATCTTCTACCATTTTAACTTTGTTTGTATTGCCTATTTTATATCAATGGGCGCATGGCGCTGAGAGTAACAAACAGCAATCCGACGAAATCTAAAAGCAAAAAAGCAGCTTAATTACTAAGTTATGCCTAATTAAGCTGCTTTTTATATTGTATGCTCCAAAATTTTATTGATAAAACTTACTCTGCTTCATCCCTACAATTTTCATTTAAAAACTCAAACTCTATCGTCGTATGCGATAAATGATAGGAAGATAATTTAGCTGCAACCTCTTGTTTAAGCTTAATTAATTCTTTAACGTCAAAGTTGTCACTCAGCTCAAGGTGCGCTGTTAAAACGTGACTTTCACCATCCAGTGACCAAAAATGCATATGGTGTATACCATTTACTTCAGGAAATTCATTTAATGACTGCTTAATACGCTCTTGGGTCTCTTTATCGGGTGCAGCTTGAAGAAAAAGCACCAATGTTGATTTAAGATTTTTGAAAACGTTAAATAAGATAAACAGCGTAAACCCTATTGATAATAGAGGATCTAATATCGGCAGTTCAACGAACAACAATACAATAGAGACTATAAGAACGGCAACCCAACCGAGTACATCTTCAAGTAGGTGCCATGTCAGCACTTTTTCATTTAGTGTTTCACCCGCTTTTAATTTGAATACCGCATAACCATTTACGGCAACACCGAGTATGGCTAGCCCTAACATCCCCTCAACTACAGGCATTTCAGGATTGGACAGCTTAGGTATTGCTTCAAATAAAACCCAAATAGAGCCGATAATCAAAACAATACTATTTACCAATGCACCAAAAAGTGTAAGTCGGCGATAACCATAGCTGAATTTGTCTGATGCTTCTTTATCTGAAAAACGACTTAAAATCCACGCAAAACCTATTGAAAGACTATCACCAAGATCGTGAACGGCATCCGCCATTATCGCCGTACTGTTTGTGAGCCAACCACCTATAAATTCGATAATGGTAAATATCACATTAAGGAAAAATGCCCAACCAATCCGGTCGTCTTTACCATGCTGATGACTGTGACTATGGTTGTGCATTTTGTACCTCCAGTACTTTTTTATTTCTTATTTTTGATACATTCATATTAATCAAATGTCGGATCACTCGTTGATACAACCAACGTTTTACACCTGATAGATTAGTACCTTTTTCGAGATAGAACTTATCTGGTGAATCATAAAGCCCAAAGTCGTCATGAATACCTTCTTTTTGAATATAGGTATCCTCTCCACGCCAATCCGTACCGGGTGAAGATAAGCACTTTGTTGCAACACCATAACCACAAAACTCATCTTTTGCTTGGCTAAATTTCTGCTGTAGTGAGCTTAAGTATTGCTCATCCAATATAAAGCCCTCTAAGTTTATCCAACGCCCTTCAAAGTAAACTTCTACCCAACTATGAATGATGTATTTAGGTGCTAACCAAAATACAAGCTTAGGATAGCACCTTTTTATAGTTGCTGATCAATGGTAAAACCTTGGAAACGACACTGGATACCTAGTCCACGCAATAGTGCCATTAACAGATTACCCTTAGTATTACATTGTCCATAACCATCTGCTAGCACATCGCTTGCTGAAATATCATCACTCTTGTTATAGCCAAACATTATTTCATCTTTTACAAACTGATAAGCGGCACCAATTTTGTTGAAATTATCCAAATTTTTCCACCCTCGTTGATCGATCAGGGATTGGATATCTTTGTGTTCAAAATTAACGATATTCGTATTGTTTAAATATTTCTCAGTCATTTTTATATATCCCTTTCGTTGCATACCTATACTATAGATCCTATAGTAACTATAGAGTCAAATGTCTGGGGGAAATTGATGAAAATAGGCGAATTGTCAAAAAAATCGGGCTGTTCAATACAAACGATTAGATATTATGAAAGAGAAGGATTACTGTTAAATCCAAACCGTTCAGAAGGTAATTTCAGGCTGTATGATAGTAAAGCACTTAAACAATTGGAATTCGTAAAGCATTGTCGCAGCCTAGATATATCACTCAATGATATTAAACGTCTTATCGAATTAAAAAATAAGCCAGAAGAAAGCTGCTCTAGCGTTAATGCATTAATTGATCAGCAACTTGCACTAGTGAATAAACGTATGAAAGAATTAAGGGCGCTTAAAGCTGAATTACAACAGATGGCAAGTGCTTGTGGTTCAGACAATACAATTGAAGCGTGCGGCATCATCAAATCATTGGATAGCTAAACTAAATATAACTTTAGATTAGTAGTATTCACAAAGGCAATAATGTAAACCATTGGCAAATTAGCACAATCATTAAATTTAAATGTAGAAACCATTCGTTTTTATGAACGAGAAGGGCTGATTACACAACCTGAAAAACCAATATCTGGTTATAGACAATATGACGAAACAATAGCAGGACAACTTAGGTTTATCACAAAAGCCAAAGCGCTCGGCTTTACGTTAAGAGAAATAAAATCGCTAATGTCTATGGACAGCAACTGCACTCAAGTTGAGCTATTAAGCCGACAAAAGTTAGCAATCATTCGAGACAAAATTAATGACCTTCAACGTTTAGAGAAAGTAATTGTGGATATGACAAATACCTGTATGCAAAACGAAGATCCAACACATTGCCCCATAATTGATTCATTAAAATGATTGACTCCGTACTTATATACGGAGTTTAGAATGATGGTAATATCAACCAATAGACTTTCAAATGATAAATAAAATATTAGACAGAGTAGGCTCTAGTGGCGTTTGGCTAGCGGCACGGCCTGCTTCCCTGCATTAAGGTCACTTGCATCGGCATTAGGACTAGGCTTCTTCTCTCACTTCGAAGGAATAGCTGTAAATACGCTTTTACCTATTTTTGCATCTTTGGAACTATTGGTAAACTTATACAACTGGCACAAAAATAAAAACCATACCAGAGCTGTCTTCAGCATTCTAGGGCCTGTAGCAGTGCTATTAACGCTTTATCCTCTTTGGCTATATGATTGAAGCACATACCTATTTTACTTTGGTATTTGCTTAATGGTCGTTATGTCGGTTTTGGATATCGTAAAACCAGTAAGGGAGCAAACATGCAACGTATGGCTAATTGCCGTCGTTGAAACGATTAACGGTCAATGTCTGCTTTTCGCTC
>NZ_JACJFC010000045.1:0-5870 GCF_014164385.1 Pseudoalteromonas sp. SG43-3
CTTACTGAAATACGCAAAAGGGAGATAGACATAAATCTACCTCCCTTGTGCATTTGACCTATGGCCTTGCCAAACATGATTACAATGACCTCGCTTTTGAGGCATCGTAACGAAACCCTGTATTTGCGCAGGACCCCCTCCCAGGTTTGATACTCAGTAACTGAGTAAAATGCCCTATTAAACGCTATTGCAGTTAGGGCAACGAATCAGCAAATAATGATTCAGGCATATTTTGGGAGATATGATTAGGCTGTTATTTTGATTTTGAAAATAACCATTATGACCTCAGTTTCAATCGTTAATTTTTTCAATTAGACCCTAGGGATAAACATCATCCTCGAAGTCACACGGCAGCTCCACACGCTCTACTGGGTGGCTAATTAGGCTGTGCATGAGCTCATAAGCAAGTTTTCGCATAGCAAACTCATTTAGTGTTTTATTCGCTGTAATTTCAGGGCCAATAACCTCCCACAGCTCATCTAAATTCGCATTATCACTGCGTAATTCTAATAAGTTTATCTGGTGGTCATTAGCGGTGATTACTCGGCTAAATGAGTGTAATAAATTTAAAAAATCCAATGTTGATACGTATGTATGTTTCATTTTTTCACTATCCTTGTGTGTTTTGTTATCAAAATCGATAACGTATTAGTAAATAAAATCAGGCATGGGTATTTAAAACGGTTTACGAAAAATATTTTTAAAAAAGCGAACAAATGTTCGCTTAGGGGGTTATGCATTGTCGATAATATCGACCCAATCACTTTCTGTTGCTGCAAAAAATGTAGTTGGCGTTTGCATAAATATTTGCTGGAACTCTTCAGAGAACAGCTCACAAAACTGTGTTATTTGCTCTATGTAGATAAGTAAAAAAAGCGTCATGTCGTGCCCTTCTAAATACCTATTCTCAAAACTTGGATTTTTTTCCAACATACTATTTGAAATACTAATGCCAAGTATTTTTCCAACGCTATCTCTATGTAAATAGATGTAATTATTGAAATTTAACTCTAATGTTTGTTCATTAACTACATCTGCTAACAATAAAATTGTAGAGCAGTCATCCCACGGAGATCTACTGGCTCGAACGTATTGGCGAATAAATTGAGATTTAATATTTTTCATGATTTGTCCTCGTTAATTGTCCTGAAATTAACTAGGGCCATGCAATGGGTAAAAGTGAAGAATTGCGTTTTGTTGGTTTAATTTGCAAAAATAATAAAAATCATTAATGTTGGAATATCACTGTACAACCTTGAGGATGAATAATATGGCGGAATATATTTGGTTATTACCTGCGACCGTATTAACAATAGTTTTAGTCGTGGTTATTAAAAAGTCCAGAAAGTAAACCTATATTTTAAGTGCTTAGACAATTCAGCGTGAAGAGTAACTTGAGCCTACCTATCAGTAATAAGTATTGAACAATTAATAAACCAACTTCAATAATTTCCTGATAAATATACAAAACACATTACTTAATTCTCTATTTATCTAAAAAATTTTTTGTGTTTTTCTCTGAATTTTAATCAAGATGCAATCTAACTCCCCATTTAGCGGAGGGATTCAGAAAAATATCCAAAACATCCCTAAATTTTGAAAAATTTTGAAAATAGTTATCATAGTACTGTTAGTTTGATTAATTAAGCCTTCAAGCTAACCAATTCTTTTATTAATAACTTAAAGGTTTCTATGCAAATTATTTCTTCTAATAATAATGGACTGCAAATGCAAAAAGGATATGCGCTAGCGATAATAACCAATAAAGGTAAGATTATTCAGTCAGGTATGGTTGTTGAGTTAATGGTCTTTGAAGCAATGCTAGATCATATTATTAAAACCTTTTGTGCCAGGTTTACAAGTATTGATCCTAATTATTTTAAAGAACCTAAATAACTAAGCCCTTCAACTAAATAATATTGAATATGGCCTGTTGCAAGGGTAAACTTGCGTCAGGCCACTTCGTAATTACGTCAAAAGTCATAACCACTAACTAGCTCACCAGTATGTTTATGCAGACGCAACAAACGCTTCTTATCATTATGAAATTCCAGTAAAAGCTCAAAGTAGTCAGCATTTGAGGCACCTAATAGGTGCTCAAAAACATTATTGAGGCCACCTTTATCGCCGCTAAATGTATTTAGCTGTAAACTGATGCTTTTAAAAGTATCTTTAACTAGCTGGCGAATAGCTAAACGTTCGTCATTGGAAAGTTTTACAAGGTTTTTAGTAAGCGATAACCAGCGGTCTGTTACTTCATCACGAAAAGAGTGGTCAATTTTAGCAAGCTTGTTTTTACTGGTATCTATTTGGGTTTGAATGTCACGCGCTTGTGTTTCAAGGGCTGATATTTTATTAGCTATCGCCTGTGGTGGCGTGCCCTCAAGTATTAAAAGCGTTTCTGTAAGTGAGTTTATATCGTCATTAATTTTTTCAAGCTGCGCAACCAGTGCTGATTCTTCAGTATTAATTAATTCGCGGTCGCTGCCCCCTAGCAATATACGTTGCAGGTTTACTTTATCCTGGCAAAACTTAACAACAGCACTTTCAACCATTTCAATTTGCACTGTAGAACTCATTGTACAGTTATTATTGCGCCTAGCTTCAACACAACCATAGCGCTTATGGCTACTTTTTACTTCATCAATACACTTTTTACGATAAACAACATGCGAACCGACCGATTTACCACAACAACCACATTTAAATACACCAACGCCCGATAAAATCCCCACAAACTTTTGTGTGTGTTTCGTAGCACCTCGTTTAGATGAATCTGCGACTAAAAAATCAAACTCAACTTTACTCATTAATGGCGGGTAATAACCTTCAAGAACGTAATCAGCATCGCCTACTTTTACATTCAGCTCACCAATTAACGAACGGCGCTTTACCTCTTTATAAACATTAGCCCCAGTGTGGTGAACAGTACCCGCACCAAACTCTGCATTAATAAGCTCAGCTATTTTTATACCGCCGTGCCCTTTTTTAAATAATTCAAGCTTACGCAGCATAATAGCTTTATTGTGCGGATCGAAGTCGAATAACTTTTTATCATCATTCCACACTACCCAGCTAGGCGGCTTACCACACTTAACCCTAAAACCACGTTTGCCGGCTAACCAATCATCACATTGCTTAGTCAACGCAGAACGAACCCGCAGAGATTTAGTTTCACTTTCCTCATTGGCCCGTATCAACACCAGGATAATATAAACCAAATCCATCGGATTCTTTTTAATGGTTTCTTTATTATACTCTTTACGGTCAGCCGCCGTGATCACCGTAATATCAGCATTAATAATTTGTGCAATAATGCCCTGACTTTCAAGCGGCGCAGCACGAGAAATGCGGTCCAAACTTTCAAGCACTAAAATAGAACCCGCCGGTACCTTACCCTGCTCTACCGCCGCTAAAAATATACCCAAAGCGCCCCGGGTAATATTGGTTTTATGAAACGCACTTAACCCCATATCACGCATTGATAATGAGTCATCAAGCTCAAGCCCTTTTTCCTTAGCAACCTCTTTAGCAAAACTAAGCTGCCGATTTAAAGACTGCCCCTTAGCCTGTTCGATTGTAGAAAAGCGTATATAACTATAGAGTAATGGTTTTAAAGTAGTATGCTTATTCATGTTTTTGATTCACCTCTGTTGTTATATACAGTGTAAATCAATACAATATAAGTATCTACTATTATTATCCTTTTGCTGGCCTGTAATAGCCGTAGATACACATATATTTCGTGTATCCAACCGTACCAAGCTTGCCATGGGTAAAGATGTTGTAGCTGTAGAACAAAAGCTTGAAAAGGTTGTACCAAAAGAATTTAAAGTAGACGTACATCACTGGTTGATTCTTCACGGACGTTACACATGCGTAGCACGTAAACCTAAGTGTGGCAGCTGTATTATTGAAGACTTGTGTGAGTTTAAAGATAAAACAGAGTAACTATAGGCTGCCTTGAGCGATGAGCACATATTAGTTCATTTAATTTCACTTAAAAATTTTAGAAACCTTAGTAATAGTAATACCTTAGGTAATTTGTTAAAACTATATAAAGTAGATTAATGAGCGTTAAGTCGGCAGAAATATGCGCGATGAGGCACTATTAAATTGTTAACTATCTTTGAGGAATCGAGTGAAAATCATTATTAAAAGCTCAGTGGCAACATTAGCAATTATTGCTGCGGTTTTGGTGCTTGTGGTTTTCTTAATAACAGCTTTCTGGGATGGCGTTAGTAGCACTGTGCTGCCAAACACAATACTAGGCCTTTATAACAAGGATTTTTGGGAAAACTTCCTAGTTGAAATGCACGGCATAGTTTTCGAGCTGTCTATTATTGGTGTATTAATTCTATGGCTTGATTCTAAAAGGAGTAAGTCAGGCGAAATAAAAAGATTAAGAGAAGATCTAGAAGACTTCTCGGCTTTAGACTTTCCCGAAATTAACGTGAAAAAATTAGGCCATATAAAAAGGCTTAATGAACACAATATCAAAAATATAGATGTACAAAACCTAGTTTTAAATGGGCTAAAAGTAAAAGGAATGGTTGCTGAGGACTCCAGACTTATTGGGCTAAAAATTGTCGAGGGATCTATTGTTGGTTCTATTTTTAAATCTATGAAAATGAGATCATCAAACTTTCAGAAAAGCACGATTAAAAGCACTACTTTTCAGTCCTGTGACCTATTAAAAAGTAAGTTTAATGAATCAATATGCAAGGGGGTGGATTTTACTAATTCGTCCCTTGAAAGAGCTGAATTCACAAATTCAGACTTACAAAGCAGTGTTTTTAATGGATGCGATGTTCGAGAAGCAAAGTTTGATGGCGCTAATCTAAAACATGCATCTTTCCATAACGCAATGCACCTATCTTCGGAGCTTTTGCTGAGAGCAAAGAATTTAGACTACGTGAAAGTATCAGATGAAATAATGGCGGAGCTGATTTCTCTGAGACCTGATATTAAGTATCAGAAGAACAAGGGCCGGCCTTGAAGGAATCGAACCTTCACACAGCTCAAGAGCTGCTGACCCGCATCCGGCCTATCGAAGTGTCAAAGTATCAGTCGGGTATAGTGCTGTCAATAGTTAACAAGCGCATGTTGTCGGACTGGTTTTCCGCTGCGCTCCAAACCAGCCTCAAATGCGGGTGTTATAGGTCCCCATGACAGCAGATAGATATAAATTTTCAAACTCTAGTGAATTAATTAAACTTTTTAATGATTCCGAGTCCTCGTATGAGTCATTTGGTGGAGATTATTCACAGAGTCAATATGGAACATTAGCTAATTTACGAGATATGCCAGAATATGAGTTAGGCTTTTTTCCTTTTACTGAAATAGCACGAAAGTGTGGAATGAAATCATTCAGTTTAAAACGCAGTAGTAAGACTGGGCGTATCTATGTCTGGAATGTTAATCTTGGTGGGCACGCACCAAAACTTGAGCTTAGGCCTATTACACTTGAGCACCTCATGGATGTTGATTTAATGATAAAGTATCATGAAAACTGGGCTTATGAATTGGGGTGTAATATTTCTATTGATTCAAACTATGAAATATAACAAAGCAATCCAGCATCAGCCACTGCGTGGCTTGGACAGCCTAGCCGTTGCGGTTTTATATTTCTATAAGGTACGCAATGAACACTGCATTTCAAACTGACTTTGAACGTTCGGAATTTACTGATGAAATCCATGGTGTTTTTGGTCGAATATTGATTTTAACATCTCGCTTTGATAGTGCTTGTATGGATAATAAACCCATAAATTAATTAATACTTTAACCAAGTTCGGGTAATGTGAGGCCCAAGCTTTGGCTGCAACCAAAGCCTTTTATACAGTAGTTCGATTGATTGAAGGCTCCTC
>NZ_JACJFC010000046.1:1693-4988 GCF_014164385.1 Pseudoalteromonas sp. SG43-3
CCACGGAGTGATTCATGACTGGGGTGAAGTCGTAACAAGGTAGCCCTAGGGGAACCTGGGGCTGGATCACCTCCTTATACGATTTAGAACTTATTTGTTCGTAGTGTCCACACAGATGATTGTTAATTAGTGCGTGTTCTTCGGAATAACTAATTAATATGCTCTTTAAAAATTTGGAAAAGCTGATAATAAAATTCTGATAGATACTTTGTATTTATCAAGAGTTTTCAAAAGTAAAAAAAGAATGGTAGCAGTACCATTCAGTGCCATTTGATTAACGTTTTACGTTGATTGATTGGTATCTACTTTAGTATTCAATATTAACTTCTGGCGAAGTTAAACTGTCACAAAACAAAGACCCGTTTGGGTTGTATGGTTAAGTGACTAAGCGTACACGGTGGATGCCTTGGCAGTTGGAGGCGATGAAGGACGTATTAACTTGCGATAAGCCTAGTCAAGCTAGTAAAAAGCGCTTGAGACTAGGATTTCCGAATGGGGAAACCCACCTGCTTGCAGGTATCGTTAACTGAATACATAGGTTAACGAGGCGAACGCGGAGAACTGAAACATCTAAGTACCCGTAGGAAAAGAAATCAACCGAGATTCCGAAAGTAGCGGCGAGCGAAATCGGAACAGCCCTTAAGCTTATTATGTGTTAATGGAAGGCTCTGGAAAGTGCCACGATACAGGGTGATAGTCCCGTACATGAAAAGACATTTTAAGTGAAATCGAGTAGGTCGGAGCACGTGAAACTTTGACTGAATATAGGTGGACCATCATCTAAGGCTAAATACTCCCAACTGACCGATAGTGAACCAGTACCGTGAGGGAAAGGCGAAAAGAACCCCTGTGAGGGGAGTGAAATAGAACCTGAAACCGTGTACGTACAAGCAGTAGGAGCCCACTTGTTGGGTGACTGCGTACCTTTTGTATAATGGGTCAGCGACTTATATTTTGTAGCGAGGTTAACCGAATAGGGTAGCCGTAGGGAAACCGAGTCTTAACTGGGCGAATAGTTGCAAGGTATAGACCCGAAACCCGGTGATCTAGCCATGGGCAGGTTGAAGGTTGAGTAACATCAACTGGAGGACCGAACCCACTAACGTTGAAAAGTTAGGGGATGACCTGTGGCTAGGAGTGAAAGGCTAATCAAACCGGGAGATAGCTGGTTCTCCCCGAAATCTATTTAGGTAGAGCCTCGGACGAATACTTACGGGGGTAGAGCACTGTTAAGGCTAGGGGGTCATCCCGACTTACCAACCCTTTGCAAACTCCGAATACCGTAAAGTAATATCCGGGAGACACACGGCGGGTGCTAACGTCCGTCGTGAAGAGGGAAACAACCCAGACCGCCAGCTAAGGTCCCAAAGTCATAGTTAAGTGGGAAACGATGTGGAAAGGCCCAGACAGCCAGGAGGTTGGCTTAGAAGCAGCCATCCTTTAAAGAAAGCGTAATAGCTCACTGGTCGAGTCGGTCTGCGCGGAAGATGTAACGGGGCTAAACTATGCACCGAAGCTGCGGATTCAGAATTTATTCTGAGTGGTAGGGGAGCGTTCTGTAAGCGGTTGAAGGTGTACCGGGAGGTATGCTGGACGTATCAGAAGTGCGAATGCTGACATGAGTAACGATAATGGGAGTGAAAAACTCCCACGCCGGAAGACCAAGGGTTCCTATCCCATGTTAATCAGGGTAGGGTAAGTCGACCCCTAAGGCGAGGCCGAAAGGCGTAGTCGATGGGAAACAGATTAATATTTCTGTACTCGATATAATTGCGATGGGGGGACGGAGCAGGCTAAACAAGCATGGCGTTGGTAGTCCATGTGAAAGTGAGTAGGTTGGTGACTTAGGTAAATCCGGGTTGCTGTTAAGACTGAGACACGAGACGAGTCACTACGGTGATGAAGTTGTTGATGCCATACTTCCAGGAAAAGCCTCTAAGCTTCAGATTATATGGAATCGTACCCCAAACCGACACAGGTGGTCAGGTAGAGAATACTAAGGCGCTTGAGAGAACTCGGGTGAAGGAACTAGGCAAAATCGTACCGTAACTTCGGGAGAAGGTACGCTCCTATCTGTGATGAGACTTGCTCTCTAAGCGGACGGGAGCCGCAGTGACCAGGTGGCTGGGACTGTTTATTAAAAACACAGCACTGTGCAAAATCGCAAGATGACGTATACGGTGTGACACCTGCCCGGTGCCGGAAGGTTAATTGATGGGGTTATCCTTAGGGAGAAGCTCTTGATCGAAGCCCCGGTAAACGGCGGCCGTAACTATAACGGTCCTAAGGTAGCGAAATTCCTTGTCGGGTAAGTTCCGACCTGCACGAATGGTGTAACCATGGCCACGCTGTCTCCACCCGAGACTCAGTGAAATTGAAATCGCAGTGAAGATGCTGTGTACCCGCGGCTAGACGGAAAGACCCCGTGAACCTTTACTACAGCTTGGCACTGAACATTGAACCTACATGTGTAGGATAGGTGGGAGACTTTGAAGCAGCGACGCTAGTTGTTGTGGAGTCAACCTTGAAATACCACCCTTGTAGTTTTGATGTTCTAACGTTGGCCCCTGAATCGGGGTTACGGACAGTGCCTGGTGGGTAGTTTGACTGGGGCGGTCTCCTCCTAAAGAGTAACGGAGGAGCACGAAGGTTGGCTAAGTACGGTCGGACATCGTACGGTTAGTGTAATGGTAGAAGCCAGCTTAACTGCGAGACAGACACGTCGAGCAGGTACGAAAGTAGGTCATAGTGATCCGGTGGTTCTGAATGGAAGGGCCATCGCTCAACGGATAAAAGGTACTCCGGGGATAACAGGCTGATACCGCCCAAGAGTTCATATCGACGGCGGTGTTTGGCACCTCGATGTCGGCTCATCACATCCTGGGGCTGAAGTCGGTCCCAAGGGTATGGCTGTTCGCCATTTAAAGTGGTACGCGAGCTGGGTTTAGAACGTCGTGAGACAGTTCGGTCCCTATCTGCCGTGGGCGTTTGAGAATTGAGAGGGGTTGCTCCTAGTACGAGAGGACCGGAGTGAACGAACCGCTGGTGTTCGGGTTGTCATGCCAATGGCATTGCCCGGTAGCTACGTTCGGAACTGATAAGCGCTGAAAGCATCTAAGCGCGAAGCAGGCCTCGAGATGAGTTCTCACTAGACTTTTAAAGTCTCTGAAGGGCCGTTGAAGACTACAACGTTGATAGGCAAGATGTGGAAGTGGTGTGAGCCATTAAGCTAACTTGTACTAATTACCCGTGAGGCTTAACCATACAACGCCAAACGCGTTTTATGCGACAGTTT
>NZ_JACJFC010000047.1:0-3213 GCF_014164385.1 Pseudoalteromonas sp. SG43-3
GTAAGTGTTAGCGTATTTGATAACGCCGGCAATGAAGCGGTAAATACCGAAACACTAACCAAAGACACCAACGCCAATGTAACCGTTGAAATACAAGATACAGCCGATAACGTTATTAACGGCAATGGCGAAAACACAAATGTAACCATAAACGGCACCGCATTAGGTGTTGAAGATGGCCAAACGGTTACCGTAGTAGTTAGTGATGGCACAAATACTAAAACTTTCAGTGCACTAGTTACTGATGAAGCGTACACAATCACAGGCGCAGATGTATCAGACCTAAACGACGGCGAATTAACCGCCACAGCCACAGTAAGTGATGTAGCAGGTAATACAGCAACCGATACAGATACAGCCACTCACGATAAAACCGCTGTAACCAGCATTGATGTTGCAACAGGTGATGACGCTGTTATTAATACTGCAGAGCAAAGTAATGTAGTCGTAAGCGGTGTAATAGATGAAGCCGATGCAAATCAAACAGCCACCGTGGTATTTACCGATAAAGACGGTAAGAAAGTCACGGTCGAAAACGTCGCGATTAATGCAGCCGGTGAGTGGGCAATTAACGCCACTGATATAACAGGTCTTGCTGATGGTGAAATTACAGCAAGCGTTAGCGCATTAGACGTTGAGGGCAATTTAGCCACAAACTCAACCACCTTTACCAAAGACGCCAACGCCAATGTAACCGTTGAAATACAAGATACAGCCGATAACGTTATTAACGGTAACAGCGAAAGCTCAGCTGTAACAATCAAAGGCACAGCGGTTGGTGTAGAGGATGGTCGTACGGTTACAGTAACAGTAACCGATGGCGCAACAACTAAAACCTTTACTGCAATAGTGACAGGCGAAACGTATACAATTTCAGATGAAGATTTATCAGCCTTTAACGATGGTGAAATTACAGCCACAGCCACGGTAAGCGACTTAGCTGGCAATACAGCAACCAGCCAAGATACCGCAATTATTGACCAAACAGCCGTTACCAGCATTATTGCAGCAACCGGTGACGACAACGTTATTAATAGCGCAGAGCAATCAAGCGTGGTAGCAAACGGTGTAATAGAAGAAGCCGATGCAAATCAAACAGCCACCGTGGTATTTACTGATAAAGACGGTAAAAAAGTTACAGTTGAAAACGTCGCTATTGAGGCAGATGGAAAATGGCAAGTTAATGCAACAGATATAACAACGCTTGCCGATGGTGAAATTACAGCTAGCGTTAACGCATTAGACGTTGAAGGCAATTTAGCCACAAACAAAACCAGCTTTACTAAAGACACCACAGCTACTGTAACAGTCGATATTAACGACACAGACGACAACGTAATAAATGGCAATGGCGAAAACACCAATGTTGAAATTACAGGTACTACAATCGGTATTGAAGATGACCAAAAAGTAACGGTTGTAGTAAAAGATGAAGCCGGTAACGAACGCCGCTTTGAAGCCACCGTTACCAATAATGCTTACACAATTTCAGGTGCAGACTTATCGGCTCTTAACGACGGCGAATTAACCGCTACAGCCACAGTACGTGATGTAGCAGGCAATACAGCAAGCGATACAGACACCGCCACTCACGATAAAACAGCCGAAACCAGCATTGATGTTGCAACAGGTGATGACGCTGTTATTAATACCGCTGAGCAAAGCGATGTAGTTGTAAGCGGCGTAATAGAAGAGGCTGATGCTAATCAAACAGCCACTGTGGTATTTACCGATAAAGACGGTAAGAAAGTCACGGTTGAAAACGTCGCGATTAATGCAGCCGGTGTGTGGGCAATTAACGCCACTGATATTTCAGGCCTTGCTGATGGTAAAATTACAACAAGTGTGAGCGCATTAGATGTTGAAGGCAATTTAGCCACAAACTCAACCACCTTTACTAAAGACACCACAGTTGCAGTAACAGTTGATATTAACGATACAGACGACAACGTAATAAATGGCAATGGCGAAAACACCAATGTTGAAATTACAGGTACCACAATCGGTATTGAAGATGACCAAAAAGTAACGGTTGTAGTAAAAGATGAAGCCGGTAACGAACGCCGCTTTGAAGCCACCGTTACAAATAATGCTTACACAATCACAGATGCAGACTTATCAGGCCTTAACGATGGCGAATTAACCGCGACGGCCACCGTAAGTGATGTAGCTGGTAACATAGCCACTAATACAGATACAGCCATACACGACAAAACAGCAGCTACTACCATTGTAATGGCAGCGGGTGATGACGTAGTAAATGCAACCGAGCAAACAAATGTTGTTGTGAGTGGTCAGGTAACGGATATAGAGCCGACTAATACTGCAAGTGTTACTTTTACTGATGAAAGTGGCACACCTGTAACCATAACTAATGTTACGATTAATAACGACGGCAGCTGGGAAGTTAGTAGCGCAGATATTAATACGCTTGCCGATGGCACAATTACTGCCGCTGTTAGTGTATTTGATGATGCTGGTAACCAAGCTACAAATAGCACCACCTTCGAAAAAGATACCCAAGCTTCAATTTCTATTCCGAGCGAAAATAACGACTTATTGATTAACAATGCAGAAAAGTCGGCTGTAGTTATTAATGGTCAAAGCGCAAATATAGAAGAGGGAAAAATCGTTAATGTTATGGTATCTGATGGTACTAAAACAGTAACAGGGCAAGCGACTATTTTAGCTGATGGAACATGGCAAAGTAACTCACTCGATTTAACGACCCTTGATGAAGGGGAACTGACTGTTTCAGCAACAACTGCCGACACTGCAGGCAATACCGCAAATGCAGATCTTAACATTGATAAAGATACGCAAAGCGCTGTAACTGTAAATGTGGGCGATGATGCAGTTATAAATGCAGCTGAGCAAAGCACTGCTAAAGTAGCAGGCACAGTAACCGACGTAGAAGCTAACCAAAGCGTAGCAATTATCATTAAAGACAGTGACGGCAGTACTGTATTTAATGGCACTGCAAGTGTAGATAACGCTGGCAAATGGGAATTAGATAGCAGTATTTTAAATGCACTGTCTGATGGCGGTTACACAGTAGATGTAAGCACGCAAGATATAGCGGGTAATCCAGCAACAAGCACCCTCAACTTTACAAAAGACACCCAAGCCAGTACAACGCTAGTGCTTGAAGACTCAGTAATAAACGCAGCAGAAGACGACGCGGTAAGTGTAAGCGGTAAAGTTGATGACGTA
>NZ_JACJFC010000048.1:0-3181 GCF_014164385.1 Pseudoalteromonas sp. SG43-3
CTATGTTTATTCATGTTAGCCTCTGCTGTTTAGTTAATTGACAAACTAATTATGGCTCTGGCTTTGAATTAAGCTAACCCACGAAAAGCGGAGGCTAACACCGTGTGGGAGTCATTATGTCTATGAGCCATATGAATAACTTACTAATTTGTAGCCTGATAATTCTGTTGGTTAGTTGCACAACCATAAAAAATGTTTCAGATAGTTCTCAATTTGAAGGTGACATAGGCATAAAGTATTTAGAAAAGAACGCTTTCATTTGCACTGTTGATAATAATGCAATGTTTACGAAAGGCTTACCCGTTAACGAGCTATATGAAAACCATGGTTTCAAATCCTGTCCTCGCGGAATGGATGTTGCGTCCCTTCTAAAGGGGGCTGAAATTAAAGTTTCAGAGGCTTCTCATAGCTCACACTTCGGTTTAGTGTCTTATACAGATCATTGGTATTTTGTTGGTTCCGCCGACATTGGCGGTAAAATGGTGAGTTTTTATTACTACTTAGGGTTAACTACTGATGGAAAACCTCCTGTGAACTATAAGAATAATTTGTTGTGGCACTAGCAAAAGCTCATAACAAGGCCAGCCAGCATCGCTCCCTACGGTCGCTGGACCTCGTTTCACTCGGCCGCTGCTGGCGGCGTTAGATTTACCTACTACGGAGCAGCAATGGATATAGCTGTAGAAAAGTACATATTTGATAGTATCGGGGAAGGATTTAAGGCCGGATTTGTTGAGGTTAAATTTCCTGATGAGGGATACCCTAGGTTTCTAACATTTTCGAATGAATCTGTTCGCCTGCATTCGTGTGGTAGTAGTGAGGTGATTTGGCATTTTGCACCAGGCGAAATTGTCGCTGATCTTGAGCATATCTCTATTCTATCAAGCAGTACCGATGCCGTTGAATTAAAGTTTCAAACTGAAATAAAAGTTGTACCTTTTAGCATTAACAGCCATGGAGTTTACTGGGGCCGGTAAAAATCTAACAAACGCAGTCAATCGGAACGGTTTTAAGCTGGTTTCGCTTCGCTTCGCTGCACCAACTTAAAACCCGTCCGTTGCTGCGGGCGTTGAACTAAGCCGCTACGCGGAGATCCTATTCTGACCATTTGAGCCACACTTACCTTGGGGTTATCCCATATTTGGAGGTAAGTAATGAATACATTCATTGAACAAGTCAAAACTGAAATAGCCTATCTTGGTTATTCACAAAGTACATGTAAAAGCTACTGTGAACATTTACTAAAACTCAGTCATTATTTTAATAAACCGCTCGATTCGATTACTGATGAGGAACTTAACGCCTTTTTTAACGATCCTGCGATTCGTAAACTTTCTAGAGCAAGCCAAAAAATACAGATAAACAGTATTTGGTTCTTGTTTAAGAATATTTTACATCGGCCACTTAACTTAGATATTGTACTGCCAAAAATAAAACTTCGCGCACCCACTTATTTATCGCGCGATGACATGCGACGGCTTATAGAAAGTTGCACCGATATGCGCTTAAAAACATTGATAGTGGTGTGTTATGGATGTGGTTTGCGTATTGGCGAACTGCTACGCATTAAAGTGCAAGACATCGATGGACAGCGTAAAACCATTTTAATTGAACATGGTAAAGGAGATAAGTCACGCTATGTTGTTGTATCAGATAGCGTGCTAAATCAATTACGTCGCTATTGGAAAATGTATCACCCAACAGGCTGGATGTTTTATTCACGATGGTTAATGGATAAATCCATGTCACCCTCAAGCTTCAGAAAGGCATTGAGAAAACATGCACAAGCGTGTGGCTTAAAGCACTGTAACCCACATGCTTTACGCCATGCTTATGCAACACATCAACTTGAGTTAGGGATGCCGCTTCATCAACTGCAACATCAGCTTGGTCACAGTGATATTAAAACCACACAAAGTTACTTACATTGGTTACCAGAGTTAGGTCAAGGCGGCATTGATTTGCTTGCGAGCTGGAGTAAACAATGAGCGCTTTACACCTCGCTGATATTTTAAACTCGAATCTTGAGAATTATCGCCAGCATCATACGATGAGCTATCAACAACTGCGTGTCTGTCAGCACCTTCAATCATGCAGAACAGGTCAGCTCGGTTACCAAGCATGGCAATGTGATAACTGTGGTGAGTCACAAAAGATTGGATGTAGCTGTCGAGACCGTCATTGTCCGCGTTGCCAAGGCATGGCTACGGCTAAGTGGGTGCAAAGGCAGCAAGAGGATTTATTACCGTGTCGGTATTTCCACCTTGTTTTTACGCTCCCCCATGAGTTGAATATCATTGCGCACTATAACCCAAACGCGTTGTACCAGTTTTTATTTAAAGCCGCATGGCAAACGCTGAACAAATTTGCGAAACGAAAGAGGCATGGTCAGTTAGGCATGACAAGCGTACTGCATACATGGGGGCAAAACTTAAGTCAGCATATTCACCTGCATTGTTTGATACCCGCAGGTGCACTTGAAAAAACGCACTGGCATGAAATAGAAAAAGGCTATTTATACCCCGTGAAAGCGTTATCAACAGTCTTTAGAGGTAAAATGCTGGCGGCGCTCAATGAATGCGATAGTTCATTTACGAAGATAAACATGCCAACCAAATGGTGTGTTTATAGCAAAGCCTGTTTAACGTACAGTGAAAATTTAGTTAGCTACCTTGCTCGCTATACCCGAAAAGGCGTAATGTCAGAATCACGTTTAGTGAGAGCAAATAAACAAACTGTGAGTTTTAAATACCGAGATTATGCAGATAAGAATCGCGATAAAGTAATGACACTGAGCTGTGATGAATTTTTACGGCGTTACTTACAACATGTATTGCCGAGAGGGTTTATGCGCATTCGTCACTATGGTTTTTTAGCTAATGCATGTCGCAAGCGAAAGTTAGCATTAATAAGGTCACAAGAATCACACATAGGTAAAGTGGAGAAGCTAAAGACAGAAAACGTAACACTGATACCGCATTGGCCTTGCCAACATTGTAAGGCAGGTATCTTGCGTTTAATTGGCGTATTCCAGTTATATGAAACAACGACCAAAGTAGAGCGAACGAGTTAGCAGCTAGGTAGCTGCTTAAAATCAATTAGTTAACCTGCTTAACTGCTCAGGCTAGCGGCCTCTGTACGTGTAAAAAATATAATTGCTTATTAAGGCAAATTTAGGTGT
>NZ_JACJFC010000049.1:0-2936 GCF_014164385.1 Pseudoalteromonas sp. SG43-3
AAAGTTGCTATTATTGCCTGTATAAGAAAGCTTATAGTAATCATAAATTCTATGGTGAGGGATGGTGTCATGTGGGATCCTAAAATGGTTTGAAATTAGGAATTGACACCATAGTCACTTGTTAGGCTTTAGCTAAGTTGCCTGCAATTAAAACTTCGGTATCATTTAAAGGTATAATTACTGATAATGAATTTAAGCAATTACTTAATCAAAATTTATCTTCGTTTAAAAATTTAAATCGAGCTATCCAATCACTCCCTGAATACAAATTAGGCGCTCATAAGGTTTTAGATAAAGCGCGTGATTCAAGGAATGAACTAATTCATAGCGCAACTTTAGGTATGGACCGTAATCTCGATGATTCTGATAATATACATAAATTCATGCAAGCTATCGCGTGTTTTGTAACAGAATTGATTAGGGGGGATATCGTTATTTCGTGTTTAATCTCTCTTAGTAATAAAGAGGATATTCCTAGTCACTTCTTGACTAAAGAATATGAAAACTCAATATTGAAATGGGTTTTCCAACGCTTCGAAACATAACAAGTGTCTAAGGTTACGACAGTCCTCTCATGGCATAAAACTGCCCATCGAATAAGTATAATCTTATACTGCAGTGGTATAAAACTTTAAGGGAGGTATATTGTCGTTGATAATGATCAAAATCTTTATGCTTACGATGCAAACAGAAAACACATGAATTTCATTGCGCCTCTTATTTGTAGTAGCCAATGAAATAGAATAATTATTAGAACATTATCAAAGTATTAATTTCACAAGTTACACTCCTTTGGTTATGCTAGTGAGCATTATAAAATTATATTGCGAAACCCTCTATGCTACCTCTACTTCGTATCTTGATAATTGAGCAAGACCCAGCCACTTTACAAGGGCTTTCAACGAACCTATCAAAGACCATTCCTAACTTTGAGCGAGACGATATTCATATCGATATTATTGAATGCCTCGAGCTTAAACACGCGCTGGAATGTGTAGAGGAAGATGGTGATATTCAAGCCGTAGTTCTAAGCTGGGATATGCACAACAAAGTGGGTGAGCGGATGTATAGCCGCTTTATCGAGGATTTAAAGGCAATTCGTCTTGAGTTACCGGTTTATGTTATTGGCGACGACACTAAAGGGCTGGAGATCGTAAACGAATCAGAAGAAATCGAATCATTCTTTTTTAAAGATGAAGTGATTTCTGACCCAGAAGCTATTTTAGGCTATATGATTAACGATTTTGACGACCGCTCTGAAACGCCATTTTGGACGGCGTATCGTCGTTACGTTGGTGAAGCAAACGACTCTTGGCATACACCGGGTCATAGTGGGGGTTCTAGCTTTAGAAACTCACCTTACATTAAAGATTTTTATCAGTTTTACGGCCGCAATGTATTTGTTGGCGACCTGTCGGTTTCGGTAGACTCGCTAGGTTCATTATCAGACAGCACTAATACTATTGGTCGCGCCCAAGAATCAGCCGCGGCGACGTTTGAAGTTAAACACACCTACTTTGTTACAAATGGTTCATCCACCTCAAATAAAATCATCTTGCAGACACTGCTGCGCAAGGGAGATAAAGTAATTGTCGACCGTAATTGCCATAAGTCAGTACACTATGGCATCTTGCAATCAGCCAGTTACCCTATTTATTTGGCGAGTATCTTAAACCCAAAATATGGCATTTTCGCGCCACCATCGTTAGCCGACATCAAGTTAGCAATTGAAAACAATACTGATGCTAAATTACTAGTGCTTACCGGTTGTACTTACGATGGCTTACTTAGCGACCTAAAACAAGTCGTAGATTATGCTCATCAATATGGTATTAAGGTATTTATAGATGAAGCCTGGTTTGCATACTCTTTGTTTCATCCTAGCTTTCGTCATTATTCTGCGATACATGCAGGGGCTGACTACATTACGCATTCGGCGCATAAAGTAGTATCGGCGTTTTCTCAAGCGTCTTATATTCATATTAACGACCCCGATTTTGATGCCGATTTCTTTCGAGAGATTTATAGTATCTACGCTAGTACATCGCCTAAATATCAGCTTATTGCATCGCTTGACGTGTGCCAAAAGCAATTAGAGATGGAAGGCTATAAGCTGCTCAATGCGCTGCTAAATCATGTTGAGGAGTTTAAACAACAGATGGCCTCGCTTAAGCAAATTAAAGTATTAGCTAAGCAAGACTTTATGGAAATATTCCCGCATTTTAGTGGTGATAATATGGGCCACGACCCATTAAAAATCCTTATTGATATTAGTGAGCTACCTTACTCATTAAAAGATATTCATAAATATCTACTGGATGAAATTGGGCTAGAGATAGAAAAATACACACACAGCACCATTTTGGTTTTACTGACGCTTGGCGGCACACGCTCAAAAATAATTCGTTTGTACAATGCATTGAAAAAGCTAGACAGCGGTAAAGTAAAACTATCGAAATCGACGCGTAGAGCTCGCTTACCTGAAAATTTACCAGCCATAGACTTGGCGTGTATTCCAAGCGATGCTTTTTATGGCGACCGCGAATCTGTGCCTATTAGCAAAAGTAACAACCGCATTTGTGCAGGTTTAGTTACTCCATACCCACCGGGCATTCCGCTTTTAGTCCCAGGCCAGCATATCACTGATGATCATGTTGAATATTTGCAAGAGTTGGCAAGCCAAGGACTGACGATACAAGGCAGTTTCGATGGTGAAATTTATGTTCTTAAGGGTAAGGTTAAAAAATAAAGGTATTGGTTTAATACTATCTCGATAATAATACCAATCTGCTTATATACGGGGTCTATTTAACGTTAAGAAAATTACGCTAGAACTAGGCAAAAATTTTTGTATCTAGTTGTTCTAAATAAAAAATTTTTAACGACGTTATAGTGCAATTTAATTCGTTAAATTGATCAAAGATTTATGCAGGTTG
>NZ_JACJFC010000004.1:0-261332 GCF_014164385.1 Pseudoalteromonas sp. SG43-3
AGTAAAAACCAGCTAAAGATCTATTTGCACAAAGAGAAATGAAAGAGAAGTAAATGAGAAAACAGAATGCCAATCAGGATATAGTTTCTGCTTTATTACTTCCTCTAAAAGCGTAGCGCCTCTTAGCCTCTTTGTGAAAAAATCACTTATAACAGGTACGATTGTTACGAAAGCCACGCTTAAATTATTTAATCTATTCACCAATAAATCAATTAAAGATCTATTTTCACAAAGAGAAACAAAAGAGGAGTAAATGAGAAAACAGAATGCCAATCAGAGTATAGTTTCTGCTTTATTACTTCCTCTAAAAGCGTAGCGCCTCTTAGCCTCTTTGTGAAAAAATCACTTATTAAAGGCTTGGCTTGTCACGCTAACAAGTTAACCGTAAATTTAACCTTGGCGGTAGACGCTGAACTTGCTCGCGTGAGAAGCGCAGCTTCCAATCACTCTATATTGGTAATTACTTGGCTTTGTATTTAACCATGCTCTTTTCGGCTTCGTTTAAACGCAGGTAACTTACTACTCAATATTGCCAAGCATAAAATAGTCATAAACAACATTGAGTTTGCACCCGCTTGTAAAGAGTAATCTACCAACGAATGCAGCAGCATATCTATAATTGCAATAGCACAGCCAAAAGCAACGCCCTGAAACAACGCTGTTTTACGCTTTAGCATAGTCGCTATACATAACCATAAACAATAAAGTATAAGTGAGCCCAGTGCGGCTGTAGTGGGTATACCCAGCTCTACTGCAAACTGTACGTAATCGTTATGGGCATTATCGTAGTAACCAGAATACGGCTCAGACTGATACGCAGGAAACGCAGTATAAAATGTACCACCACCAGAGCCCAACAAAGGCTTATCTAAAATAAGGGGTATTGAATCACGTACAACTTCGTCGCGGGTTTCTGATGAAATACTGGTTTCGCTTATACGCTGTTTAACTTTTTCTACATCGAATATAGCGCCGATAATAATTAAATCGATTATAAAAAAACTAACTATAAGTAGTTTAAACGCTTTAGGTTTTTGCCTGTAAATAAAAAACGCGAGTAAGCTAACAACCATTAATGCAATAAAAAACGCTGAGTTACCCATACGGCTACGGGTTAAAATAAGCGCCACAATAATAATAATTAACGAAATACGTAAAATTATTTTTGAGCTCAAAAGTATTTCAGTCCACGCACGAAGTGTTTGTTTTAATGTTTGTTTGTAATCGCTATTAGAGCGTTTTAATTCGCTAACTAAAACACCAATACCCAAACATAAGCATAAAGCTAAAAAGTTAGCCAAAAAATTAGAGTAAGTAAACGTACCAATAGCACGGTCGGTATGCTTATAACCAAATAGTGGGCTAATAATATCAGGCGATAAATTTAAATAAGTAGCATATAAAGCTTGAAACACGCCGGCACTTATAATTGCATATATTAAATTTTTAATACGCTTTTCAGTATTACAATAAATAAATAATAGCCAACAAAATAAAATCATAAAACTTGTTTTAATAAGCATTTGTTTAGTTTGAAACGGGTCAACACTTACGGTAAATATTTGTACTGCGCATACGCCCGCAACTATACCGAGTACAGTAAATAAGGGCCAAGAATATAACGGAGGGTATAAATGGTGCTTGTTATTAATACTGCTGAAAACTAAATGGATGAAAAAGGTAGCACTAATTAATATCCCCATTGCCAAAATAGCCCAAGGGCGATAGCTACCTAAAGGAATAGGCAGCAAAAAAAGTATTGCACATAGCAAAATAAATATAAAACGGTTCAATTTAAACTCATAAAGTAAAAACGCAGCCAAAGGCTGCGTTTGTATTATATTTGAGAAGAGTGCTTAGTTACCAACTTCTGATATACCAGCATCACCACCAGTACCACCAGTACCTTGAGGTACAGTAGTTGTTGGTAAAACAACAACAGGAGGAGCTGCAGTTGGGGTATCATCAGTAGGACCCGCAGCAGTAGCTTCAGATGCAACTGTGGCATCTATACCAGCAGTAATTGCAGCAATAGTTACCGCATCACTATCAGAACCAGCAGTTACTAAGGCTGCTAAAAAGTCAGAAATTAACGCATTATCGGCACCTAAAGAAGCAACAACTGCGTTAATTAATATATCAAGTTGTTCAGCGCTACACGAACCGTTTGCAATAGGCGAATCGAGGTCAATAGGACCCATATTTTGGCAAAATTGCTCAATAGCAGCAACTAACTCATTTTGTAGTTCCTCAGACGAAATATCATCCGGAGCATTATTTAAAATATTAAGTAAATTAGTAAGGCTGTCAGATTGTACTACAACATCAGAATCTGCTTGTGAGTAAACAGGTGAAACGGTAAAAGCCATTGCACCTATTAATAAACTCTTTAAAAAAATTGATTTCATCTTGTGTCCCTTTAAGTGAGTATCTAATTACAGAATTTTAGCGTGTCTGCGCAAAAAGTAAACTCTTTATTAACGTTATCACGGTTCTTGCCTGTAAGTACTTTAGAAGGCTCCATAATTAAATTACCTTGTACGCCATCACAGCCTAAATTTTCAAGCATTTTTAATGTTTCGGGCTTTTCAATTAAGCATGCCAACACTTTAATACCAAAACCATGACAAATATTATTAACGGTTTGAATAAAAAACTGGCTTTGAGAATTATCTAACAAGTCTTGAATATAACTGCCATCAATTTTTACATATTCAATATCAAGGCCTTGTAAATACCTAAACGACGTTAAACTTGTTCCAAAGTGCTCTATACACACGTTAATACCAATATCTTTAATTGCATCTATGTGCTTTGAAGCTATATGAACATTATAAAGTAAACTAATTTCATGTAATTCAAAAATGAGGTTAGTTTTAATAACGGGTTTCGTGTGCGCATAAAGCGTTAACCATTGTATAAAATCAGCTGAATATAAAGATGCCTTACTTACGTTTAAGGCAAATACGTCATCAGGGTATTGTTCTTTTATATTTACAAAGTTACGAATTATTTTTTTGTCTAATTCTTCAGTTAAATTAAGTTTTTCGGCCATAGCAAATAAATGGCCATTGTTTATCTTTTCACCTTCATGGGTAAAGTGGGCAAAGGCCTCAAAGTAACACTGCTTGTTTTGAGAGTTAGCCCGTTTAACTGGCTGCACCGAAAAGCTAACCTCACCAGAGTCAATAATCGATTGAATAAGTGTACGCCATTGATTAACACTAAATAGCGTATCTTTATCTATTTTGTTAGTGTCTATTGTATCGCCAATAGTACTACCTGTATCTAAAGCAGATAATACACTACCAATAGACGAGCCTTTATTAACTTCCAATATTGCAAAATTAGCAAACCCATTAACGTGTAAGCTATTTTTTTGTTTACTAAAAGCATCTGTAATTTCTAAACGGGTTCTGTTTAAAAACTGCGTATCGTAAGGAATCAGCGCAATAAAAGTACTACCGTTTAACCTAAATATTTTAGAGTTAGTAAGGTTACCAATAATTTTAGTAAGAATAACACTAACATCTTTTACGTGGGCGTCACCATCTTGATAGCTAACACTTTGGTTTATATTTGTAAGTGAAGGTAGAGTAATCATCATTGCGGTAAGTGGAGCATCAGTGGTTATTGTGTCTACAACCGAGCTAAAGTGATTTTCAAACAACTTTCGATTACCTAAACCAGTTAAAGAATCAATATAAACTTCTTCAGTTAAGGCTTGTGTTTGTTTAGTTAAAGAATCAAAAGTACTTTGTAAGTTAATAACCATATTATTTATAGCTTTGGTTACAGTGCGTAGCTCTCGTGCAATAGGTATTTCTTCGTTTAATGTAAAGCGTTTACGAGTAACAAGGTGAGCTTGATGCTCAACTGCTTTTAAAGGCTTAAATACTTCGCGTAATATTAAAAAGGCAACTGCAAGCGAGGCAATTAGTATTAAAAAAGAACCATAAAAACTGCGTTTTGTATGCTCCCACAACGTTACATAAGACTGTCCAGTATGGCTTGTAACCTCAAGTATACCCGCCATAATCCAACCATTATTTAGTTCCGACTGCATAGTGGGTGCTTTTAAACTACTTAAAGCAATAAACCAATTAGGCACAGACTCAACACGCTTAGGATTTTCCAGATCAAATACAACTTGGCTTTGTGAATTTGTAAATTTAATTTCTTTATAGTAACCAGAATCAAAAATAGCAGTAGCCATTGTTTCTGCTATTACTAGGTTTTCTGGCTCTAAATAAGGCGAAATAGAAAGTCCTAAGCTAGTAGCAGTGTCTTGGGCATGGCTTCCCATTTGGGTTTGTAAGTAATCGCGGGTGGTTTCAACATCTGTAACTACCCTAACCACAAATGAAACAACCGAAATAACGATTATTAAACCGTAAACTTGGGTTTTAAGACTCAATCCATTTTTAAAAAGTCGAGACATAACTGGTAGTTCCTTTAATGTTACTTTTAATGGGAGCAAGCTCACCTTGTTCAATTCGCTCTAGCATAGTATTCCAAGCCGAGACACCACGGCTATTTTTTACCTTATTGCCTAACCCTTTCGATTTTGCTAACCAAAGCCCTTGACCATTAAAACTGTAAATAGGCGTTAAATCGGGGCGTTTATTAGCGGGCAGCAGTTTAGTATTAAAGTTACCTAAAACAAAGGGAATTCTGTTTGGATCTTCTATATATATAAGTACCATGTGAGGTTGGTTTACTGTGCGCTGTCGGACATACATTAAACGAATTTTATCCTCAGGAACACCTAGCGCTATTAAGGTAAAGTATTTAGCAATAACGTAGTCCTCGCAATCGCCCATACCAACACCTAAACTCTCAAGTGGGGTAGCCCAGTAATCTTTTTGCTGCCAAAGATCTTCATCGCTTTTGTATTTAATGTTTTTATTAAAAAAATCGTTAACAAGGTGAATTTTTTTCCATTCGCTTTCATCAGCCGAGCCATCAATAAAGTTAAGCCAATCTTTAATTCGTTTATGACCTTCGTTGCCATACTGTTGCTGAGCACGGGTAATAATATCGCTATTACGCAAATACAAAAGCATATCTTGTGCGCATACAAAAAACGACACAATGAATAAAATGCAAAGCCCTAAGCGCACAAATGTTCCTTAAGTTGGTAATCCCTAATAAACGACATTAATCAGTATAGTATTATTACTTTTAAAAAGGTAGATCATCATAAAGAATGAGCTGCCCCAATATGACTCAACCCGACCAGTTTGGTGCAACATAAAGTTAACAAAAAAACAACCTAAAAGGATGTTTTATTTATTGAGTCAAATAGTATGGCGTGTATAATAATCCTAACACAAGGTATGTGAAGCACGTTATATGGAAGTAAACTTTAGTTTCTTCTTTATATATTTACAAAATAATAATGAAAGGAATTAAAGTGAAAGTTTTAAAAGCCGTATTACCTGTAGCTGGCCTTGGAACACGTATGTTACCAGCCACAAAAGCCATTCCAAAAGAAATGCTGCCTCTGGTAGACAAACCACTTATTCAATACGTAGTTAACGAAGCCGTACAAGCAGGTATTAAAGAAATAATACTTGTTACTCACGCTTCAAAAAACTCAATCGAAAACCATTTTGATACTAGCTTTGAGCTAGAAGCCACACTAGAAGCACGTGTAAAGCGTAGCCTACTAGAAGAAGTGCGCTTAATAGTACCAAAAGACGTAACCGTAATTTCGGTTCGTCAATCTGCGCCTTTAGGCCTTGGCCACGCAGTACTTGCCGCCAAACCAATAGTAGGCAACAACCCATTTGCAGTAATGTTACCAGACGTAATTATTGATAAATATAAATCAAACCCAAAAACAGATAATTTAAGTCAAATGATCGACCGTTTCGACAAAACAGGCCACAACCAAGTAATGGTAGAGCCAGTACCAAAAGAGCAAGTACACCAATATGGTGTGGTTGACCTAGCCGGTATAAAAATTAACGCGGGCGAAAACGCAACAATTAAAAACATGGTAGAAAAACCAGATACCGATGAAGCGCCAAGCAACCTAGCTATTACAGGCCGTTATGTTGTATCGCCTACTATTTGGGATTTACTAGAGTACACCCCACCAGGTGCAGGTGGCGAAATACAACTTACCGATGCCTTATTACAATTACGCCACTTAGAAACACTCGAAGCATACCACTTAAAAGGCCTGTCGCACGATTGTGGTTCTAAGTTGGGCTATATGCTTGCCAACGTAGAATATGCAATGCAATCAAGCCATATGGGTGAAGAGTTTACCAAAGCAGTTAAAAAACTAGTTTCGTAACTTATTTTTATAAATCACAACCAAATTTAATTTGTATTTAACGGTAATATTTAAAAGCCAAAATAGCAGTGCCTGAAATTAAATAAATAAATAAAGTAAATTTAAAGGATTCTTACAAATGAAATATCTTGTAACTGGTGCCGCAGGGTTTATCGGTAACTTTGTAGCTGAACGCTTATGTAACGATGGCCACGAAGTAATAGGGCTAGATAACCTAAACGACTATTACGATCCGGCATTAAAACATGCAAGGCTTGAGCGTATTAAACACCTTACTCAATTTCGTTTTGTAAAAATGGATTTAGCCGACAGAGACGGCATGGCTAACTTATTTAAAGACGAAAAGTTTGACCGCGTTATCCACCTAGCAGCACAAGCTGGCGTGCGTTACTCAATAGAAAACCCAATGGCTTACATTGACTCTAACTTAGTAGGCACTGCTACTATTTTAGAAGGGTGTCGTCATAATAAAGTACAGCATTTAGTATATGCATCATCAAGCTCTGTTTATGGTATGAACGAAAAAATGCCATTTTCGACTGACGATGCAGTAGATCATCCGGTATCGCTGTATGCGGCAACTAAAAAATCAAATGAGTTGATGGCGCATAGCTATAGCCACCTATACGACCTGCCAACAACAGGGCTGCGCTTTTTTACAGTGTATGGCCCTTGGGGTCGCCCAGATATGGCTCCTTACTTATTTACCGATGCAATATTAAATAACCGAGAAATTAAAGTATTTAATAACGGAAAAATGAAACGCGACTTTACCTACATAGACGACATTGTAGAGGGCATTATTCGCATTCAAGACGTGGTTCCAAAAAGAGATCCTAACAACAGCAATACCTCGCCAGAGTCAAGTAAAGCACCATACCGTGTATTCAATATTGGTAATAACGAACCTATCGCACTTATGACCTTTATTGAATCAATCGAAAAAGCGGCAGGTAAAATAGCCGACAAAAATTATATGCCAATGCAAGCAGGCGACGTGCCAGCAACATTCGCAGATATAGATAGCCTGCATGCTGAGGTTGGCTTTAAACCTAATACAAACATTGAATATGGTATGCAACAGTTTGTTGATTGGTACCAGAGTTATAACTCTGGTAAATAATCATGAAATGTATATTTATTGGTGGGGCAGATAGAAGCGGTACAACAATGCTTGCTTCGCTGCTTTCTAAAATTGAAAAAAGTGTCGTTACTCCTGAGTCTTTATTTAAAAATGAAGTTTTAGCTGAACAACCCTTTTGTACAAAAATATACTGTGATTTACTAGAAAATAACGAGCGGTTTAAACTTTGGGGTCTTAACATCGAACCCTTAAGAGATAAAAAACACCGTTCGTTTGAAGAATTCTACAAAGACCTAGTTAGTTTGTATTGTGGGAAAAATGATGTTTTATTCTGGATTGATCACTCACCGAATAATTTAGTTTATTCTAAGTGGCTAAATGATATTTTTAGTGAGTGCTACTTCATACATATTGTACGTGATGGGCGTGCTGTTGCCCACTCACAGATACCACTTGAATGGGGCTCAAATACCTATTTAGATGCATCTAGAGCTTGGAACAACAAAATTTTATATGGGTTTATTACTCAAGCATTATTTCCTAATAAAACTCTTTTAGTAAAGTATGAAGACTTACTCCATAACGAAGTAAATGAAATAAATAGAATTATAAGTTTTTTAAATAATCCCAACATAATAAAATTAAATAGTTTCAAAAATGAATTTTTACCTGAATTTACTAAGTCTCAACATACTTTAGTCGGGAAAGCACCTGATGCTAGCCGAGCAAGTGCATGGAAGGGTAAAATGACAAAACAAAACATAGCAGACTTTCAATACTACGCTAAAGATACTTTAAATTTACTTGATTATAAATTAATAGAAACTGATGGTTTTAAAGTAACTAAATTACACTTAATTAAAGAGTATTTAAAAGAAATCTGGTTTAAAAAGTTTGTTAACCCAAAAAAATATACAGATAAAAGAAAAAAATGACATTAAAAAATAAAATTATTAGTGGCTCCTTATGGAGTTTTATAGGTAATGCTTCATTTCAATTATCTGGGTTAGTTATATTCATAATCTTATCACGTATTTTATCTCCAGTTGATTTTGGTACTGCAGCATTAGCCATCGTTTTTGTCGAGCTAACAAACACAATTGTTAGGTACGGATTAGTTGAAGTAGTTGTACGTAGTAAAAATAACTTAAATGTAGAGAATAGTATTTTCTTCGCCACTCTATTAATTGGAATAGCTTCGTCTCTATTTTTTATTTTTGCATCTACTTATTTAGAAGTGCTATTTGAAGCCCCTGGCCTTGCAATATCATTACAAATACTTTCAATCGTACCTGTAATGCAGGCTTTATCGACAGTACCAGAAGGGTTACTTAAACGTGATTTTAAATTTAAAGCACTTGCTATAAGGTTATTGCTCTCATCATTATTTTCCGGTGCTGTAGCTATTTACCTTGCTTATGCAAACTATGGTTTTTACAGTTTAATAATCCAGAAAATTTTATCAATTTTTTTATCATTATTACTTGTGTGGAAGGCAATTAGCTGGAGCCCTGTATTAAGTCTATCCGTAAATGGTATTTTAAATATATTAAAACAAGGCCAACCTATATTATTAAGTTCACTGGTTGGGCAGGGGATATTTAGATTTGTTGAACTTATAATAGGTTTTTTTCTAGGAGTAGTTGCATTAGGTTACTTTAAAATTGCAGGTAAATTGCTCGACGTTATTGTGCAATTTACAATAAGACCAATTGTTGATGTCTCTTTTTCAGCTTTCGCCAATTTACAAAGCAATACTAATGAACTAGAAGCTTGTTTTACAAAATTTCTTACAACTACGGCATTATTTGCTTTACCTATATTTGTTGGTGGCTTTGTTATCGGTGACGAAATGGTGTACTTAGTTTTTGGCGATAAATGGTCTGAAAGTGGAGTTATATTTTCTATCTTGTGTTTAAGTGGTTTTAGCGCTTCACTAAATTACTTTTTTGCTCCGCTGTGCCATTCAACACATAACTCACATATTCCGTTTAGGTTACGTGTAGTCGAGTTTATAGTTGTTATTGCGCTTGTTAGTATTTTTTCTCAGTATTCAATTTACCATGTGGCGTATTCTAATGTTGTAACAGCAACAATATTATCATTAAGTATGTTGGTCATTTTACAAAAAAAGTTTACTTTTTCTGTAAAAAATATATTTAAAAAATTATTACCCTCAATTATTTCATCTTTGATTATGGGGGGGGGGATAGTGTTGGCTTTAAAGTTTATGTTATTAGATATGGATGTAACATTTAAAGTGTCTTTAATTGTTTTGATTGGTGCTATATCTTATCTATTGATATATAGACTTTTATTTCCAAAAGAACTTTCTGGAATAATTTTAAATATAAAAAGCCTGAGGGGTTAACAGTACAATAAAATGAAAAATACAAATACTAGATTAAATAGTTTAGATTTTTTAAGAGCCATAGGTGCAATATTTATAGTTGTTTCACATTCTCATGGGTTGATAAGAAAGCGTTTTGAAAGTTTGGGGTTTACTGATTTTTTCTGGCAGATAGAGCAAGGCTATACAAAAGTATTTGGTGCTGTAGGCGTTGATTTGTTCTTAGTTTTATCAGGTTTTTTTGCTTTTTATACAACGTGGAATAAAAAAAGCGATGCACTTGATTTTTTAAAGAAAAGGTTAATAAGAATTTATCCTATTTGGTGGGTGGCTTTGTTTTTTTTGATAGCTATGTCACTAATACCAGGAAGCTCAGCAAGCTATAGTTTATTTCAGGTATTTAACTCTATATTACTAAATCCAATTTATATCGATGGAGATATAAAACCAATACTGGAGATTGGTTGGACGTTGCATTACATAGTTTTCTACTATTTTTTAATTTCATTTTTAATGTTCATTAAATTAAGTTCGTACAACATACTAAAAAGTCTCACGCTAATGTTTGCTTTTCTATCAATTTTTGGTTTTTTTTATGATTTTAAAATAGCGATATTTGAAGTAATAACAAACCCTCGTACTTTGTCATTCGCGTTAGGTGGGTGGCTTGCATATTTTGTAATTAATAAAAGTAGTAATTTAGAATGGAAAAAGTTATACACTTTTCTTACATTATGTATTTTGTGTGGATTGATTAGTGCGTTCATTTTCATTGATGAATGGCGTTTAAATGCTCCGACATTATTGAGTCGTAGTACGATTGCATCGCTAATAATAATGCTATTTATATTTCACCCAAAATTAAAAAGTATTCAATACGGAAAACTTTTTAAAGTTTGTGGCGATGCGTCTTATTCAATTTATTTGTTTCATATGTTTCCGTTAATGATTATTTCGGGGCTGTGGAAACGAGAAGTGCTTATTCCGCCCACTTTTATGCCACCGATAATCACTTGGTTAGTCCTTATACTCATAGGTGTTCTAGGTGGTGTTATAGCTTATCTGCTGTTTGAAAAGCCTATTTTTAACTTTCTTAAAAGAAAAATAATTTTAAAAAATAACAAGGATGTAAATAAAGCAATATGAAAATTTTAATGCTCACATGCCAATACATGCCAGATGTATTTGGTGGTGCGGAAAAACAGTGCGGGCGAGTCTCTAAAGGAATACAAACTGAAGGTGTTAATGTACATATATTAACATCACGCCAAAAGTTAAAAGGCAAAGCAAATGAGGTAATGAACGAAGTTCCTGTAACGCGTTTATATTCGCCAATAGCCCCTGACTTACTTGGTCGCTGGTTACCTTTTTCAGTATATTGGTTAATTAGGGTATTAATTTGGGGTATGTTTAATAGTAAAAGCTTTGATGTAATACATTGTCACCAAGGTAAGTTTGGTGCTTTTGTAGGTTGCTGCTTGGCACGTTTATTTAAAAAGCCAATATTAATTAAGGTAGGTAACTCTAACCAGTTTATGGATTTCAAAGCATTAAAAGCTAAAAAAGTTATTGGGCCAATAATGGCTGATTTTGTATTAAAAACTGAGCCTACGGTAGTCGCAATATCGGGTGTTATCGCGCATAACTGTAAAGAGTTTGGTTTTAAAAATATTATTAATATACCAAATAGCATTGATAAAAGCTTAATTGATACTGATAGCCCAGTTTTAAATGATAAACATGATTCTGTAATAAATCTTTTTTATCATGGTAGGTTAGAGCAAATTAAAAAAGTAGATGTATTAATGGAGGCGTTTGCATTGCTTACTAAGAAGCATGATCAAGTGCATTTTCATTTAATAGGCAGTGGTAGTGTACTACCTAGAGCAAAAAAATATATTGAGATAAATAACCTGCAACACAAAATAACATTTTATGGTGAGGTTGACGACCCGGTAAACTTTATTAAGCAATTTGATATTTTTGTAAATGCCTCGGAGGCTGAAGGATTTTCGAACTCATTACTTGAGGCTTTGTTAGCGGGAAAGGTATTAGTGTCGACACCTGTAAGTGGAGCAAGCGATGCCATTTTTACAGATAAAAACGGTTATATTGCAACTGGCTTTAGCGCAGTTGAAATTGCTAAAAGTACAGAAGATGGCATTGCATTACATTATAAAAATAATGGTGAAGTGCAAGCTTTTTCTGAGCAGTTGATTACATCTAACTTTACAGTAGATGTAATAGCAAAAGAATACGTAAAGCTTTATAAAAAATTACTTGGAGCTTCATAGATGAAGGTTTTAATAGGGATGACGCGTTCGGATACTATTGTATCTGGTTCATTTAAACATATTTGCCAAATTGGCGAAAAGTTTAGAAATGAAGGTGCCGAGGTTGTATACGCACTAGGTGGTAATGGCGATGCGATAACTAAATTGCGAGCTGCTGGTTTTAAAGTGCATGCTTTAACTAATTTAAAAAGAGATTTAAGCCCGCTGAGCGACATTTGGTCATTGTTAAAATTAATATGGCTTATTATATCGGAAAACCCACAAGTTTGTTCTTGGCATACAGCTAAAATAGGTGCGCTTGGGCGTATAGCTGCAATGCTTACTTTTAAACGCTCTTATTATGTTCCGCATGGTGTTCCTTTTGTTAATACACCCGAAAATAAGGGCTTTAAAAAATATGAGCGACTTGAAAAATTACTATCTTATTTACCTTCAAAAATAATAGGTGTGTGCGAGTTCGATAAAAATGAATATTTGCGAATAGGCGTGCCCGACAAAAAGCTGTTGGTTATACGTAACGGTATGCTCGGCAAATTTAACGATACGTGGGAGCTAACCGACAAACCCGTTAACTTTATTACTGCAGCCCGATTTGAAGATCAAAAAGACTACACTACGCTTGCTCAAGCGTGTGGCTCTTTATTAAGTCAAGGCAAACCATTTACGTTAAGCATATACGGTGATGGCCAGTATGAAGCTAAAGTAAAGCAGCTGTTTGCTCACTTTCCTGAAGGGGTAATAAACTTTTGTGGTGTGGTTGACAACTTTGCCGAAAAACTAACTCAAGCTGATGTATTTATACTCTCTAGCTTTTGGGAAGGCTTACCCCGAAGTATTATTGAAGCTATGGCATGTAAAAAAGCAGTAATTGCATCTGATGTTGGAGGCTGTTCTGAGCTAATAATTAAAGGCGAATCGGGCTATTTAATCCCTATTCGTGATGCATCTACAATGGCTATTGCTATGAGTGAATACATTAATAATAAGGCTAAAACAGTGTCACATGGTGATGCTGCTTACACGCTATATAAACAAAAATACTCGCTACCTGTAATGCTGGAAAGCTACGCAAAAGAATATGGCGTAATAAAAAGTGGTGTAACCAATTAATATGCCTATTAAATTATCACTTATATGCCCTGTTTATAAAGTAGCTGAATTTATACCTGATTTAATGCAAAGCTTACTGCAAGGTGTTAATAGCGATCAAGTTGAGATTATTTTTGTTGACGATTGCTGCCCTGAAAATTCAATAAGCCTGTGCGAAAGCTTTATTTTAGAGCATAAATCAGATATAAATTTTAATTCAACAATAATTAAGCAACCGATTAATAAAGGCCAAGCTGCTGCTCGCAATGCCGCATTACTCATTGCAAAAGGTGAGTACATTGGTTTTATAGATTCTGACGATGCAATTGCCTCCAATTATTGGGATGTACTCTCATCTTATGTAACAGTTGGAACAAAGGATATAATTGAGTTCGCTTTTGAAGAGTTTAACTCTGTTTTACCGTTGAGTGTTAGCAATACAGTTATTGAGAGTGAATCCACGAATACAGCGTTATTTGATACCGGCTTTTTTGTTTGGACACGGTTATATAAAAAAGAAATGCTCAAAGGTCTTAAATTTCCTGAGGATGTAATTTATGAAGATATTTATTACAACATTTATGCATTTTCTATGGCTGAATCAATATTGATGCTCTCTAATACTCTTGTTTATTATCGAAAAAGATCAGGTTCTACCACAAGTAAAAGAACATCATCGTACTCTAATTTATTGCTTAATATGACGAACGCAGTTAAAGCAACATTACATAGCTTTGATAATAAAGAAGAGGTTGTTGCTCAAGTTGCAAGATACTCTCTGCTAGTAAGTTTAAAGGGATATACGATTAAAGACCGCCTAGATCGAAAATTGTTTTTTAAAAACTGCAAACATATAAACAGAGCTTTTAAAGATACTTTTAACAAATACAATAATTCGCTGGTAGCAAAGCTTAAATTTATAGCTTCTAGTTCTATTTGTTATGTGGGAAGGTTTCTTTAATGAATTTATCGCAAATAAAAATTTTAGTTAAGTCTGACTTATACAGATATACTAAAAAAACAAACAAAAAAACATTTATTAAATCCTTACTAAGCAACAGTTATTTTAGATTTCAAGTCTATCTAAGGATGTCTAAATCAAATAATTTTTTATTATCGTTTATATTTAGATTATTTAAAGCAGGCTTGGGGAAAAAAGTTAATATACAGCTAAATTATAATGTAGCTATAGGCTACGGTTTGTACATCCCCCACGGTAATATTGTTGTTAACTCTCAAGCAACAATAGGAAACAACTGCAGTTTGCTACAGTTTGTATCTATTGGTGCAATACATAATGGTAAGTCTGCAACAATTGGTAATAACGTTTATGTAGGGCCCAATGTAAATTTGGTCGGAGATATTCGCGTTGGCGATAATTCTGTTTTGGGTGCAGGCGCTGTAGCAGTAAAAAGCATCGACAGTAATAAAGTTGTTGTTGGTGCACCTTGTAAGGTTATTAAAGATGTAATTGATATAAACATGTACTGCGATAATTTATGTGATGATACTTGGGCAAGGAAGCTATAAAAATGCAAAAAATAGTACACATTACCAATGATTTACAGCGTTTAGGCGGTGTGCAGCGCTTACTTATAGACTTAATGACGCTACAAAACAATGACTTTAAGTTTGAAGTGATTTTAACCCGTGGTAAAAACGAATACGTTGATGAGTTAAAGGCTTTAGGGGTAGAGGTATTCCATAAAAACGACTTAGGTTTTTTAGGTGTTATAAAGCGTTTAAATGCAGCGGATTTAGTCCATACCCATTTATACCCATCAATCTATATTGCGTATTTTACAAATACGCCAACAATAGTTACAGAACATAACCCGCATTACAGGCGCCGAGATTTACCCTTTATAAAAAGCCTTGAAAGTATCATTTACAAAAAATTTAAAAAAATAATTTGTATATCGGAGGGCGTTAAAACTAAGTTTTTAGAAAGCATTAAAGCAAGTAACTCAAAAGCTTATGTTATAAATAATGGCGTTAATTTAGAGCGGTTTTCTCAAACACCTAAAACACTAAGTGCTGACGCTAAGGTTATTAACATAGGTATGGTTGGTCGTTTTGCACCACAAAAAGATATTAAAACCTTATTAAAATTAATGACTCTGCTTGATGATCGGTTTGTACTTAATTTAGCGGGCGACGGCGAACTAAGGTCTGAGTATGAAGATTATGCTTTAAGCTTAGGAGTAAGTAACAAAGTTAAATTTTTAGGCCAAGTTAACGATATACCCACTTTTTTAGACTCACTACGTATTTATATACAATCTTCCCATTGGGAAGGGTTTGGTATTGCAGTAGTCGAGGCTATGGCTGCCGGGCTCCCATCATTTGCCACTAATGTTAAAGGTTTGAATAATGTAGTTGTTGAGCAAGGTTTATTTGAAGTGGGCGATACACATACATTAGCTGATAAAATAAACATGCTGGTTAATGATACTAATTATTATAATGAGCAGTCTGTAGCCGCGCTTAATAAAGCAACGAGCTTTTCAATTATTAATACAGCTACTGAGCACACTAAAATTTACAAAAGTGTGTTAAACAATGTTTAGTATTAAAGTAAAAAATCTTGAATACGTGCTTTTTATTATTAGCGCCATGGTTATACCATTATATTTTACTGACTTTAGACTCAAAACCGGTGGAGTCATAATAAGGCTATCTGATGTGCTAGCCTTATTCTCGATTTCTATTTTTTTATTACTGCTATTAAAAAATAAAATAGTCATTAAGTACCCCGTTGGTTTTAACTATATATGCATTTTTATAGTGTATTGCTTTTTTAATGCATTAGCTCAGGTGGGTTTAACTAAAGCTATTATTGCTACTGTACAGTGGATGCTAATTCTGTTTACTTTAGTCATGGTATATACAAATGCGGTTAAGAACCCTGAAAAGTTCAGGGCTATTTTTATAAAAACGTTGTTAGTTATTTGCTTTGTTACCTTGCTGTATCACTTAATGCATGGTCATTTAACAAGCTATAAGTTTTTAGGTGACGCTAGATATTCTTTTGCATTGACTGGAGTTATACTTTTAAGCTGTGCTTATTATTTTGACGATAAAAGCTACTTAAAGCCATTGATATTTCTATACCCGGTGATATTACTCTCTTTAGAGCGTAAAGGTATTTTAGCATTTCATATGGTCGCCTTTTTTTATATTTTCATTCATTTAAAGCCATTACTAAAATTTGTGATGTTAGCGTTGTTTAGTTTAACTTTATTGTTGTTAGCGTTATTTTACGATTTATCCTTTTTAAATACATTTACTTTTTTTGAATATTCAGATCTCGAAATGCTTTATTTAGATGAAGAGCAAGCTTTGTGGATCTCCAATCTGCACAGACAATCTTTAGTTACAAATGGTTGGGATATATTTACCACGCATTTTATTTTTGGTGTTGGGCCAAAAATGCTACCAGTGTATATGGGGGATTTTTATATAAATCAAGGCCTTGCCCTTTATACACACAATGTTTTCTTGGATACTTTAATTGAGCAAGGATCAGTTGGGTTATTTTTATTGCTTTTTCCTTACTTGGTTTACATAACTCAAAGTACTGGGTTAAAAAACAAAAAAGATAAAACGATGTTTTGTGCTTTTTGTATATACTCTGTTTTTATGCTGCTTTTTATGTCTGGCGGTGCGCCATCTATGGTGATTTTTTACTTACCAATTTTTAAAGGTTTTATTGCCAATAGAGCGAGTGATTAGCTTGTTACATTTATTTAAATATTTAACAACGTGGAGTAGTTAATGCCTACTTTATCTGAAGACCCAGCAATAAGAAGCTTATTAAATAGAATGCCCCAAGGCGTACAAAATAGCTTTACTGAAGAGCAGTTATCTCACCTGAAAATAGCTATTGGCGCCAGGCAGTGGGGTTCTCATAAGGTTGATTGCAGAGGCGTTGTTAGATTTTTTAAATACAGATATTATTTTGTATTATTAGCAGGGCGCAACAGGCGGCAGTTAAGTGCTACTGAAAAAAAAGCCTCTGCCATAGCACAAGCTACTGTAGTGACTTTAGGGTTTTTTATAGTGTTATTATTTATTTATTTATTAAAGTCGGCGTTAGGTATTAACCTGTTTGAAGGTTTTTCATTAGGTATATGGAGTTACGTTAAAAGTTTATTTTTATAACATACAGGTAAGCAAATGCTAAATGTTTATTTTTGTTTATATATGTTTTTATTTTATTAATAATGAGTTAATTTTATTACTGGCTGCTACACTGTTTTTAGCTTTTAAAAACTCCATTATTGAATACAGATAAGTAATACGTTATTATTAATTTATAGCTATGTGGGTATTTATCCACTGCACTTTACTTAGGGACTAAAAGTATGAAGTCGTCAAGGACGTTTAAGCCATCTAGCTCATCCGATGCTAATTTTTATCGTTTGTTCGATATATTTGCGTTATTTTTAGCCTTTCAATGCTCTGCACTCTTTTATAGTTTTGAACTAACAGCCCACTATATGGTAGCTGTTTTAACTGTTGCGCTGAGCTTTTTATACTGCGCCGAAATATTTTCTGCTTATCGCTCATGGCGTGCAGGTAAATTTAAAACCATGGTTTTGTGTGCATGGGGTTCGTTATTTGTTGCCTTTAGTATTTTATTTTTTATATCTTTTATGTTTAAGTTTACCGAGTCGTTTTCGCGTATTGGTTTAGGCTTATGGTTTTTACTTAGTGTTGCTTATTTGTATATATGGCGCTTTGGGGTGCAATTATATAAACGTAACCGCCGTAGTTTAGGCATGAACTTACGTAACGTTGCTATAGTAGGTGCCACAGAGTCGGCTGTTTATTTGTATGACGAGATAGAAAAAAACGATGAGCTTGGTTTTAAGTTTTTAGGCTTTTTTGACGACCGTAAACCAGAGCGACTATTTAATAATGTAAAAACGTACGAAATATCCGGAACTATTCAAAATGCTATATGTGCTGCCCGCGAAGGCAAAATAGACATACTTTATATAGCACTCCCTATGAAAGCAGATAAGCGTATAGCCGATTTGTTACTGCAACTTGGCGATACCACGGTAGACGTGCACTTTATACCTGATTTTTTACTCTCAAACTTAATACATGCCCGTGTTGAGCACGTTGGCGATGTAGACACGCTAAGCGTTTTTGAATCCCCTTTTATTGGTGCTCGTGAGTTTATTAAGCGCACCGAAGACATAATAGTGTCGTCAATTATTTTACTGCTTATATCTCCTATGCTTATTGCTATAGCGTTTGCTGTTAAGTTTACTTCTAAAGGGCCTGTAATTTTTAAGCAAGACCGATATGGGCTTGATGGGCGTAAAATTAAAGTATGGAAGTTCCGTTCAATGTCGGTAACCGAAAATAGTGCAGTGGTCACTCAAGCCACCAAAAACGATGCCCGTATTACAAAGTTGGGTGGTTTTTTGCGCCGTACTAGCCTTGATGAATTACCGCAATTTATAAACGTGTTAAAAGGTGATATGTCGATAGTAGGGCCACGCCCACATGCCGTTGCCCACAACGAAGAGTATCGTAAAAAAGTTGAATTTTACATGTTTAGGCACAAAGCTAAACCAGGCATAACCGGTTGGGCACAAATTAACGGTTGGCGCGGCGAAACCGATACGCTTGATAAAATGGAAAAACGCGTTGAATATGATTTACATTACATAAAGCATTGGTCTTTATGGTTAGATGTTAAAATAATTTTTATGACAATTTTTAAGGGATTTAAAAATGCAAATGCATACTAAAAAATCAGTTATACCTTGTGCTGTAGTTTTATTGTCGGCAACGTTGTCAGCTCCTGCATTGGCCGAATTTACGCCAGGCAGCTTTATGACCAAAGATGGTGCCGAAATTACCCCAGTTTTGCAAACGGGATTAAGTGTTAACGATAACGTTTTTAATACGCCAACCGACGAAGAGTCGCGCGTAATTTGGACTATTTCGCCAGGTGTTGCAGCGGTAATAGACGATGGCCCCGATAGCTACAAACTAAACGTTGGCACTAGTACCTCTTTATATAATAAAGACTCTGTTGATAACTTTACTCAAGTTAATTTGGGTGCGGGTGTACATAAAGAGCTTACCAGCCGACACATTTTTGATATTAACGGCACTGCTGATTGGTTGTACGAGCCACGAGGTACTGGTTTAACGCAAGGCTTGGGCGATATTGTTGATGAGCTAATAAAATACCAACAACAAGATATTACTGGTACTTATAAATTTGGTTCGCAAACATCTAAAGCCCAATTAGAGTTTGTGTCTGGCTTTTACAGTAAAAAATATCAAAATTTTAGAGCTTCATCACAATTCCGTGATTACGATAAAACGTTAATTGGTGCAACTGGTTATTACAACACACAAGCTGCAACACGCATGTTTGTAGAAGTAACCCGCGATGACTACCGCTACGACGTTTTAGAGTCTAGTGGTGTTTCACGTAACTCTGACGATATTAAAGTACTTTTTGGTATGGAGTGGGAAGCAACGTCACTTACCTCTGGCACATTTAAACTGGGTTATCAAAACAAAGACTTTGACGATAACCAACGTGAGAGCTTTAGTGGCTTAAGCTGGGAGGCTGGCGTTACTTGGCAACCTTTAACTTACTCTACGTTTGATTTTACAACCAGTCGGGCCGCAACCGATCCACTGCTTGAAGGTGATTACATTAAAGAAAGTACTTACGGTGTTAAATGGAAGCACGATTGGAGTGACTATTTAGCCTCTGTAGCGAGTGTGAACTATGTAGATGAGCAATACACTGGTGATATTGGCCGTAAAGATGAAACAAAAAGCGCTCGACTTGGCTTAAATTACCAAGCTAATAACTTTGGTTTAATTTCGACTTATGTTGATTTTATTGATAAAAACTCAAACCAGCCATTAATTGAGTTTGACCGCGTAATTGTGGGTGTTAATTTTACGTTTGCTTTAAAGGCTAATTAATGAACTGTAAACTTTTTTTTAGTGCATTGTGCTTTTTATTTAGCACAGTGTGCTTTGCACAAACGGCGCAAGACTATGTGTTGGGACCGGGCGATAAAGTAGAAATAAAAGTATTTGGTGAACCCGATTTAGAGGTAACTGCGCTACTAGGTAATAGTGGTGAGGTTAATTACCCATTTTTAGGGGCACTTAAACTTGCTGGGTTAACTACCTTTGAGGTTGAAAAGTCAATTGCTAATGGCCTGCAGCCTGATTATCTAAAAACCCCAAGTGTATATGTGCAGGTTGTTGAGTACAGACCCTTTTATATTCATGGGGAGGTTAAATCTCCTGGTGCTTACCCTTATCAGCCAGCTATGACAGTTAACCAAGCCGTTGCATTAGCGGGTGGCTTAACTGAGCGTGCTTCAACTGACAAAATTTATATTTTTAAAGAGCAAACTAAGCAGCAGCAACAAAAAGGCACTCTTAATAGCCAAATTGCAGCAGGCGATACAATAAAAATAGAACAACGCTTGTTTTAAGCAGTTTTAAAGGCAGTAAATAATGAATAAGTTCGAAAATAATTCAATTGATAACGAAGATGTTATTGATTTCACTGTTTATCTAAAGGTTATACAACGCGCTAAGTGGCGTATTATTGGCTTTTCGGTAGTTATTACTTTATTAACAATTATGTTTGCTTTAACGCTTGTGCCTCAATATACGGCATCGGCTACGTTACTCATTGAATCAGAGCAATCTAAAGCCGTTAGTTTTGAAGAAATTTATGGCCTTGATACCACAAAAAAAGAGTATTACTTAACACAATTCGAAATACTTAAATCTGACAGTATTGGCCGAGAAGTAATTACCAAGCTTAATTTAGAAGAACATGGCGATTTTATTCCTAAACCTAGTTTAATGGGGGAAGTTAAAGGCTATGTAAAAGGTTTACTGCCTTTTTTAAATAAAAATGAAGAAAGATATTTATCTGCAGAAGAAAAAGCAGAGCAAAAAATGCTTTTTTTATTGAGTATTTATAAATCTAAGCTAGGTATTGAACCAATCAGAAATACCCAATTAGTAAATATAAGCTATGAGTCGAGCGATCCCGCGTTAGCCGCTTTAGTTGCTAATGCTGTTGGTGATATATACATAGAAAGCCAAATGCGCGCGAAAATGGGAATAACTCAACAGGCTTCTAGTTGGTTAAACTCGAGGTTATCGCAACTTCGTATTCAGCTCGATAACTCAGAAGAGCGCTTACAAGACTTTAGAGAAGATCAGCACCTTATTGATATTGAAGGTATAGCAGGGCTTGCAACACAAGAACTTGAGCAAATATCGGCTCAGTTAATTGAAGCGCGCAACGAAAAAAATAAGCTTGAGAGCATTAACCGCGTTATAACTGAATACGGTAACAACAACCTTGAGTTATTAGGAAGTATGCCTGAAATAACATCACATAATGTTATTCAAAACGTAAAACGTGACGTAGTTACCGTTGAGCGCAAGTTAAGCGAGCTAAGTGAAGTTTACGGCCCTAAACACCCTAAAATTATATCGGCCAGTGCTGAGCTTATTACCGTTAAAAATAACCTTAATAAACAAATTAAAGGCCTAATTACGGGTATCGAAAAAGAGCTTAATAGGGTTACAAGAACCGTTGGGGCTCTTGAAAATGATTTAAATAATATTAGAGCGCGCTACCAAGATATTACCCGCAAAGAAACTCAATATAACCAGCTAAAACGTGAAGTAGAAACTAACCGCAATATATTTAATACGTTTTTATCACGCTCTAAAGAAACTGAAGTAACAAGCGATTTTACCTCGGCTGCCGCACGCTTTACCGACCGAGCTTACGCGCCAAACAATCCAAGTAAACCCAACAAAAAGCTTATTGTAGTACTTGCGTTTGTAGCGAGCTTTATTTTTGCAATAGTTATGAGTTTTATTTTTGATGCCCTTAACGATACCGTTAAAACCAAACCTGATGTTGAAAGCAAGTTAGCTCAACGAATGCTTGGCTTATTACCGCAGGTAAATTTACCTAAAAAAAGCGTTTTGCCTATGCATGCGTATCTTGACGAAACGTATAGGCGCTTTGCTGAGTCAGTACGAACATTTCGTACCAGCTTACTTTTAACTCAGCTTGATAAACAGCATAAAATAATTGCAGTTACTTCTACATCACCAGGTGAAGGTAAAACAACAACATCTTCTAATTTAGCTATATCGTTAGCTCAAATGGGTAAAGTATTGCTAATTGATGGCGACTTGCGTAAACCAGCTATAGCTAAGCGATTTGAAATACCTGTTTATCACCCTGGTTTAACAAACTTAATAGTGGGTACAGAAGAGCTTAGTGAGTGTGTTCACATTGATGAAAAATCAGGTGTGGTAATAATGCCAAGCGGGCAAATACCAAGTAACCCACTTGAGTTATTATCAAACATTAAGTTTACACAGTTGATTGAACACCTTAAAACTCAGTACGATCATATAATTATTGATACACCACCAACACAAGCGGTGAGTGATGCATTAGTAATTGCTCAAAGTGCTGATTCGGTTATATATGTTGTTAAATCAGATGTTACCCGTATAAAACCAATTAAGGCAGGCCTTGAGCGGTTATTTGAGGTAAAGGCGCACGTAGCGGGTGTGGTGCTAAATCAGGTGGATATGAGTAAGTCTAACGACGAGCATAGCTATGGTTATTATGACTACCACGATTATTCTAAAAAACCTGAACCAGAAAATACTTAAATGGCCTATAAATTGTGATTGATATACATTCACATATTTTGCCAGGTATTGATGATGGCGCTAAAGATTTAAACGAGTCTTTAGCGCTTTTAAAAATGGCGCAAAGCGACGGTATAACACATATTGTTGCAACCCCACATATTCATTTAGGCCGGTATAATAATTCGGCTCCTCAACTTATTAACGATTTAACCCAATTAAAAGCAGCTTGCCTAGCTCAAAATATTAATATAAATATTGCAGTAGCTGCTGAAGCTCGCCTTGATGTTGAGTTAATGCCGCTTATTTTAACTAATAAACTTCCGTTTATTGGCAAAAAAAATGGCTTTAATTATTTATTGTTAGAACTACCTCATTCACATGTGCCTCAAGGGTACGATAAATTTATTACCTGGCTTGCTAAACAAAATATTAAAGTGGTTATTCCGCATCCAGAGCGAAATCGTGATATTCAATCAAACTTATTTTACATCGAAAAACTAACACAGTTAGGATGTGAGTTTCAGTTAACAGCGTCTAGTATTGAAGGCCTTTGGGGAGAGAAAGCTCAGTATATTAGTGAGCATATGCTTAAAGCCGATTTAGTCAGTTATATTGCATCTGACGCTCATTCGGTCAAGCGCAGGCCACCTATTTTAAGTAAGGCAAAAAAACGTGTAACCGATATGCTTGGTGAAACTAAATCACATGCACTGTTTGTAACAAACCCTAAGTGTTTAACTGAGGTATTGTTTAATGATTGAAAAGCTGGTTATTAAACGGTTACAACTTGCTCTTTTGGCAATAGTGACACTCACTATTTGTTATTTTAGTTTACAAAGTATGCGCGCTAATGCCTGGTATTTTAGCTCACTAAATACAGTACAAGAGCTCAGTAACACCTCACCCCTTGATGTACCTGAGGTTTATAATCATGAGCTCAATAAAGCCCAAAATGCTATTAAGTTAGCCATAGAGCTTGAACCCGAACACGCCCATTATTTACATTTTTTAGCGTATATTAAGCTTTTAGCTTTAGCTAACACCGATCAAACTGAGCAAAGTAAGCTCAATACTGAATATAAAGAGATACAATCGCTTTTACTTCATTCTACCCAGATTAGAAGCTCATGGGCTGAAACCTGGATTGAGCTCGCTAAAGTTACTAGTTACCAAGAAGGGCCAAGTAAACAAGTTTTAAAGTATATTGATCAGGCTAAAAAAGTAGGCCCATACAAACTTGAGGTGCATTTGGGGATTATAGAAATCTCGTTAGCAAATTGGCAGCACCTACCTCCAGAGTATAAAGCACTGTACGTAAACTCTTTAAGCATGGCTGCCCAATATGGTTATCGATTTAACCGTATTTACACTATTGCTAAACAATTAAATCAACTACCTACCTTGTGTATGTCGCTACAATTTGGCGCTGCATACAAAAAACTTAAAGAACGTTATATTTACAAACAAACCTGCAAATAAAAATGCCCAGAGGTTAAAAGCCTCTGGGCTATAAAGTGACTCTAAATTGAGCCTAGCGTTAACTAAAACACTTTCTAGGTTCATTAGGGAGAAGAAGAAAGTACTTTAAAGTGTAGTAAAGTTACTCAATAAAGCATAACTAATTTTGCCATCTGGTTACATTTGATAACAAAGGATTAGATTAATTATGCGTAATTTGTACTTTAGTTTAACCCCAGCTTATTAACTGCGTATTTTGCACTAGATCTCGTGGTAATGAGTTTTTAATCTTATTTTTTTGCCATTTGCCCAGCCCAATAGGGCAACCACACAGCGTTAATACTACTTCACCTATTGTTTGAGTTACTTCAGTTAAGCGTATATCTTTACCTTGAAAATAATCATTTGCTTGCTCGTTATTTAATGCGTAAATATTAGTTTTACACTCATTGCCAAATACAGTAGCAAATTCGTGCGTTAGCCTAACGCCATTTTTATGAATAATGCCAATTTGAATACCTAAGCGTGCGTACTTAATTTTATTTTGCACGGCTTCAAACCCTTCAGGGAACAACCATAGTTCTTTATCACGCTGCATTAAATTACCTGGCAGGGTAGTTATCCCAAAGTGTTTTTTAAGCGATTGCATAAACGCGACGCTTTGTTTTTTATCAAACTCGTTAAATGGGAATGCACCTTTTTTAACTGTTTGATTTGGGTTATTGCTGCTTGTGTGCTTTTTAAATTTAGCAATAAAAAAGCCTTCGCTATCGAAGGTTTGCGGCCATACATGTAAATAGCCCTCATTAGTTGTGGCTTCGCTTGCACCTTCAAATAAATCACTTAGGGATTGTGGCTCTATATAGTCGCCAAATTCACTGAGTAAATAATCGCATACTTGCTGGTTTTCGAGCGGAGTAAGTGTACAGGTTGAATATACTAACGTGCCACCTGGCTTTAATGCGTAAAATGCGCTTTTAATTAAGTCTTTTTGTACTTGGGCTATTTGTATGTTTGATTCTATGGACCAATTTTTAAGTGCGTCGGCGTCTTTACGTACTGTGCCTTCGCCAGAGCATGGCGCGTCTAGCAATATGCTATCAAAGCATTCAAACATGTAGTTACCAAATATAACACCGTCAAAATGCGAGAGCGCACAGTTTCCTACTCCCATGCGTTTTAATGTAGCGCTTAGTACTTTTAGGCGCGATGACGAAAGCTCGTTTGCAACAAGCACGCCTTGGTTATTCATAAGTGCTGCAAGCTGCGATGTTTTAGAGCCCGGTGCTGATGCCATATCAAGCACGAAATTATTTTGAGAGTCTGCGAGTTCAATACTTTGCTTTAATGCCATAGGGGGCAGCATTGAGCTTGCCTCTTGTACGTACATAGCACCGCTTAGGTGTAAGTCGGTATTACCTAGGGCTAGGTTTTGTTCTTCATTGCTTGGGCGTTCTAACCAAAAGCCTTCACTGCACCAAGGGATTGGGGTTAGCAGCCAATTTTTTTCAGTGGCACGTTCTACAAATTCTTCAATGCTAATTTTTAATGTATTAACGCGGATAGATTTTCTGAGGGGCCTGCGACACGCATTTAAAAAGTCATCTAAGTTTAGATGCGCTGGTAAATAGGTTTTTACGTCGTCAATAAAGTGCTCAGGAATAAAAGTGTTGGCGTTCACGCGTTAGCTCATACTATAAAAATAAAGCGCGATGATAGCATTTATATAATGCATTTTCAGTGCTTAAAAACGTAACATCCAATTTATTGCTATGTCGACACTTTATTGGTTTGGCCTATTTTAAAACGTGTTTTATACGACTTTAGATTAATAGTGTCGACAATGAGTGTGTTTTTTAGCCGTTTTGATAGGTTTAAGGGTTGACATGATTTTTTAATAAGCCCATAGTAGCCACATTAATTGTCGACAATCTAAAAAATAACTTATGACACACACATTTTTAAACGAAGCGCCTATAACTACCGCATCAGATCAAGTATTTGTAGATATGCGCCGTGAGATTGTTGAAGGCAGTATAGTTCAAGGCAGTAAAATATCAGAGCCTGAACTTGCAAAACGTTATGGTGTAAGCCGTGCAACGCTTAGAGAGGCGTTAAATCGCCTAGAAAGTTGCTACCTTGTTGAGCGTAAAGCTAACGTAGGTTGCCGAGTAGTTGCCCTTACCGCTGAGCGTTTGATTGAAGTTTATCAAGTTCGCAGCTCACTTGAAGGCTTAGCATGTAGGCTTGCTGCCGACAATATGGAACCCGAAGAAGTAAAAGGCTTAAAGCAATTACTTAATCAGCACCTACAAACACAGCGTGTTAAAGAGGGCGAATCTTATTATCAAGAAGCCGGCGATTTAGATTTTCATTACCGTATTATTCAAGGCAGTAAAAACGCGCATTTAATTCATTTATTGTGTAATGAGCTTTATCAATTAATACGCATGTATCGTGTACAAATGGGCATGGTGGGGCCGCGTGTATCAAAAGCGTTTGATGAGCATTTAGCGATTATTAACGCCATTGAAAACCACGATGGCGAGCTGGCCGAAATGCTTATGAAGCGCCATATAAGCGCATCGCAAGCAAATATTCAAACCAAATTTGATGTATACCAATCAATATGAGTATTCGAACAATTTAACGGATTAAATCGCTCCGTAACGTCGTTAAAAATTTTTTATTTAGAACCACTAAACATAAAAATTATTGCCTAGTTACAGAACGATTTTCTTATCGTTAAATAGACCTCATACCCATACAGATTGATATTAGTCGCAAAAAAAGAAGCTGTTAAAAGCTAAAAGCTAAGCAGTTAAACAGTCATAATTACAGATTAAAACTATAAGTTACTCCACGTAGCAACCGTTCAAAGTGAGGAGAAAGTAATGTCAGCAGGATTAAAATTTAAACACGCTATTGCCAATAACCGCCCGTTACAAGTGGTAGGTACTATTAACGCCTACACAGCGATGATGGCTGAAAAAATGGGTCACCAAGCTATTTACCTCTCAGGTGCCGGTGTTGCAAACGCCTCGTTTGGTATGCCTGATTTGGGTATGACGAGCCTTGATAACGTGCTTGAAGATATTCGCCGTATTACAGGTGCTAGCGATTTACCACTACTTGTTGATGCTGATACCGGTTGGGGTGGGGCGTTTAACATTGCACGCACAGTAAAAGAAATGACTAAAGCGGGTGCGGCGGGTTTTCATATAGAAGACCAAGTAGCGCAAAAGCGCTGTGGTCATCGCCCTAATAAAGAAATTGTAAGCCAAGGTGAAATGGTTGACCGCATTAAAGCGGCGGTTGATGCAAAAACCGATAGCGATTTTTATATTATGGCTCGTACCGATGCATTTCAAAAAGAAGGTTTAAACGCCGCGATAGACCGTGCAGCTGCCTGTGTTGAAGCCGGTGCTGACGCTATTTTTGCAGAAGCCGTACACGACCTTGCTGATTACCAAGCATTTGCAAAAGCGATTAACGTTCCAATTTTGGCAAACATTACTGAGTTTGGCCAAACACCTATTTACACAAAAGAGCAGCTAAGCGATGTAGGCGTTGAAATGGTGCTTTACCCACTCAGTGCATTTAGAGCCATGAATAAAGCAGCGCTAAACGTGTATTCAGCAATTTTAAATGAAGGCTCGCAACAAAGCCAAATTGAAAATATGCAAACGCGTTCTGAGCTTTACGACTTTTTAGATTACCACACGTACGAGAACACACTCGACACCCTTTTTTCATCAAAATCTGACAAATAATAATTATTAAAAAATAAAATCACACAAATTTAAGATAGGAGAAGATCATGGTTGATAAAGCATTAGGCGGCGCGGGTTTACGCGGACAAGTGGCTGGTCAAACAGCATTGTGTACTGTCGGACAAAGTGGTTCTGGCTTAACGTATTGTGGTTACGATATTAGCGAACTTGCCGAAAAAGCGCAGTTTGAAGAAGTGTCTTTTTTACTTTCACGTGGTGAGTTACCAACCACAAGCGAATTGGCAGAATATAAAGCAAAACTAAAAAGTTTACGCGGCTTACCTGATGCGCTTAAAACCGTGCTTGAAAATATTCCTAAAGACGCGCACCCAATGGATGTAATGCGCACGGGTTGCTCAATGTTGGGTAACCTTGAAATGGAACTTGATTTTAGCCAAGCTAATGATGCAATCGACCGTATGGTTGCTGTGTTCCCAAGTATTATTTGTTACTGGTACCGCTTTACACACGATGGCGTACGCATTGAAACACAAACTGATGACGACTCAGTTGGCGCACATTTTTTAAATTTATTACACGACAAAGCACCTAGTGAATTGTTTGCACAGGTAATGAATGTATCACTAATTTTGTACGCAGAGCACGAGTTTAACGCCTCTACTTTTACAGGGCGTGTGTGTGCATCAACGCTTTCTGATATTCATTCTTGCGTAACTGGTGCGATTGGTACGCTGCGTGGTCCATTACATGGTGGTGCTAACGAAGCGGCAATGGATATGATTCAAGGTTTTACAAGCGCTGAACATGCTGAGAAAGAAATTATGGGCATGCTTGAACGTAAAGACAAAATAATGGGTTTTGGTCATGCGATTTATCGCGAATCTGATCCACGTAATGTAATTATTAAAAAATGGTCTGAAAAACTAGCGGCAGAGGTAGGCGATACAGTGCTTTACCCTGTGTCTGTTCGTTGTGAAGAGATTATGTGGCGCGAGAAAAAACTGTTTTGTAATGCCGATTTTTTCCATGCATCTGCTTATCACTTTATGGATATTCCGACTAAATTATTTACGCCAATATTTGTAATGAGCCGCGTTACTGGTTGGACTGCACATGTAAAAGAGCAGCGCGCTAACAACCGTATTATTCGCCCAAGTGCCGATTACACAGGCCCTGATGCACGTAGTTACACACCAATAGAGTCACGTTAAAAAAATGGGTGAGCACGCATGTGCTCACTTTTTTATTGCACATAGCCATTAGCGAGTAGTTTTTCTCAAACTTTTTATTAAACACGCTAGCTGTGAGCAAACACCGTCACCAAATTAGCGAATTCTTACCATGACCATAATTAATAACACCCAATACCGTAAACCTTTACCTGGCTCAAATATCGACTATTACGATACGCAAGAAGCCGTAGATGCAATTAAGCCAGGTGCATACGCCACTCTACCTTATACATCGCGTGTATTTGCCGAAAACCTAGTACGCCGATGCGACCCTGCTATGTTAACCGATGCACTTAACCAGCTAATTGAGCGAAAGCAAGACTTGGATTTTCCGTGGTATCCGGCGCGCGTGGTCTGCCACGATATTTTAGGGCAAACAGCGCTTGTTGATTTAGCAGGTTTGCGTGATGCAATTGCAGCCAAAGGCGGCGATCCGGCAAAAGTGAACCCTGTGGTACCCACGCAGTTAATAGTGGATCATTCGTTAGCGGTAGAGCATGCCGGTTTTGATCCTGATGCATTTGAAAAAAACCGCGCCATTGAAGATAGACGAAATGATGACCGTTTTCACTTTATAAACTGGACAAAAACTGCGTTTAAAAATATTGACGTTATTCCACCGGGTAACGGCATTATGCATCAAATTAACCTTGAAAAAATGTCGCCGGTTATTCAAAACCGAGATGGCATTGCATTCCCAGATACTTTAGTTGGCACCGACAGCCACACGCCACATGTTGATGCGCTAGGTGTTATTGCTGTGGGTGTAGGCGGGCTTGAAGCTGAAAGCGTTATGCTTGGCCGTGCTTCATATATTCGCTTGCCTGATATTGTTGGTGTTGAGCTAACAGGTAAGCGCCAACCCGGTATTACCGCTACCGATATTGTGTTGGCCATTACTGAATTTTTACGCGAACAACGTGTTGTATCTACTTATTTAGAGTTTTACGGTGAAGGTGCCGACGCGCTTACACTTGGCGACAGAGCAACCATTTCAAACATGACGCCTGAATTTGGCGCAACTGCCGCCATGTTTTATATCGATGATAAAACAATAGATTATTTGCGTTTAACAGGGCGTGAAGAAGAACAAATTGCCCTTGTAGAAAACTACGCAAAAACAGCAGGCCTTTGGAGCGATAGCTTAAAAACCGCAAAATACGAACGTGTACTTAAGTTTGATTTATCAAGCGTGGGACGCAATATTGCAGGTCCATCTAATCCGCACCGCCGTGTATCGACAAGCGATTTAGCTAAAGAAGGTATTTCGGGCGTTGTTGAAAATGAAGAAGGCTTAATGCCAGACGGCGCATGTATTATTGCCGCTATTACTAGTTGTACCAATACCAGTAATCCACGCAATGTAATTGCTGCAGCACTCCTTGCCCGTAACGCAAATGCTAAGGGTTTAATGCGCAAACCTTGGGTTAAAACTTCATTAGCACCAGGCTCAAAAGCAGTGCAATCATACCTTGAAGATGCAAACCTACTAACAGAGCTTGAGCAACTTGGCTTTGGCATTGTTGGTTTTGCTTGTACAACGTGTAACGGTATGAGCGGGGCGCTTGACCCTGAGATTCAAAAAGAAGTAATTGAACGTGATTTATACGCAACGGCTGTACTTTCTGGCAATCGTAACTTTGATGGGCGCATTCATCCTTATGCTAAGCAAGCATTTTTAGCGTCACCTCCTTTAGTTGTTGCGTACGCTATTGCAGGTACTATTCGCTTTGATATTGAAAAAGGGATACTAGGGCAAGATCAACAAGGCAACGATATTACGCTTAAAGATTTATGGCCATCAGATGAAGAGATTGATGCGGTTATTAAGCAAAGTGTTAAGCCTGAGCAATTTAGAAAAGTATACGAGCCGATGTTTAATTTAACCGTAGATTACGGTGAAGATAACGACCCACTTTACGATTGGCGCCCAGAAAGCACCTACATTCGTCGCCCTCCTTATTGGGAAGGTGCACTTGCGGGTGAGCGCACTATGACCGGTATGCGCGCGCTTGCAGTACTTGGCGATAACATTACAACGGATCATTTATCGCCATCAAACGCAATTATGGCAAGTAGTGCTGCTGGCGAATACCTGACCAAAATGAACGTGCCAGAGGAAGACTACAACTCGTATGCAACGCACCGGGGCGATCATTTAACAGCGCAGCGCGCAACATTTGCAAACCCAAAACTACTTAATGAAATGGTACTGGACGAAAACGGCGACGTTAAACAAGGTTCTTACGCTCGCCTAGAGCCACAAGGCACTAATACCCGTATGTGGGAAGCAATCGAAGCCTACATGGAGCGTAAACAGCCGCTTATTATCGTAGCCGGTGCCGATTACGGTCAAGGTTCGTCGCGCGATTGGGCTGCAAAAGGCGTAAGGCTTGCAGGCGTTGAAGTAATCGCAGCTGAGGGCTTTGAGCGTATTCACCGTACTAACTTAATTGGTATGGGGGTTTTACCGCTTGAGTTTAAAGCAGGCACAACGCGTAAAACCCTAAAGCTGGATGGCAGTGAAACGTACGATGTAACGGGCGATTTAAAACCAGGTGCTACCGTTAATTTAAGTATTACCCGTAAAGACGGTGAAGTGCTTACTGTGCCTATGAAGTGCCGTATCGATACCCAAGAAGAGCTTTCTATTTACGCGGCTGGTGGTGTGTTACAACGCTTTGCTCAAGACTTTTTAGAAGCAACGCAATCTGCATAAGGGCAAACACTATGTTTAAACCGCAAATTAAAGTGCCTGCAACCTATATGCGTGGCGGCACCAGTAAAGGTGTATTTTTTAATTTAACTGATTTGCCAAAGCCTGCTCAAGTAGCAGGCGAGGCGCGCGACAATTTATTACTGCGTGTTATTGGCAGCCCCGATCCGTATGCCAAACAAACGGATGGAATGGGCGGCGCTACATCAAGCACTAGTAAAACCGTAATCCTAAGTAAAAGTGAGCAAGCTGATCACGATGTTGATTACTTGTTTGGTCAAGTGGCGATAGATAAACCTTTTGTAGATTGGAGCGGTAACTGCGGCAACTTAACGTCAGCAGTGGGGGCTTTTGCTATTAGTAATGGTTTGGTTGATAAAAGCAGAGTACCTAATAACGGTGTTGCTATTGTGCGTGTGTGGCAGGCTAATATTAATAAAAGCATATTAGTGCATGTCCCTATGACCAATGGCGAAGTACAGGAAACCGGCGACTTTGAGCTCGATGGCGTTACATTTGCTGCAGCTGAAGTAAAACTTGAATTTATAGACCCGGCTGATGGCGATGGCGCGTTATTCCCAACAGGTAACGTAGTTGATGACTTAGAAGTACCAGGTGTTGGTACTTTAAAAGCTACGATGATAAATGCAGGTATTCCTACTGTATTTATTAACGCCGCTGATATTGGTTATACCGGCACAGAGCTGCAAGACGATATAAATAACGATGTTGCAGCGCTTAAAAAGCTTGAAACCATTCGCGCTTATGGCGCCGTTAAAATGGGCTTAATCACTGATATTAATGAAGCGCAAGCTCGCCAACATACACCAAAGGTTGCGTTTGTTGCAGCGCCTTTAGATTACACTGCATCTAGCGGTAAATTTATTGAGGCTGCCAACATTAACTTACTCGTGCGCGCAATGTCGATGGGTAAACTGCATCATGCCATGATGGGCACAGCCGCTGTAGCTATTGGCACTGCCGCAGCAATTGAAGGCACACTCGTAAATATAGCCGCTGGTGGCGGTGCATTGAGTGAAGTTAACTTTGGTCACCCGTCGGGCACGCTAAAAGTAGGTGCTGAGGCTAAAAATAATGCTGGCAACTGGCTAGTTACCAAAGCAAGTATGAGCCGAAGTGCACGTGTATTAATGGAAGGGGTTGTAAGAGTCCCTTACTAATCACTGGTGAAGTTAAACGCAACTAAACATTTATTTTAGTTAAGCAAACAAATTTTATAAACGTTTGCTTAGCTAAAGTAAAACCTACTCACACTCGTTAGAAATAATCCTTTTTCATTAATTTTTCGAATTATCGTCTTTTTTCGCTCTCATCCACCGCATTTACTTGAAGAATATAATTAACAAACTAGATTATATGTAATATTCATTTAATAAAGTGAATATATTGTATCAATATGTGCTGGTTCTTTATGAGTGTCTATAGGTTATTGAATAATAGAGATGCTGATAAAGAAGTAGCTCATAGAATAAAGATAAATACTTCTATAAAACGTATAAATATGTAGCATAACTATATAGCTTAATGGTATTTTTAATGTTCTAGTAACAAAAGTTATGATTGTGTACTTTTTTGATGCTTTTTGAATATAAAAGCTTACATAAATCACTATCAACTAAACTAATTTCTGATACTCATTCCAGGCTATCAAGGAGAAATAAATGGTAAAGCGTACGATCAAATTTACACCTATTGCAGCTTCAGTTGCACTTACATTAGGCTTAACAGCATGTGGTTCTGATAACGACAGAAATATTCCTGTTACACCTGTAGAATCTTTCACTGCAACGGGCGATGCACAATTTAACATTGAAGTAACAGGTAAAGCAGTTAAAGGTTCAATGAAAAGTGCAGTAGTAACTGTAATGACTTTAGATGCATCTGGTCAAAGCGTTCCTGTTGCATTTCGCTCAGCTGCTTCAGCAGAGGCTGAGTCTTTTTCTGAAGAAGCACTATCACAAGATGCTGCAGATGCAGCGGTAGAAGCAAGTAAAATTGCCGCTAACCCTGAAGTGCTAACTGATGAAAACGGTCGTTACAGCATCTACCTAGATGATGATTTTACTGGACCTGTTTACATTACTGTTAAAACGTCTGAAGAAGGCGATGATAGCTTTTTACGTTGTGATGCTTACGTAGGTTGTGGCACTTACGATGAAGCGCCAGAAGTTGACGACGAAAATGATGGCGATACTGATATTGAGTTTGGCGAATGGTACAAAACTGACCTAGAGCTTTCTGTTGTTAAGTTTATTCCAGCTGTTGAAGCAGATACATCTGGAGCGAGCGGTGCAGCTGGCGACGATAATGTTATAGGTTCTTATAAAGCTAATGTTACTTTTTTAACATCGTTAGTGGCGGGTCTTCTTCTTGACTCAGGTTCAAGTGTAGATGAAGACGCTATTGCTACAGCTAGCTTAAACACTGTTGTACAAGTAATGGGTCAAGACGCAGCACTTTTACTTTCTGCTATTATTGGCGATTTATCTAACGGCGGCGCTGTAGATTTAAGCAATGTTGATGGCGAAGAAGAACTTACTGACGGTATTTTAGCAATTGCACAGCTTTCATCTTCAATTCAAGGTTTACCTTCAATTGGTGATGTAATGAGCAGCATTAAAGCTGGTATTAAATCAGGCCAGTTTAAAGGTAATACTGACGCTGGCATTGCTGCAATAGCTACAATGTTACAAACAGCAATTACAAATACTGCAAACATTTTTGTTGCTGTAGCAACGGGTGATGAAACTGCAATTGAAAACGCTTTAAAAGCGGCATTCTCTATTAACAACCCTAATGCAACACAAGCACAAATTGATGCGTTTGCCGCTAATTCAGTAGGTATTGCTAAAAAAGCAAAAGCAGCTAAAGACAAAGCTGTTAAAAATGGTGCAGCAACTGATGCCGGCCTTGCAGCCGCTGCAGTAAAAGTTAAAAAAGCACTAGAAGTAATTGGTTGTACTGGTGCAGAGTGTACAGTTGGAGATGATTTTTATACAGCTCTAGCAGCTGCTTTAACAGTAGAAGTTACAGCTTCACAGACTGCACTTACTGCATTAGAAATGGATATTGAAACAGCTCAAAGTTCACTTGCTGATGTTCAAGCAATGGGTGGCGATGCTCTTACAGCTGATAACGCAGCTGCATTTGTAAGCGCTGTAACATTACTGAAAAATGAAGCTGCTACTGCTGGTTTAACAGCTAAAGCGGGTTCTATTTTTGTTAAATCACAAGGTTATGTAACTGCTGCAAAAGCGTTAGTTACTCAAAGCTCTGATTACCAACAGATTCTTGATTCTGCAACGTCTTTACAAACAGACGCAGGTGTTGCTGTAACTGACACCGTTGCATACGACGCTGCATTAGCTGCACTAGTAGCGGAAGCAGAAGCAGCGATTGAAACGTTTGATATTGCTCTTGCTGCAGCAAAACTAGTTGCTGAAGACACTGCAGACGTCGCTGATGAGAAAAAATCAGCAGCAGACACAGCTGAAGCAGCTTCTACAAGCGCACTTGCTAACGCAGAAGGTGCAATGGTAGATACAGCCGCAAACGCAACTGAAGCTCTTGAGCTTGCTATGACTGCTGTTACTGCTGCGTCTGATTTTGCTGCTGCTGTTGATGCACTTGAAATTGCTATTGAGCAAGCACTTGTTGCTGCTAATGCTTACCTAGACCTTGAAGGCGAAGGCGCACAAGCAATGATTGATGCGCTTACAGCTATGCAAACAGCTGCTGTAGCTCAAGGTGAACTAGCTAGCGACCAATTTGTAACAGCTTATAACCTACAACTTGTTGCTGAATCGGCGGTTGCTAAACTTGAAGTACTAACTTCTGTTAAAGCTACATCAGAGTCATTATCGACTATGACTGTCCTTACTAACACTGGCGGTCAAGCGGTTATCGATGCAGCAGATGTTCTTGCTGACGTAATTGATGAATTAGCTGAAATGGGTAACTCAGGTGAAGGTACTTCTACTCGTCAACCTGATTGGTCATATAACTATGACTTAGATGCGTTAGTTTTAGAATTAGAGAACGAAACCACCGGTGAAATGATCAGTGCTTCAGCTTCTTACCAAGGCGAGCAATTAGTAGTTGCTTGGGGCGCTACATTAATGGGTGAAAATGACGAAACTGTTTCACTTGTTACGGGTGAAAGTCGTACTGCAGCTCTAGAAGAGTGTGAACTGTTTGCTGACGGTACAATTATTGATCCTACTCAAATTGATTCATGTTTAATATTCACATTTGATGGTGCAGTTGATAAAAACACAGTTGATGACGCTGAAATCGTTAACACTGAAGCTTGGAACCATGTTGAAATTATGGACGGTGATTCTGGTTTCACTGGTATGCTAAACCTTACTGCAACTGAAGAATCAGATTCTTCAAGTATTACACTTGAAGGTATGTCTGGCGACTTAGACTTTAAAGTAATGGGTATGGTTGACAGTAGTGGTGATGAAGATGAAAGTACATTAGAAGTTATGGTTAAAGGTGACGCAGCAATGGGTTACACATTATCTCTAACTGGTATGGAATCTACAGGTTACACTGGTGATGTTAAAGCTATGTACAATGGCGAAATGATGTCATTTGGTACTGCTTCTAAAGTTACTAACGGTGTATCTATCACTTACATAGATGGTGATGTAGTGCCTTACACTGATGTTGATTTAATTGATTCATCTAAGTAATATTTAAACTATAAAAGGGGAAAGCAGCGCTTTTCCCTTTTTTTATAGAAAGCGATTAAATTATGAAAAAAAAAATTCTCTTGTTAGGATTTTCAACAGCTTTTATTTCTCCTCTTGCTTCCGCAGATAACCAATTTCAAATATTTACTCATTTTGACGCAGAAATTTATACTGAAGCACAACCAGTACAAGCCTTTGTAGATGATTTTGATGCACCATTAAAATCGGGTGACAGTGCATTTACCTATAATATTTTTGAAGTGGGTGTTGGCTACGGTAATTTTAAAGTGGGTTTACAAAGTCGTTATGACTATGTTCTTAACTTTGATCCTGATACAGCTAAATATACTCATACCGAAAAGAATGATTTAGAGTTTGAAGATAGATTTTATACCTATTACCTCGATGCTAAACAAGCAACGTCTAATGGTGTATTCGTATCTTATGATTTTAAATTTTTAGATAAAAATGCATTAACAATAACACCTAAGCTTTCTGTTTTTGCCAGCTCACACTATCAAGATGCCACTGTAAATGGTGAGATTTTTAGTGATGAAGTTGAAGGTGCTGTAACTGTCGATTACAACTTTTCAAAAGATATTTTATTTAAAGAATTTACACCTTCACAAAAGCCTGAAGGGCTAGGCTATAGCCTAGATATTTTTGCCGATTGGCAAGTAAATGATGAGCTTAAAGTTGGTTTTAGCGTAAAAGATTTGCTCTATAAAACACAGTACGAAGACAGCGGCTCTGTAAAGGGTCAAACGACTGAAATTCCATTTAGCGAAGATGATAACGGCGATATTATTACTCAGCCAACAGTTTCATTAAAAACATCTGCATTTGGAAATACGGTATCTCATGATTTCGAAATGGAAATGCGACTACAAGCATTTGCCGATTACAGAATAAACGACCGATTTTCGACTCAGTTAACTTTAAAACGTTACGATAAAGACACGTTTAGCCAATTAAAAGGCCGTATTCACTTTTGGGATCATTGGCGAGTACAAGCAGGCTACGAAACAAAAAGCGAAGCATTTTTAGTTGGTATAGAAAACGAATATTTTGGTCTTAATTTACAAACTGATAGCCTAGATTTAGATAAAGCCTATTATGCGAATGTGAATTGGTACGTGAACATTAAGTTTTAAGGAATGAAGATGTTAAAACAAATTATACCTTTAGGGGTCGCTATTGCATTGGCAGGTTGTGGTTCTTCATCAGACAGTGACAGTTCAGAATCTGTTGCAGTGAGTGAAATTGCTACATCTTCTTCTGTGAGTTTTTATGTATCTAATTGGCAATCACCACAGGGCACGCTTAATGTTTTAGATAGCGATGGGGTGGTGCAAGAATCTATTGAAGTCGAAAATATCAATACTGCGAGTGTAAATGTAACTCCACTTACTTTTAATAGTTTTGAGTTTATACCTAGCGATACAGCTCTACCTTGTCCGAGATTTACAGGGTGTGGCAGAACTGTGCGTGGTGATGTAAATGACTTAAACGCAAACCGGTTAATCGACTACCAAGAATTGACAACCGTTACCCTTAATTACAAAGCGGATGCATTTAGTGCACCGGGTGTAAATAAGGTTTATTTATCGCCATTGAGTAAAGCAATTACAGAAGAAGGCTTTAGTGCTACACAGGCGAGTTTATCAGCCACGCCTTTTTATCATTTAACGCACAGTAATTTAAATGCAAGTGTTGAAGCAGAAATGGTGACAAATGCCTTCACCTACGCGGCAATTTTAGCTGGTGTTGCTAATAGTTCGTTTAGTGTTGAAAGTGCTTTTAATGCATTTACTAACTTGGAGACTGACCAGCAAGCATGGCAAGATTACAGCGACTTAGCAGCGCAGTATGTTACAGACAACTTATTTAGCGACCAAGGTAATGCTTTGCTGAAAAATGTAGCTGGTCAAGTTAAGCAAACGATTGCAAGTGTAACTACATTTGCAAATTGGCAGGCTCGCTCAGCAGAAGTGCAAAGCTTAGACTCAAGAGAGTTACTTGTTGATACGCGAAATATAATTGGTGTTGCAAGACTTCAAGAAAAAAGCTATTCAGATGAATTAGACGCAAAATTTACTGAGCTTGAAGGTGCGTTTGATGAAGATACACAAAGAACCCTTGATGCACTTAGTAATGCTTTAAACGAAGTTATCACAAATTATTCACCACTAGCTGATGGCTCTACACCATCAGGGCAATATAAGCTTCGTGATTTAGATATTGATTACAACCAATCACCTTATACTTGGGCTATTACTGGCACATATGATGAGTTACCTATAACCATTGATTTATCAATTCCAACTTTCAGAGTAAGTGGTGTATTAGGTAATAAAATCGAAGGTGTAATGAGCGCAACGGTCACAAATGGTACTACGGTATTAAGTGTGGATGTAAGTGAGTTGCTGATTGAGTTTGATGGCATAGATGCTCAAAGTGAATTAAACCCAGAAGTCGATACGGGTATTACACAGGTAACCACCAACGTAATTATCAATAAAGCCGCGGGTAAACTCGAAGGTGATTTATCAGTAAACTTAAATCGTTTTGTTAATTCACTAGGTGAGGAGTCAACCACGTTATCTACTTTTGATTTTAATGGTGATTACGTAAGCGACATTCAAAACACTGCATTTCATATCACAGCAGTAGAGGCTTCGCCTTTTGTTGGTGAAGATAATGACGATTTAGCATTTACTTTTGAATTAGATTTTCCTTTAAGTGGTGCAAGCGATTTTAAGTTTGCTTACGTGGGCGATGTTGAAAACTTATCAGAACTTACCTCTACAGATATATTTGTTAGCATAAAAAATCGTGCGTTAGATTTACGTATTCGTGATGTTAGTGGCAACATTAATCTAATAGCGAAAGGCGAAAATGGACGTTGGTTAGATGTAAAGCAAAAGGGCCGTAATTACAGTGGCGGTTTATATTTTGGAGATACTAAACTAGCTGATGTTACTGCAGTGCGTGGTATTCCTGGTGTTTTATTTCCAAATGGTGAGTTTGAGTCGTTATTTTAACCATTAGATTAAATATTTAAAAACTCAGCATATGCCTTACAGCTCAGCGTTTTTTGCGATGAGTGAAGTGTTTTTATAACTATTCGAAATCCGATATTAGTTTTCTAGTATCGGATTTTTTAATGTTTGTTATATTAGTTAAATGCGCCTGAATCGAGGTAGCTGCCAATCCCGAGTGTAAACATCCATAGCCCCCATAAGCTGTGTTCAATAACACACACGACCGTTGAGCGGCTTTGTGCGTAGGTATACGCAAACAGTAAACCGCCCAAAAAGGCTAAGGCTACTGCAATCCAATTTGCATACACAATATGCGCCAGCGCAAATACACTCGCACTGACTACAATACGCACTGCTTTTTTTGGCATGATGCGTTTATAACGATGAAAAAAATACGTTCTGAATATTAATTCTTGAGGAATAACCGACAGTATTGGATACAGCACCAATAGTAAAAGCCAATCATTAAATGAGTTACGGGGAAGGGTAAACCAGTTTCCTTGATGAATAATCCCGTAAAACATACCCGAAAACAGCGCACCTAAAAAAAAGAAGCTAAACACACGCCTTTTAACAGCAGAAAATTGCCCAAGGCTTGTGAGTCTAAACCGTTTAAAATGGGGATCGCCTAGTAGCAACATACAACACACACTCATAAGTATAATAAGCGCAGGGATAAGCCAATTAGCTAAATGCTCGCGTAATCCAAAACCCAACAAGGGCAGCAATATAAAAATGAGGGTAAATTCAAACCAGCGGTATTGGTTAGCGTTCAAGGTCGTCTCAACTTGCTTTTTTTAATAAGCTAACAAGCTAAGACGACACTTTTATGACGAGGGGGCTTACTTTGCTGTTTCCTCTTCATCAGGGAGGTATTTGTACAAGGCAATAATGGTGGCAAAAATGCTTACAAAAGTAATACCCATTAAACCAAACACTTTAAAGTTAACCCAAAAATCGAGCGAAAAATTGTATGCAATATAAATGTTTAGTGCCGCTATACCAGCAGTTATAACAACCCACATTAAGTTAAGCTTATCCCATAATGGTTCTGGGACAACAATGGCTTGTTTTGTATCATTAGCGTTTTCGAGGATTGAGCTAAGCGCTTTTTTAACGAGATTTTTATTAAGTACATAACGGCTAACAAGTAACGTTAAACTTAAACCTGCATATATCAGTGTTGCTTTCCATTTAATGTATTGCTCATCATGAAGTACCAGCGTTAGCGTACCAAACACGGCAGCAATGCCAAAAAATATCCAATGACGAGTAGGTACATTGCCATGTTTAAAGTAGCTATAAGCAACTTGAATAAGCGTAGTGGCCATTAATAAACCGGTTGCCCAATAAATATCGACGAGTTTAAACACTGCAAAAAACAGTATGAGTGGAATGTATTCAATTAATGCGTGCATATACTACCTAAATTATACAAAAAAGAGTCAAAGGCTTTTTACCACATAAAGCTTAGCAACTACAAGGTTGACTTGTTGCCCTGTAACCCTTAGCCTGCGTGGCTTTATTACCAATTTGGTTTGGTATTTTTCATATCATCATATTCCCACGCTTAACCAACACTGATTTGGCGTGTATTTAGGAGCCTAAAATGAATAAAGCAGAACTCGTTGCTGCCATTGCACACAAAAGTGAATTAACAAAAAAAGATTCTCAAGCGGCACTTTCAAGCTTGCAAAAAGTCATTACTAAATCGCTTTCTGAGGGCGATCAAGTTCAAATTAATGGCTTTGGTACCTTTGCACTAAGTTATTACCCAGCGCGTACTGGGCGTAACCCACAAACAGGGGCTGCAATTGAAATAGAAGGCGCAAATAAAGCGGTTTTTAAACCTGCTAAGGCGTTAAAAGATCTGCTTTAAATAGCATTACTTAGCTTGGTCGTTGATTGAGCTTTGCGTGGAGTTATTAAACATAAAATTATGGGCTTTACCCATCACGCCAACAAGTTGTGCGTCTACAAAATAAACATAATGGCGAGCGTTAGTTGTAGGCGTTGGGCTTGCTCACGCGAGAAGCGAAGCTTCTGTATTTAAATCACCAAGTAGCAAAGCTATGTCTGATCTATGTAGTTTTTTCATCCCTTCTAAATGATTTACATGGCATTATAAATCCTACTTAAATTAACTCCTTTATTTTCAATTGCTTGTTGTCGGCACGCATCGTGCTTTTTTGATTGTGTATTTTAAATATACCTTTTAAGAAAATAAGGAGATCTCAATGAGTACATTACAAACAAGCACACGTTTACAAGGCAAAAAAATCGCAATTTTAGCCACTGATGGGTTTGAGCAAAGTGAGCTTTTATCTCCACGCAGCGCATTACTTGATGCTGGTGCAAACATCGAAATAGTATCAATTAAAGAAGGCCCAATTACTGGCTGGGATGAAGACAAGTGGGGCGATAAAGTAACAGTAGATAAACTAGTTACAAACGCGGATCCTGCTGATTACGACGCGCTTATGCTTCCTGGTGGTTTATTTAATCCAGACAGTTTACGCCAAGATAAAGATGCTAAAGCATTTATTGATGGCTTTTTTGGCGCAGAAAAAAACAAACCCGTTGCTGCTATTTGCCACGCACCGTGGTTATTAGCAGAAATTAATAAATTGCGCGACCGTACCATTACTTCTTTTCCTAGTATTAAAAGCGATTTAATTAATGCAGGTGCTAATTGGGTTGATCAAGAAGTATGTGTAGACCAAGGTTTGGTAACAAGCCGAAGCCCAGCTGATTTAGAAGCATTTAATGCTAAATTTATTGAAGAGATTTTAGAGGGTAAACACCAAGCTCACTAATTTGCTTTTAAAAAACAAAAAAGGGCATTTAATTGCCCTTTTTTAATGCGTAAATTTACACTTTTTATAATGCGGTTGCGGCTTTCATTTCACTAACAAATGCTTTTAACTGCGTTGTCATTGCGTCTAAATCGTTAAGGTTAGCTTCAATAATTTTAACTACAGCAGAGCCTGAAATAGCACCTGCTGCGCCTGCATTAAGAGCCGCTTTTACATCATCTGGCGTTGAAATACCAAATCCTAAAAGAGCAGGAGCTGCATGGTATTCTTTTAATTTAGTAACAATATTACCCGCTGGCATTTGTGCTTTAGTATCGGTACCGGTAACACCAGCGCGCGATAGTAAATACGTATAACCACGACCGTAAGAGGCGCATTGGCGAAGTGTGTCGTCATCCGCATTAGGAGTTGCAATAAAAATTGGGTCTACACCGTTATCCATTGCCGACTTTCTAAATATTTTAGATTCATGCAGAGGCACGTCAGCCACTAAAATAGAGTCTACACCTACCGCTTTTGCATCTTTATAAAATGCTTCTATGCCGCGCTTAAAAACAAGGTTTGAGTAAAGCAATAATCCAATTGGAATATCGGCGTTATACTCGCGTATCTCTTTAATAACATCAAAGCAATCTTGCGTGTTAATGTGCACATCAAGTGCGCGAATATTTGCTTTTTGAATTACAGGGCCATCCGCAATCGGGTCAGAAAACGGAATACCAAGCTCAAGTGCATCAGCGCCGCCGTCAATTAGGCTTTTAATAATCGCAACACTTTGCTCTTTACCTGGGTCGCCAATTGTTACAAATGGTACAAACGCACCTTGTTTTTTCTCGTTAAGCGCTGCAAACATTTTGCCGTAACGATCCGTTTTTACTTGGCTCATAGCTGACCTCTTTCAGATAGTACATTGTGAACGTGTGCTAAATCTTTATCGCCACGACCACTTAAATTAATAACTAAAACGCTTTCCTCGGTTTGCTCTTCTGCATACTTAAGTGCATAAGCAAGCGCATGACTTGATTCAAGCGCCGGAATGATCCCTTCGTTTTTAGCAAGTGATTGAAACGCATCAAGCGCTTCTGTATCAGTGATACCCACGTATTGCGCTCGACCGGTTTCGTGTAAAAATGCGTGCTGAGGACCAACCGCAGGGTAATCAAGACCCGCTGATACAGAGTAAGACTCTTCAATTTGGCCATCGTCGTTTTGCATAATGTACGTGTAAGTACCGTGTAATATACCTTTAGTGCCTTTACAAATTGTTGCACCGTGCTCATTTGTATCAAGCCCTTTCCCAGCAGGCTCAACACCAATTAATTTAACGCCTGGCTCGTCAATAAAGTCGGTGAACATACCAATTGCGTTTGAACCACCACCAACACAGGCAATTACAGCGTCAGGTAAACGACCTTCGGCTTTAAGTACTTGTTGTTTAGCTTCTTCACCAATAACTTTTTGATACTCACGTACAATTGTTGGGAATGGGTGAGGACCCGCAGCTGTGCCTAGTAGGTAGTGCGCGTCTTGATAATTAGCTGACCAGTCACGCAGGGCTTCATTTACTGCATCTTTTAATGTGCCAGAACCCGCTGTTACCGGAATAACCTCTGCGCCCATTAACTTCATTCTAAATACGTTTGGTTGCTGACGTTCAACGTCTTTTGCGCCCATATAAATTCGACATTTTAAACCCAGTAATGCACATGCAAGCGCGGTTGCAACACCGTGTTGACCGGCACCTGTTTCAGCAATTACTTGTTTTTTACCCATGCGCTTAGTAAGTAACGCTTGGCCAAGTACTTGGTTGGTTTTATGTGCGCCGCCGTGTAATAAGTCTTCACGCTTTAGATACAGTTTTACTTTTGGGTTTTTAACTAAATTGCGCGTTAAAGTAAGTGGGGTAGGACGACCCGCATACTCGTTTAATAATTTACTTAGCTCAGCCTGAAACTCAGGATCTTTTTGTGCTTTGTTAAATTCGTTTTCTAACTGCTTAAGCGCAGGGACAAGTAACTCGGGTACAAACATACCGCCAAACTCGCCAAAATAAGCTGGATTTTGCATTTTAACCTCAATAATTTCTGATGCTTGTAAAAGCATTATGTAATTTGTTAGGGCACTTTTTACCCGCAGATTCTTCAACGCCTGAGTTTAAATCAAGGCCTAAGGCACCTTTAAAAAGCGCATCTTTAATATTGTCTGGATTTAAGCCTCCAGCGAGCATAAACGGAGTGGTTGCATCATGAAGCACCGACCAATCAAATGCTTTACCAGTACCGCCAGCTTGTGTATCGCTGTGTGTATCGTAAAGGTGTCGGTCAACGCCATTTACAGGCGTTGGCAATGCATCTTTTATTGCTTGGGCTTTCCAAATCTCGCAGCCGGTAGGTAACTGTGTACGCAACTGAGCGATGTAATCGTCACTTTCTTGACCATGTAATTGAACTGCCGCCAATTTTAGCACACTTGCGTATTGAGCAACTTGATCAATTGGGGCATCTACAAACACACCCACAAAATTAAGCGGGGCACTTTGGCTAAGCTCTTTTGCGCAATCTAAATCAACATAGCGTGGCGATTTAGGATGAAAAATTAAACCCCCGTAAATAGCACCGTTTTGATATGCCGCTTGTGCATCTTTGGTACGTGTTAAACCACATACTTTATTGTCACCTAAAATAACACGGCGACATGCTTGCTCTAAATCACGCTCGCCCATAAGTGAGCTGCCAATTAAAAAACCATCGCATAATGGAGCTAAACGTTTTACGTCTTGATGGGTGTAAATACCCGATTCCGAAATAACCACTTTATCAGCCGGAATAAGTTTGCGTAGCTTTTCGGTAGTGGCTAAATCGGTGCTTAAATCGCGTAAATCACGGTTATTAATACCAATAATTTGTGCATCAAGCGCAAGTGCACGGTGTACTTCTTCTTCATTACTTACTTCGGTTAATACCGACATGTTCAGAGAATCGGCAACTGCGTGCAGTGCTTTATAGCTTTCGTCATCGAGTACTGAAAGCATCAGTAATATAGCGTCACCGCCATAAATACGCGCCATATACACTTGGTACTCATCTATAAAAAAGTCTTTACAGATAAGCGGTTGTTCTACTTGGCTGCGCACAAATTCAAGATAGTCAAAACTGCCTTGAAAATATTTAGCATCAGTTAACACGCTCATGCAGGTAGCGTATTTTTTATAAACCGATGTGATTTCGGTTAAATCAAATGGCTCTCTAATTAGCCCTTTTGAAGGCGATGCTTTTTTACACTCTAAAATAAACTGTGTGCCTGGGGCGGCTAATGCTTTGTAAAAACTACGGCTTGTAGGCACTGCAAGGTGTTTAAAGCTTTCAAGCGGGCGTGCGGCTTTACGCTCAATTAGTTCTAATTTTTTATCAGCAACAATTTTGTCTAATACATTAGCCATTACTTACCTCAATAATTGCATTTAGTGTGTTCATGGCTTGCCCTGAACTTAATAATGTTTGTACTTGCTTTGCCCCTTCTTTTAACGTTTCTGCTTTACCTGTTAGGTATAAAAGGGCAGCTACGTTAACCACAATGGCAGCATTATGTGCATCTGTGCCTTTGCCTTTGCCTTGTAAGATGGCAAGGCTAGCATTTGCGTTGTATTGTGGGCCTTCACCAGCGAGTTGTTCAAGTGAATAGTTTGCAAGGTCAAAGTCGCTTGGGTTTAGTGTGTACTGTGTAAGCTCGCCATTATTCAGCTCAACTACCGTTGTTGGACCGTGTAGAGCTATTTCGTCAGTGCCCGAGCCGTGAACAATCATAGCGCGCTTTGTGCCAAGGGTTTTAAGTGTTTGTGCCATTGGCATACATAACGCTTCGTTGTACACACCTAACAATTGCACATCAGGTGCTGCTGGGTTAGCAAGCGGGCCTAAAATATTAAAAATAGTGCGTGTTTTAAGCGCTGTACGCACGCCCATCGCATGGCGTACGCCACTGTGATAGTGCGGTGCAAACAAAAAGGTAAAATTGGTTTGCTCAAGGCATTTTGCTGCCTGCTCTGGGCTCATATCTATATTAATGCCCAGCGCTTTTAGTAAGTCGGCAGAGCCTGAATTACTCGATACACTGCGATTACCATGTTTTACCATGTTAATGCCGGCAGCAGCGGCAACTATGGCTGCTGTTGTGCTTATATTTATTGTGTTTGAACCATCGCCGCCAGTGCCACAGCTATCAGCAAGTTGTGTACTGCTGGTAGTAAAAGCAACAGCGTTTTCGCGCATTGAGGCTGCAGCACCTGCTATTTCATCGCTTACTTCGCCTTTAATTTTAAGGCTTATTAGTAGGGCGGTTAGCTCAATCTCGCTCATGTTACCTTGCATTATTTCATCAAACAGTGCTTTGGCGTCTGCATAGCTTAATGATTGCCCTGTAATTAGTTGTTCAATAGCGTGTTGAACATTTATGGGTTGTTCTGGTTGTGTACTCATAATGTCCTCTATTATTTGGCACGTGTTAAGTAAGCGACACTTTGCTGAAGTAGCATTGCGCCGTTTGGCGTCAGTATTGATTCTGGATGAAATTGATAACCCAATGCATTGTCATCATGATGATAAATAGCCATAGGGATATCTTCATACTGGGCAATAACCTTTATATTACCAGGCACTTTTGTTGCCATTAATGAATGGTAACGTGCTACAGGCATTGTATTGCCCATACCATCAAATACAGGATGTTCGCCTAAATTAATAATTGAAGACTTACCATGTACGGTTTCACCCGCGTGACCGATTACTCCGCCATAGCTTTGTGTTAACGCTTGTTGGCCTAAACAAATGCCTAGCATTGGGAAGTGGCCTTTAGAGAGCTCAATAAGCTCCATTAAACAGCCTGCATCGCTTGGTGTGCCAGGACCTGGGGAAAGTACTAATAGTACTTGTCCTTGCTCTTGGCGCATTTTATTAAAAATAACCTCAGCGCTAATGTTGTTTCTGTAAACAACCAGTTCGCAGCCAAGCATCGTCAGCTCATCAACAAGGTTGTATGTAAATGAGTCAAAGTTATCTAAAAAATAGATTTTGATAGGATTTACTTTGCTCATTTTATACCGCCTTATACGTAGATTTTATGGCGGTGATAACCGCTTGTGCTTTAGCGCGAGTTTCGTTTGCTTCTGAAATAGGATCTGAGTCAAACACCACACCGGCACCGGCTTGCACATACGCTTTGTTATTTTTAACAAAAGCTGAGCGAATAACAATACAACTATCCATTGCGCCATCACCAGTTAAGTAACCTACTGCGCCGCCATAACTGCCACGGCGCTTACCTTCTGTTTGACGAACAAGCTCAGCAGCACGAACCTTTGGTGCACCAACAAGCGTGCCCATGTTCATACATGCTTGGTAAGCGTGCAGTGCATCAAGCTCGGGTTTTAGTGTACCAACAACGCGTGACACCAAATGCATTACTTGTGAATAGCGGTCTACTTTTAATAGCTCTTTAGCAAAACGAGTACCTGCAACACTAATACGTGCTACGTCGTTACGGGCTAAATCAACCAGCATTAAATGCTCGGCGCGCTCTTTTTGATCGTTTCTTAGTTCAAGCTCAATACGGCTATCTAGGTCTGGGTTTATTTGCCCATTAGCAAATTTACCACGCGGGCGAGTCCCCGCAATTGGGTATACTTCTACTTGCTTATTACTTACGTCGTACTTAAGGGCCGACTCAGGAGACGCGCCAAATAATGCAAAGTCTTCATCGCGCATATAAAACATGTAAGGGCTTGGGTTTTGCTTTTTAAGCTGACTATACGCATGTAAAGAATCAGGGCAAGGTAGTGAAAATGTACGCGACGGCACTACCTGAAAAATATCACCATCTACAATGTTCTTTTTAAGCTTAACAACTTGCTCGCAATACGTTTCGTCGCTTATATCAACGCTTACTTCACATTCGCCACTTTGCATATCCGCACTAAATTCTGCTGCGTTATCGCACAGCGTATTTAACCGCTCAAGCTCTTTACCTACTTCAAAACAGTTAGCGTGTACGTCTGGGCCGTTAAATACATTACCAATGAGTTCGGTTGTTTGCTTTTGATGATCAATAACAACTAACGTTTCAGCTAAATAAAATACGTAATCTGGGCAGGTGTTTTCGCCATCAGGTACATCACTTAATTGCTCAAAGTTTGCCACCATGTCGTAGGCAAACACACCGCCTAAAAATACCGAAAACGGATTTTCGGTAGTGCTTTGAATACTGTTAATACAGGTACGAAGAGCGCTGAAAGCGTTATCGGCAACAAGCTTACTTGCTTCGTCTATATCGCTGCTGGTGTCTTGGTAGTTAAGTGTAAGCGTTGTGTCGTTTAATTGTGAATCACAGCTCTTAACATTTGCTTGTAAGTAGCTTAATAATTGCTTGCCGTTATTAGATTGTGCGCTAACAGTTACCGTTTTACCCTTACATACAATGCGCAGGGCGCTATCAACTAAAATTAAGCTTTTTACACTGTCTTTAGAATCAATCTCAGCCGATTCAAGCAGTAGTGAGTTAGGCTTATCAAGTGCCGCGTATAATGCAAGAGGGCTACTAATATAGTCGCGTACTTGCGTAATGCTTGTTACTTCGCCTGGTGTGGTAGTTATATGACTAAAAATCAAACCTCATTCCCTCAAAAAATTAAACCCCGCAGTGCTTTTGCAATGCGGGGTTTGAATAACGATATCTAAATTACAAACAGATCATTACCGTCCCGCTATATCAGGCGCCACCACCAACGATGTGTAAGAGTAAGACCGTTATTCATGTTTTTCTGCCTCAAAATTTATTAAATATTTTTAACGTATACGTTTCGTAAAATTTAGTTATAAAAAAACCCGCATAGTTGCGGGTTTTGAATTTTTGCTAGACACGACAATTCATCACCCGAAAATTACGAGTGCCACCACCAAATAGTGTTTAAGTTTGAATTGATCATTTTTGTTAATTCTTAATGTGTCTGAAAGTGGCTACAGTAAAACGTATCTTATGCTTTTGTGTCAAGTGTTTATTTAAAACAATTTAGTCAAAAAAGTTGTTATACTTACATAAACACCAGTAACCCTTAATTTTAAGCAGTTTTCTTTTGATAAAATACGATTTACATAGCCATACTACACATTCAGACGGGCGTTTGACGGTTGAAGAATTATTGCATCGCGCTGTTGATAAAAATATTGATGTGTTTGCTATTACCGATCATGACACTGTGGCGGCTATTAAGCCTGCTCAGCAATTTATTGAAGCAGAAAACTTACCGCTTTCATTAATAACGGGTACCGAAGTGTCTACCAAATGGGAAAGCTTCGAAATTCATATTGTAGGTTTAAATATTGATATTAATAATATTGACCTTACCTCTTTATTATCGGCTCAGCAGCAAAAGCGAGAAGAGCGTGCACTAGAAATTGGCGCACGCCTTGCAAAAAATGGTTTTGATGGCATTTACGAGCAAGCTAAAGAGCTGGCAAAAGACGCGCAAATTACGCGCGCACATTTTGCACGTGCCCTTATTGAGCGCGGTGTAGCTAAAAATTTCCCGGGTGTTTTTAAAAAGTACTTAGGGCGCGGCAAAACAGGCTACGTACCTAGTTGCTGGTGCACCATGCAAACCGCTGTAGAGGCAATACATGCCGCTGGTGGTGTTGCTGTACTTGCTCACCCAAGTAGCTATCAAATGTCAAACAAGTGGCTACGCAAATTATTAGTAGAATTTAAAAGTGTAGGAGGAGACGCAATGGAAGTTGCACAACCTCAACAGGCGCCAAGCGAACGTCAATTTTTAGGTGAACTCAGCCGTGAGTACGAACTACTTTGCTCGCAAGGGTCTGATTTTCATTTTCCGACAAGCTATTTAGAGCTTGGCAAAAATTTATACTTACCGAAAGACTGCCAAGGTGTTTGGCAAGTTTGGGAAGGACAAGAAGGGGCATTAACATGAGTCAATTATTCCATATTCATCCTGATAACCCGCAACCAAGACTGATTAGTCAAGCCGTTGATATTATTAAACAAGGCGGTGTTGTTGTTTACCCAACAGATTCGGGCTATGCCATTGGCTGTAACATTGGTAATAAGCAAGCCAAAGAGCGCATAGAGCGTATTCGTGGTATTGAAAAAAACGATAATTTTACGCTAGTTTGCCGTGATTTATCGGAGCTATCTACTTATGCACGTGTAGATAACCAGCTATTTAGATTAATTAAAAATAATACGCCAGGGCCTTATACCTTTATTTTTAAAGGCACAAAAGAAGTCCCTAAGCGTTTATTAAACGACAAGAAAAAAACCATTGGCATGCGTGTAATTGAACACCCAATTGCTTGTGCGTTACTTGCCGAACTTGGCGAGCCATTAATGTCGTGTTCTTTAATTTTACCCGGGCAGCAGTTTACTGAATCTGATCCGGATGAAATATTAGAGCGATTAGATAAACACGTTGATTTAATTATTCACGGTGGCCATTTAGCCGAGCAAGCAACCACAGTAATCGACTTGTCGGAAGATGAAGTTAAAATATTGCGTGTTGGCTGTGGTGATACAAGCCCGTTTGAGTAATAACAAGTGAGCGAAAGTACTGCTGATACAAAAAGTAGTGAAAAGCCAGTGCAGCAGAAGCTGCCACTGGCTTTTTTGCATGGTAAAGCGGTTGTAGATAAACCAGAAGACTTATATATCCCGCCCGATGCGCTCGAAATAATATTAGAAACCTTTGAAGGCCCGCTCGATTTACTGCTTTATTTAATTAAAAAGCATAAGCTTGATGTGCTCGATCTTTCTATTTTTAGTATTACAGAGCAGTATGTAAGTTATGTTGAAATGATGACCGAGTTTCAACTCGAACTTGCCGGTGAATATTTAGTAATGGCTGCGTTACTTGCACAAATTAAGTCGCGCTTATTACTCCCTGTTCACGAAGAACTTGAAGAGGAAGAAGACCCTCGCGCTGAGCTTATTAAACGCCTGCAAGAATATGAGTTATTTAAAAAAGCCGCCGAAAACCTCGATGATATCCCCCGTGTTGGGCGTGATATTTTTATAGCGCATGCCGCTATGCCAATAAATGAAGACACAAGTCATAACCTCCCTGATATTGAACTTAAAGACTTAATGCTGGCGTTGAGTGATGTTATGGCGCGAGCAAAAACGTTTGAACATCATCAAATTACTGCTGAAGTACTCTCAACCCGAGAGAGAATGAGCCAAATATTACAACAGCTATCGAAAGCAAATTCAGCAGTGGTATTTAATGCGCTTTTTACGCCTGATGAAGGGCGTAGTGGTGTTGTGGTTAGTTTTATAGCCATGCTAGAGCTCATTAAAGAAGGACTTGTTACCTGTTTGCAAGTAAGCCCAGAGAGCTTAATTTATGTCAGCTTGAGCGAGCAATCAACCTTATAAACTTATCTGTTTAATCCTCAACTTCTAAAAACTGACTTTAATTATCAAAGTTCTGTGCGTATACGCACGTAAAGTGTTTGTAAATGCTATTTTCATTTACGGCTATGCACTATATTGTAACGTCATAGCATAATAGGACTTTACACATGTTTAAAAATACACCTTCATCTTACGGACTTGTCGCCATTATTTTACATTGGCTCATGGCGTTGACTATTTTTGGCCTGTTTGGTTTAGGTTTATATATGGTTGAGCTTACTTATTACGATAGCTGGTATAAAGGCTCGCTCGATTTACATAAAAGTATTGGTATTACGCTTGTGGCCGTATTTTTATTTAGAATTTTATGGCGTGCTTTATCTACACAACCTAAACCATTAGGTGAAAGTAAAGGCATGAACCAATTAGCACATACTGCGCATATTGCTATGTATATTATTTTGGCCGTTATAGTTGTTGCAGGGTATTTAATATCAACCGCAGACGGACGTCCAATAGAAGTGTTTACCTTATTTAACGTATCAGCGCTTGATTTTGCATTTGATGACCAAGCCGATATTGCAGGAAAAGTACATTATTATGGCGCGTGCACATTAATCGGGTTTGCAGTATTGCATGCACTAGGGGCGTTAAAACATCACTTTATCGATAAAGATAAAACCTTAATCAGAATGATCAAACCATTAAAGGATGATTAAAATGAAAAAATTATTAGTAAGCACAGCCGTTTCGGCTGCAATGATGTTATCGGCAACAGCCGTTAATGCAGCTGATTATGTAATTGATACAAAAGGCGGGCACGCATCTGTTAACTTTAAAATTAAACACTTAGGTTACAGCTGGTTATATGGTCGTTTTAATACTTTTGACGGCACATTTAGTTACGATGCTAAAAATCCTGATGCATCAAAAATTATGGTAAATATTGATACCACTAGCCTTGATTCTAACCATGCAGAGCGCGATAAGCACCTACATGGTAAAGATTTTTTAAATGTGGATAAATACCCAAAAGCGACATTTAAAAGCACCAGCATTAAATTTGATGAAGATGGTGAAGAGGCTGACGTAACCGGCGAATTTACGCTGCATGGCGTAACTAAAACTATTACCTTTGAAATAGATAAAGTGGGCGAAGGGAAAGATCCGTGGGGTGGATACCGCGTAGGTTTTGAAGGCGAAACCAGCCTTAAACTTACCGACTACGGTATTGATTACAACTTAGGGCCTGCATCTACTCATGTTGATATTATTTTATCAATAGAAGGCGTTCGTAAGTAATACAGTTATTGAATATAAAAACGCCACTTACTGTGGCGTTTTTTTTGCTTAACAGAAACTCAAATTAAGCGACTTTGAATTTGCTTATTTTGCGCTATTAATGCGCGATTTTAATAGAGGCCTTAAATCCTCAGGCAACCAGCGCATAAGTAAATCGTTATAAGCCTGCGTTTTTTTAATAACTTTAAGCTGCTCATTAAGAATAGCGATGTCTTTTGCGCCTTGCTCGTTTTTAGTACAACCAATAAAGCCATAACTGAGCGCTGGAGATTCGGTTAATGGACGCTGCGTTAAGTTTTCTTCAAAGTGCATTGATTTAGCTAAATAGTAATGCTCGCTTGGGTAACCCAGCAAAATATCAATTCGTTTTAGGTTAAGCATATATGTAAGGCTCGCTAGGCTATCGCGTGTGGGTCTAATTACTAAATCAATGTTGGGTGTACTGTTTATTAAAGTATCTATCTCTTGGCCGTAAGAGCGGCTCATAGAAACTCCAAGAGTTAGTTTTTTATCTTGTATTAAATTGAGTAGTGATACTTCTTTTGATTCCGCTATATTTAGCGCTTTGGCCAGCTTTTTATGCATTGCTATTGAAGGCGAGAGGCCTGTTGTTGAGCTTTCGTCTGTGAAATAAATATGCTCTTTTCTGTAATCATTTTTATAAAGCGATAACGCACAAACATTATTTGAAGTATTAGACAGCTCTTGAATTACTTTACCTGAGGGGATAAGCATGCGGTGAAAGGTAATATTAGGAAGTTGTTTTTCAAGTAAAGAAATTATGCTTTCGTCACGGCCTTGGTGTTGATATTGACCATTTAAAATATAATAGGGTGCAAAATCGTGCGCTAGCCAGTTTATGGTTCTAGCATTGCTTATTGAGCTCAGACAGAAAAAAAGTAAGAAAGTTAAAAATATACGGAGCATTACAACAGCTACCAGTAATTATTATTGTAAAACTATTGTAACCAATAAAGGGCTAAAAAGTAAAATGCCAGCAACAAGGCTGGCATAATATCTTATCAATAATTGCAATAATAGAATTGCAATTAAAGTTATATGTTGCTTAGTTAGCTTTTAGCCACTTAACAAACTGGCGTGCATCACTCGCTTTTTGAAATAATGCATTTTTTAAACCTTGTGTATCACTGAAGATTACACGATGTTTGTTTACTGAAATTGATTGCACTGGATGTGCTATTTGGATCATAGACCCGTTATATTTATAAGACATAATAAAACTCACTTTATTCTTGTTATTTATTCTGCGCTATATTTGTATAGCAAATTGCAGTCAATAAATTAACGATGTTGTGTTTAGCTTCATTACAGTGTTGACGATCTTTATGACACTTTTGCGATGATAGTAAAAAATCATCTCGGTATTATTCAAGGGGTTCTCGCCGTACAATAACTTAGCTTTCAAATATACGTTTTGCGGGGCTTACTGGATCAGGGTAAATGGTTAACCGCGGCGGTTTCTTTAAACCAGAGAGGGAAGGTAACTTATATATAAATTGTGTGCAAGCTATTTATTATAAAAATATTTATAATAAATCTTATCAACTGCTTACAAAGCCCATTTTTAGTTACCAAAGGATAAGTATGAATTACCTAATAGTAAGTGATATTTATGGTTTAACCCCTGCTTTAAGTAAGTTATCACAGGCAATTAGTTCAAATTTAGTGATTGTTGACCCATACAATAACAAGATTCAAGCTATTGAAAGTGAACAAGATAGTTATAATAATTTTATACAGCAGTGTGGCCATGACAAATACACGGACAAACTTCTAGAATGCTTTGAGAGTTTAAAAGTGCCGACCACATGTATTGCGTTTAGCGCAGGGGCAAGTGCAGCATGGCGGGCACAGTTATTAACAGGCAATACACACCTTAAAAAGTTAATTGGCTTTTATCCGTCGCAAATTCGTAATTATTTAGCGTTAGATGCAAATGTACCCTGTGAATTCATATTCCCAGAAAGTGAGAGTCACTTTAATGTCGATGAAGTTATTAAAGCTTTAAGCACCAAAGCGGGTGTTAAGTGCTATAAAACCAATTTTTTGCATGGTTTTATGAACGAGTACTCAACCAATTTTAATGCGCAAGGGCTGGTTGAATATAGTAGCTATATAAAACAGAGCAGCCGTTAAAGCGTGTTTAGCTGCTTTTTATTAATATCAGGAAAATCAGTGCGGGTATTATATTTTGCATACAGCGTTGTAAAAACGCTACTGCCGGATAACTTATCTAACTCTTTTATAAAGGTTTTAGCACTGGAGCGAGCGGGTCTACAGCATGTTTGATACTGTTTTAATATACGCGCGACAGATAAACCTTGTTTTTGTAGCTCAATGTCGGCCTGTGCAAAAAAAGCCGCACCCGTCCAATAAACACGTTGTTGGGCGCGTTGTTTCCACATATCGGCAGAGAGCTTATTGAGTGGCTGTGTTTTAGTTTTAGTTTGCAGGCGGGCACGATCAAATCCAGCATTTAAACGTTGTACAAACTGCGGCTGGGTGATTATACCGCTGTCACGCATTATTACGTTTTGCATATAACTGGCAAAACCCTCGCTTAGCCAAAAACCGGAGTAGGGAAGTAGCGGCAAATATAAATGCGAAAGTTCATGGTATAGCGTCCAATCTTTAGTGAATGCATTTAAACTGGCGTAGCGATCTATATGTAGTTCAATCCCATCGGGGTTATTGCGCTTAACTGTAGCCCAAGGTACAGGCTCAAAAGCAAAGTATTGCGGTTTTAAATAAATAGGCAAAGTGGTTTGCTTTAAAGGCCCCAGTGTATTTTGTGTTTTTTCAACACTTTGATTAACCCATGTAGACACCGTATTTTGAGCATTACTTGAGAGCGAGCTAAGGTTATGTATGACTACTTCAGCGGCTAATACGTTAAAAGAGCTGATTGATAGTAGCAGTACAAAAAAGTATTTCATTAAAATGCTCCACTGTAATTTAATAACTGGTACGCCAGGCTTAATATACAAGACCAACTAAATGGATAAATAATCACGCCTAATTCTTTATTTTTTAAAATGATAGTAACTATAAAAGTACAAATACAGACACCTCTAGCTAAGCATGGTTTAATCAATTAATCGTTATTTTAAGTTAGGTTTTAGCCATGACGTATCAGCATATTCAAGTTCCTGAGCACGGCCAAAATATCACTATTGATGCACAAGGACATTGGCAAATACCGTTAGAACCTATCATTGCTTTTATTGATGGCGATGGCGTGGGGCTGGATGTTATGCCGGTGATGCGCCACGTTGTTGATAGTGCAATTGAGCATTGTTATAAAAGTGCACGGAAAATTCATTGGATGCAAGTTTATAATGGCGAGCAGGCAGCAAAGCTGTATGACGGTGACTGGTTTCCACAAGAAACAATTAACGCGGTACGTGCCTGCAAAATTGCCATAAAAGGGCCGTTAACCACACCACTGGGTGGTGGCTTTAGATCGCTTAATGTTGCACTCAGGCAAGAAATGGATTTGTTTGTAAATATGCGAACTATAAAAGGCTTTAGCGCACTTCCTTCTCCTTTAAAAAATCCTTTTTTAACAAACATAACAGTGCTTCGTGATAGCAGCGAAGACGTGTACTCAGGTATTGAGTGGCAAGCAGGGAGTGTAGAAAGCGAAAAAATGCTCGATTTTTTATGTGAGGAAATGGGCGTAACCCGCTTAAGGTTTTCACAAGAATGCGGTATTGGTATTAAAAATATATCTAAAGAAGGCTCTGAGCGACTAATGCGCTTTGCCATTAACTATGCACTTAAAAACGATAGTGAATCATTAACGCTAGTGCATAAAGGCAATGTACTTAAATTTACCGATGGGGCATTTAAGCGTTGGGGGTATGCACTTGCACAAAGCGAATTTAATGCCACTGCACATGAAAATGGGCGTTGGCTGCAAATAGAGCGAGTAAATCAAGCACCTCTAATTATTAAAGAAGTTATAGCCGACAACATGCTGCAGCAATGTTTAATGCACCCAGAGCAATTTGATGTAGTGGTGACGACTAATCAAAATGGTGACTTTTTAGCGGATATGCTGAGCGCACAAGTTGGCGGTGTTGGCATAATGCCTGCTGCAAATTTAAATAGCGATGTCGCATTTTTTGAGCCTACACACGGCACGTTTGAACGTATAGCAGGGCAAAATAAAGCAAACCCCAGCAGTAGTATTTTAAGTGCGGTATTAATGCTTAAATTTATGGGATGGGACGAGGCCGCATTACTAATAGAAAATGCGTTAGAGCAAACATTTAAAAGCGGTGAAGTAACCTTTGATTTAGCGCAAGAGCAGAGCGATAACTCAAGTATTCATAACTCGACAACCTTAACTTGTACTGGCTTTGCAAAGAAGGTTATCGAGCACTTTTAAACACATTCATTATTAAGCTGCTGAGGCAGTTTTTACTCTGTGCATGCAAGGGCGGTTGGTTAACTGCGCTGCACGATGGTAAATCTCATGTGCTTGAGGTTCATCGCACTGCGTACCACTAAGCGTATCCATTAACGCAACAACAATAATTGCAGGAACCTGGCAGCAATATTCGTCTAAAACGGCTTCTGTCGTTTGTGCATCAACATGGCAAAGTGGGTGGTTTTTAAGTTGGTATGCGTTTAGCAATGTATCCACTTCTAATACATCATTTGGTTGGTGCTTTGTTTTACGGCATTTACAACCAAACTCATCAACTAAAGTAGCTAATGCTTGGTAAGTTTCAGTGGTGTTAGTTTTTGCGCATAACTGCTCTTCAATAAACTGATGTAAGTTAGCATCAATAAATAACCCGTCTTGTTGTGTGAAGCTTGATGTTGTCATAATTATTACTCTTAGTTTGTTGGCTTAACTTCACTCTAGCGCTAAGTGTATTATTAATGAAATTGTTGTTTTCAATAACTGACATTGATTTCATCAATAGTAAGTTTTAAAACTAAATAAAAAATAGAAAACATACCTAAATTATACTAATTAATTTGGTGCAGAGCGGTAAAAACGTGCACAAAACTGGAACAAGGGGATTAGTTGATGAGTTAAGGTGGATGCTTAGTTAATTGTTTTTATTGAATTTTAATTGTTTTATGAAGTTGGTACTAAGCTTGCTAATCTTACACTGTAGGTAGACTCCTATATCGACGATTTCCAAAAGCGCCATGGTATTTTCCCAAAGTTGAATACCACGGCGCTTTTTTATTTTCTCGTGTATTTTATTTAGCCGTAACAATAGTAATATTAAATTTTAATAAAGTAGGGAATAGCCACTAAAATAGCGCCTACAATCAACAGCATGCTCACACTGCTCATAAAATACGGAAATACCAATAGCGATAAACCAATGCAAAGTGGCACTACGGTTTTTTTTCTTCGCCCGTAAGTAAGGTAGCCAATACCAATGCCGCCAAACAAAACACTCCACGCAATTATTGATGCACTATCCATTTGTAAATTACCTATTTTGAAATACTGATTTAAATTACGACCGACATAGCCAGCTTTTCAATACCATGTGAAGGGGTCCATCTTTTAAATTCCACGAAGCCATGCTTTTTATATAAATTTATTGCAGGAGTATTAGCAACCGCAGTCTCCACTATTGCATGAGAAAAATCATCCATCGCTAAAACATAACTTATTAGCTTACTTGCGATACCTTTTTTAAAATGACTAGGATCAACGGTTAAACTACAAATATCTAAACACTCGTTGTTTGTATCTACTTCAATAACGGCTGCTAAACATTCATTTTCGCTGTATCCATAAAAGGTTGTTTCTGATTTTTTTATACCTCTAATATTACGCGCTAAAGGAGGAAAGTTATGCGCGCCGATCAGTTTAGCCTCTATAGCATAGGACTTTTGAAAGACAGCAAAAATTATATTTGCAGTATCGTTATTCTTATTATTAAGTTTGTTTATCATTATATTCTTCTAATGAAAGTAAAGCTTGGACAGTATGCGCGATAGTAAAATACCTGGTGCTTGATGTGATGAAAATAATAATTTATCTATCTGCAATCGTTTTAGCAAACGCTAATAACTCACGCCTTAACCATTGGTGCGCTGGCGCATGGTGTAGCAGTGGGCTCCATATCATTTTTACCTCAATAGGCACTATTTGAAATGGCACCGGGCTGATTACCAAATCAGTATGAGAGGTTAATAACTTAGCTTGCCTGCGCGGTAGGGTGGCAATAAGTTGCTCTGATTGGCAAAGCAGGCTTGCAACCATATAGTGGCGAGTGAAAACTCGTATTTTACGGGTTTGTTCTAGTTGCCAAAGCGCTTCATCTACCCAGCCTAATTTTTGCTTTCCTGATTTATTAGTAACAGCGGCTTCAGGCCCCCAGCCGGCACGATTTACCCAAATATGCTCTTTTTTTAAGTAGTCGTCTAACCCTGATTGTTGTAAAAATGTATTTTTAGGATGGGTTAAACAACAGTAATTATCGCGCCAAACACTGGCTTGATGAAACGAGCGTGGCAGGCCATTAAAGCGGTTTATTGCTAAATCTATAGTGCCTTTTTCCATGTCTTGCAGGTTTATGTCGCTTGGACTTAATACATCAAAATTAATACCGGGATTTTTACTAAGCTGCGCAGTTATAAAAGGGGCTATTAAGGTCGACTCTATGTAGTCATTTGCCATTATTCTAAAGGTAACTTCAGCGGTTGCAGGGTTAAATTGCTCACTAGGCTGCGTAATAGCTTCGGCCATTTTTAAGAGCGCCTCAACTTCAGGCTTTAACGCAAGTGCCTTTGCCGTTGGCGTCATAGAGCCTGCGGCACGCACAAGTAGCGGGTCGTCAAATAAATCGCGCAAACGTTTTAATGCGTTACTCATAGCCGGTTGCGTAAGCGCGAGTTTATTTGCAGCTTTCGACACACTTTTTTCATCTATTAACACATTTAAATAAACGAGAAGGTTAAGATCGACATTTCTTATATTCATATGGGCGTGTTGGCCTTTCAGGGTTGAAATTTGTTCAATCTAGGGGCGATTTAATCGCGGCGCGAGGTTTGCCACCTAGTGGGCTAAGTAAAAATCGAGCAACAAAGAGTTAATCGTCCCTAGAAAGAACCCTATGGGCAGTGTGTATTTGGCCTTTATGCAGCGTTAAAGTACATTTATGGGGAGCCACCACACTACATGTACTTTGCCTTGCTTATAAACCAAATACACGGCTGCAAAATTAACCTCGAAAGGTCAATACGCCCAATAAATTCTATTTATATGGTTTATTAATTATCTAAATTAAAGCCTGCTTGCTAAGGTGTAAACAATTAATAAAAAATAACCGCCATAACTGGCATCAATATAAGTGCTGTATTTATGCAAAATAGGCTAACACATCAATCTAATAATACGCTGCAAAACGTTATTGCCAGTAAGCTTGCACGATCTGTTTTTGCTGGATTTGAGGCGATGTTTTCGCAATTTTTAAATATTACACTGGGTGCACAAAGCCGTTTTGAACAACGACAGTACCACAGTGTGCAAAGTGCTATGCGTGAACGTTTACAAGTGTATGAGCGCGAAGTGAAAAACGTGAGTGAAGCCGTGAGAGTTATTGCTTATGCTGAGCTTACTTGCCCGCAAACGTGGCAGTTAGCTAAAAATATTTACGGCGATATGGTACAAAATCACGAAAACAAACCTATTGCGCATACTTTTTTTAATTCAACGTTTGGCGCAATTTGGGACGATAAAAAAATTCGTACTGTGCATTTGTTTGTATTAAAAGCAAAGTATCGTAGTGAGCCGCGCTCTTATGAAAGCTTAGTGAGCAGGGTATCGCTACATAATGGGTTTAATAACGCCGTTAAAACGCTTATCACTAATCAAGTATTTAGAGTGCCGTTTAGTCATTTAGAACTTGATGTAGCCACATTACAAAGTACGTTAATGCAAGGCGCTAAGCAGCAATGCAAACAGGTGTACGAACTTATAAATTTAAACGATGGCTATATTGAATACGCCAACTCATTATTTTTTAGAAACAAAGCCTGTTATTTAATTGGGCGCTGCATTGCTAAAAATGGCGACAATATGCCTTTTGCTATCGCTATTTTAAATACCGATGAGGGACTAAAGCTTGATGCTGTAATGATGGGCGCCGATCAATTAAGTTTATTATTTGGCTTTGCACGCACCTATTTTATGGTTGATACCGATAAGCCCGCTCGTTATGTAGATTACTTAAGTGTGTTAATGCCACACAAACAACGCTTTGAGTTATTTAACGCCATTGGTTTTATAAAGCACGCCAAAACTGAGTTTTATCGGTATAAGGTCGATACGACTAAAAATAGCCCAGCCAACTTCAAGTATGTCACAGCACCAGGGACGCCAGGTATGGTAATGCTGGTATTTACTATTGAAGGGCTAGATTACGTTTATAAAGTAATTAAAGACAAATTTAGTGCGCCAAAAACAGCCACCAAAGCACAAGTGATAGACAAGTATAACTTTGTAAAACAAGCCGATAGGGTTGGGCGTTTGGTAGACACACACGAATTTAGATATTTAGCGTTTGATTTAAGCCGTTTTAGCGACGAGCTGCTTGAGCAGATGAAAAGCCAAATTGGCAGCAGCATAGTTATATCTGGCAAGGCACTCATTTTAAAGCACGTTTATGTTGAGCGTAAAATGACCCCGCTTAATTTATATATTAACCAATGCGATAACAAAACCCTAGAACGAGTAATGCATGACTACGGTAAAGCAATTAAAGAGTTAGCGGGCGCTAATATATTTCCGGGCGACATGCTAATGAAAAACTTTGGCGTAACGCGATGGGGGCGAGTGGTGTTTTACGACTTTGACGAAATTTGCCCACTAACCGATTGCAACTTTAGAGACGTTCCACAAACCCAAAATGCACTCGAAGAGCTAAGTAGTAACTCGTATTTTGATATAGCTGAAAACGATATATTTCCGAGCCAATTTAAGGTGTTTTTTAGTGCCAACGATATTGCGTTTAACTATTTTAATAATGAGCACAGTAACTTGTTTTTAGCGACGTTCTGGCAGGATTGTCAGCAACAAGTACATAATGGTTATCTACCCGATGTTTATCCTTATAAACAAAGTTGGCGCTTTTGAGGTTGTTTGAATCTGTGTTCATCCCCATCTATATGTTATTACAGTTTTTAAACTTGGAGCAACAATGAAATATATTTCTCATGAAGATGGCAATCTTGCATTTAGTGAAACCGAAAAGCCGGTTTTAAAGAGCCATGAAGTACTTGTTAAAGTTGCAGCAATAGGTGTAAACCGTGCAGACAGTATGCAGCGCCAAGGTAAATACCCGGCCCCTGCGGGAGATAGCCCGATTTTAGGTTTAGAATGTGCGGGTACAGTTACTGAGCTTGGAAAAGATGTAGATAAAAGCTGGCTAAACAAGCGTATTTTTACGTTGTGCTCAGGTGGTGCTTATAGCGAATATGTAGCAGTTGATGCAAAACAGCTTATGGAATTACCCGATGATGTAACAATGGCTGAAGGCGCTGCAATAAGCGAAGTGTATTTAACGGCATTTGGCGCGTTATTTGAGCTTGGTAAATTACAAAAAGGGCAAACAGCGCTTATTCATGCAGGTGCTAGTGGTGTGGGCGGTGCAGCAATTCAAATGGCTAAAAGCGCAGGTGCTACCGTAGTTATTACTGCCGGTACGGATGACAAATGCCAACACGCAAAAGAGCTTGGTGCCGATCATGCAATTAACTACAAAACCACTGACTTTGTAGAATATATGAAAGCAAATGAGTTAACAGCAAATGCAATTGTAGATCCTGTTTCGGGTAGTTACTTAAATAAAAATGCCGCTATTGCAGCCATGGATTGCCAAATTGTAATGCTTGCATTTTTAGATGGACGTTTTGCAGAAGTTGATTTTGCGGCGCTTTTACAAAAGCGTATTTCGTTTCATGCCTCAACGCTTAGAAATCGTAGTATTGAGTTTAAACGTCAGGTACGCGACGACTTTGTAGCGCGTTTTTACAACGATATTGCCACTAAAAAGTACGACTTTAACTTGTATAAAACATTGCCTTGGAGCGACGCAAACGAAGCCCATGCTATTTTAGAGCGTAATGAAAACGCAGGAAAAGTGGTTTTACTTGTAGAGTAACTCTTTAATTTTAGGGTTTAGCCCATATACTAAGCCCTATAAAAAACACTTAAGGTTTAATAATGAATCCAATACTAGCAATACTTAAAGAGCACAATGTAAGCGACGAAAAAGTAAAAGCATTGTTTGAAGCGTTTACTCAAAACCCAATGATGGCAATGGCGCTTGTTCAAGAGCTTGGTATTCCGCCAGAAAAGCTACAGCAACTAATGGCAGTCGTGATGACTCAACCGCATCTTATTAAAGAAGCGACTGACGAACTTGGTTTAGATTTTGAAAAAGTAAAAGAAGCGAAAGAAAAACTAAATCAATAATTTGTTATGTCATGAAACAAAAATAAATAAAAAAGCATAAGTATTTACTTATGCTTTTTTAGTTGGCTTATTCTTTTATGACTACTCTTTTGGAAGTAGTACTGTGTCGATAACATGAATTACGCCGTTGCTTGCTTTTACATCAGCTTTTACAACTTTAGCGTCATTTATCATTACGCCCATGCTGTCGGCTTTAACCATAACTGATTGGCCTTGTAGTGTTTTCGCACTATCTACCTTCATTACATCGGCTGCCATCACTTTTCCAGACACTACGTGATAAGTTAATACCGCCGTTAGCTTATCTTTGTTTTCAGGCTTGAGTAACATTTCTACAGTGCCTTCAGGTAATTTAGAAAATGCAGCATCTGTTGGTGCAAAAATAGTAAAGGGTCCTTTACCTTGCAGTGTTTCAACTAAACCTGCGGCTTTAACAGCAGCAACAAGAGTAGTGAACGAACCATTTTCAACGGCTACTTCAACAACGTCTTTTTTCATACCATGATGATCAGCATAAGCCATTGTAGTAAATCCAAGGCTTGCAGTTGTAAACAATAATGCAGTAGTAATTTTCTTAAACATTTTATTTTTCCTTTAAGTTAATACCCGTTGGTTTCGTTAAATGTTACGACGCTCTAAATTTAATCGATCAATTAAAATTAGTAGTCAACATGTTTTGTTACATCATTGATTGAACTGCAGCTAAATAGCAAAGTCATATAAACAGTTACTTAATTAAAGACTTGTTCAATTGAAGGGAATAGGCATGAAATTAGTTTATAAGTTTTGGAAAAATAACCGCTCTCTTATCGTATTTATTGCACTGATGAGCGTATTTAGAAGCGCTGTAGCCGATTGGTACGAAGTGCCAACAGGCTCAATGAAACCAACAATTCAAGAAGGTGACAGAATACTTACCGATAAAATGGCCTACGATATTCGTGTCCCATTTACGCATATAAAACTACTTAAACTAGCGGACCCACAAACCGGTGATATTATTGTTTTTGACTCACAAGCTGCCGATAACCGTTTAATTAAACGTGTAATTGGTGTGCCAGGAGACACCGTTGCGCTTGAAAATAATGAGCTCATTATTAATGGTAAAAGACTTAATTATGCAGATCAGCAAAGCAACATAGACTCGCTTGATAAAATCGAAGATTTAAACGGATTAGCGCATTCGATAAGAGTGGCAAATATTCCTTCACGTTTATCGGGCTTTGACGCAATTACAATTCCTGATGATTATTATTTAGCAATGGGCGATAACCGCGACAATAGCGCTGACTCGCGTGTAATAGGTTTAATTCCGCGTAATGAGTTATTAGGAAAAGCAGAGCGCGTTATAGTCTCACTTGATTACGATAACTATTACCTACCAAGAAAAGACCGCGTATTGAAAAAGCTCAATTAAAAAAGATGATTAATTTTATAGTTAAAATATAACTGCCTATTTAGGCAGTTTACTTATATATTTTTTTACAAGCTTGGTAAGAACACTACGTTCTTGTTCGGTATTTAATATACGACTAAACATTAATTTTGCCCATAAAAAAACCGCTGACATATCAGCGGTTTTTATAGTATGAGTAATATTACATTACGCGCATACCAGGCTCTGAGCCGTCATCTGGGTTAAGAATATAAATTTCTTTTCCGCCAGGGCCTGCTGCTAATACCATGCCTTCAGACATACCAAAGCGCATTTTACGAGGCTTAAGGTTAGCAACCATAACGGTTAGCTTGCCTTCGATATCCTCAGGTGCGTAAGCTGATTTAATACCCGCAAACACTTGGCGAGTTTCGCCGCCTAAATCAAGTGTTAGCTTAAGTAGTTTATCTGCGCCTTCTACGTGCTCTGCTTTAGCAATTTTAGCTACGCGTAGGTCTACTTTTGCAAAATCATCGAACTCAATCTCGTCGCTAATTGGCTCTTTTGCAAGCGGGCTGTTAGGGTCAATTGTTACTTTTGGTGCTAAGCTTTCTTTAGATTCTTCAACCATTTTGTTCACTTTATCCATTTCAACACGTTGCATTAACGGTTTAAATTTATTGATAGGGTGGCTTACTAGTGCATTTTGAACGCCGTCCCATGCAAGGTCGTCATTTAAAAACGCTTGTACGTTGTCTGCCATTCCTGGTAGCACGGGTTTTAAGTAAGTAATTAAAACGCGGAACAAGTTAAGACCAAGAGAACACACTTCGTGTGCTTCTTGTTGCTTAGTTTCGTCTTTAATTAATACCCAAGGCGCTGCGCCATCAATAAATTGGTTTGCTTTGTCGGCAAGCGCCATTATTTCGCGAATTGCGCGGCTGTAATCGCGGTTCTCGTAGTGTGTTGTAATGCTCGGTGCAGCCGCTTGAAACTCAGCTAACAGCTCTGGTTGCATAATGGTGCTGCTTAGTTTGCCATCAAACTTTTTAGTAATAAAGCCAGCACAACGGCTCGCTATGTTGACTACTTTACCTACTAGGTCTGAATTTACGCGCTGTGCAAAGTCTTCTAGGTTTAAATCCAGATCAACAATACCGCTGCTTAATTTTGCTGCGTAGTAGTAACGTAAGTATTCTGGGTTTAAGTTATCTAAATAAGTACGCGCTTTAATAAACGTACCCTTTGATTTAGACATTTTTTCGCCATTCACAGTTACAAAACCATGAGCGAATACGTTAGTTGGCTTTCTAAAATTAGCGCCTTCTAGCATTGCTGGCCAAAATAAGCTGTGGAAGTAGATAATGTCTTTACCAATAAAGTGATAAAGCTCTGCGTATGAACCTTCAGCCCAAAACGCATCAAAGTCGAGGCCTTTTTCGTCACATAGGTTTTTAAAACTCGCCATGTAACCAATAGGTGCATCTAACCAAACGTAAAAATATTTGCCTGGTGCATTTGGGATTTCAAAACCAAAATAAGGTGCGTCACGGCTAATATCCCACTGTTGCAAGCCATCGGTAAACCATTCGTCTAGCTTGTTAGCCATTTCTTGTTGAATAGTTCCCGAGTGTAACCACTCTTTTAGCATGCCTTCAAATGCTGGCAGGTCAAAAAAGTAATGCTCAGAATCTTTAAGTACAGGCTCAGCACCTGACATTACAGAACGCGGGTTAATAAGTTCGGTAGGGCTGTATGTAGCACCACACGAATCACAGCTATCGCCGTTTTGGTTTTCAGACTTACACGTCGGGCAAGTACCTGTTACAAAGCGGTCTGGTAAGAAAATACCTTTTTCTGGATCAAATAATTGCGAAATAGTGTGCTTTTTAATATGACCGGCATCGTTTAGGCGGTTATAAATAAGTTCGCTTAATTCTTTGTTTTCTTGGCTGTGGGTGCTGTGGTAGTTATCAAATTTGATATTAAAGTCAGCAAAGTCGCGTTGGCGCTCTATGCTCACTTGTTTTACCATTTCTTCAGGCGTGATCCCTTGCTTTTGCGCATTAAGCATAATTGGCGTGCCGTGGGCATCGTCTGCGCAAACATAATAAGCTTCGTGGCCTTGTAGTTTTTGAAAACGTGACCAAATATCAGTTTGAATATATTCCAATAAATGACCTAGGTGAGTAGGGCCATTTGCATAAGGTAATGCGCTGGTAATCAGGATCTTTCGCTGCGTCATAATCATTCCGAATTGAGGATAAAACGCCGTTTTTATTATACAAACGGCAATTATCATTAATTTATCTACAAGCTATCTGCTTAGAGTGCGCACAGCTTATGGATTTTTATTAATTGACTGGTGTTAATGCCCTGAATGTTACATAATTCCGTGGCACTTTTCATCAAAGAAACGCTATTTAATTGCTATGTTTGGACTGTCGAAACTATTCTCTTCTAAATCGGTGCAAAAACAACCGATTATAACTGCCTTAGCGGCATATCGTAGTGCGGCTTTTGCCGTCGGTATTGACGAAAGCTTCATTGATACTATTACTCAAAATGACGATAAATCACTACACATTAAATTAACTCTGCCATTTGCTGGGCAATCAGAAATGCCTTTAGTTGAGCAACACGTAAGTGAAAGCTTAAATGTGCCTGTAACAATTAGCGCCAAGGTTATCATTAGAGAGGCGGCTAAGTTTAAGACGATTAAACATATTGTACTTATTGCCTCAGGCAAAGGTGGGGTAGGTAAGTCGACTACTGCTGTTAACTTGGCAGGCGCGCTTAAAAATGAAGGCGCAAAGGTGGGTATTTTAGATGCTGACATTTATGGCCCATCTATCCCAATGCTTTTAGGATTAGTGGGCGCAGAGCCCGTCACTAAAGATAACAAACAGCTACAGCCTTTTGATGCAAATGGCATTAAAGCGCAGTCAATTGGCTTTTTAGTTCCAAGCGATGATGCCACGGTATGGCGCGGGCCAATGGCGTCAGGCGCGCTGAGCCAGTTACTTAACGAAACCGATTGGGGCGAGCTTGACTACTTAATTGTTGATATGCCACCGGGCACCGGTGATATTCAGCTTACAATGAGCCAAAAAGTACCCGCTAGCGGCACTGTTATTGTCACTACACCGCAAGATTTAGCGCTAGCCGATGCGCAAAAAGGCATTGCTATGTTTAATAAAGTAAACGTACCGGTGCTTGGCTTAATAGAAAATATGAGCCACTACATTTGCACTCACTGTGGTGAAGCTAACCACGTTTTTGGTAAAGACGGTGCACAAAAACTGGCGCATAAGCACGGCGTGCCTGTACTTAGCCATATTCCACTTGCAATAGATATACGCGAGTATTCTGAGCAAGGTAAACTTATTGCAAGCGATAACGATGCCTCAATAAGCAAAACATACAGCGCAGCAGCAAGGTTAATAGCCAGCACGCTTTATTATCAACAGCATCACAATGCAATTGAAATTGTGATTACGGAAGATTAATAAATAATGAGACTTTCAGACACACATATTAAAGAATACTTAAGCGATGGCCGCATAGTTATTGAGCCTGCACCAACGAGCGAGATGATTTCAGGCGTGACTGCCGATTTACGCTTGGGTAATAAATTTAGAACGTTTAATGCGCATAACGCGGCATACGTCGATTTAAGTGGTCCAAAAGATCAGTTAAATAAGGCCATGGAATCGATCATGAGTGAAGAAATAGTGCTTGATGAAGGTGAAGCATTCTTTTTACACCCAGGTGAACTTGCACTAGCTATTACCCATGAAAAAGTCACTCTACCAGCAGATATAGTAGGTTGGTTAGATGGACGCTCATCGCTTGCGCGTTTGGGGTTAATGGTGCATGTAACCGCGCATCGAATAGACCCAGGCTGGAGCGGCAATATCGTTTTAGAGTTTTACAACTCAGGTAAATTACCACTGGCACTACGCCCGCTGATGAAAATTGGTGCTATGAGCTTTGAAATGTTATCGGGCCCGTGTGAAAACCCATATAATATTCGTAAAGATGCAAAATATAAAGATCAAAGCAGCGCAGTAGCAAGTCGTATTAGTGACGATAAATAATCACCAAATATAGGCATTACTCGTCCATTCTATGAAGCGCATAACCCAGTAGTTCAAAATAGTGGTTAAGCGCTTCATTTGCTTTATTGATATGCTCACTATTTGGGTATATTAAATTACTACTTTTTAAGCCTCCCACCAAAAAACTATTTTTTATATATGTGTGGCCTTCAATACAGGCTTCAAAACACCGTGCTGCAAGCTCTTCTGGCATGCTCATATAATTCATATTGTGGGCTTTATCGTGTTCTATACACGTTTGTACAAAGTTATTTGCATCAATACCATCTTCATCTAGAAATACATGTTTATAAAAACTGTTCAAAGCATTATTAAGTGGATGCGATAAATTAGGCGTGTTTGAAAGCCACAATTTTGAGGCAAAGCCAAATTGTGGTTTTGTTGCAAATAAGTGCTCGCTTATATGATGGTCAAACGCATGAAACCATTCATGAGCAAGTGCACCACCGCCTGCATTTTTTGCAAGAGCAAGTGTTTGAGAGGCTGCATTATAATGCGCTTGCACGCCTTTTTGACCACCATGGCCAAATGCAAAGTTAAGCTTCCCGCGCAGGCCAATTGCTTTAGGTGGTAAATGCAGTATTTGCGCAAGGTCGGCCAGTGCATCGTAAATTAAATTGGCGCTAATGTAGTGCTCTTCTTTAGTTACCCATTTACCAACGACCATTGACCTAAAGCCGAAGGTATCTCTTATATCGCTAAAGTCGACTTGGTCGTCAAAGCGATAGTCGGGTCCTTGGCGAGTAAAGCCACGTTTTAGTCTGTTAGGGTAGTTACGCATTGCAAGTTTCATATAGTAACGAATTTAATCTAAGTAACGTGCTTTTACGTGCTCAGGCATGTGTTGGGTTTGTTTTTGTATTAATTCATTTAGCGCATTATAAAGTGGTGCGGGATTTAGCTGCTCTATTAAAAACAAACTATGCGCTACAGCTTCAAGTGTGGATAGGCTGTCGGCCCGAGGAGCTTTACGAATAGCATAACGATTTTTAGGTAGCTGTTTAAAACTGACCGTTTTAAATTGATTTAGTAATGTGGTGAGCTGCAAAATTTTGTAGACTTTTTTCCATGTACCATCAACCACGATTAAATGGGTGATGTTTTTTACATTTGGCTGCTCAGTGTTATCGTCTAAATTTACAGCGTGTTCGTTAGGGTAGAGTAAAACAGTTGAGCTTACTGGCAGTGTTTTTAGTATGGAAAAGTCATCATTATTTTCGCCTTTGATTATTTGGCAATCAGTTAGGCATAAATTGAGTAGTTTAGCGGTATTTTTTGCTATTTTTTCTTCACTCGGGTGCTGTAGAATAATAACCGTAACTTTGTTGTTTATATTTGTAATTGCGTTGCAAATACAGGTGTTTATTGAAAAGTTACAATGATTACAAAGTGTGCGTGCCATTTAATAAACTTTTTGTTGCCAGTATGATCCTCGCAATTATACATTTATAAGGCAATTAAGTTGGTTTTTTTTACGCATCAATATAAAGTAGTACTATTAAACTGTAACTTACATGGATTGTTTTAAGGGCTTAAAATATGACAGAAATAAATATTGATACATCAGCATTAGAGAGTATGGAATCGTTATTGGGTGAGCAGTTTGCTGATACACTTGATTTTTGCTGCTCAGAGTTTGAACGTTTGGGCTCAGAAGTGTTAGCAACCATTGGTAAAGATAAAGAAGCAGCTATTCGCCACTCCCATAGCTTAAAATCGAATGCGGCGCAGTTTGGAGCTTCAAGCCTTGCTGAAGTATCGCGTGTTATTGAACAAAATTTAAACCTAGATAACTTAGCTGAAGCTATCGACGCATCTAATAGCTTAATGGCTCAAGTAACAGGCTCTCAAGCTAAGCTAAATGAATGGTTAGCATCTCGTTAATTATTGACGCTGAAACGTGAATTTATTTCAGTATTAAGCACCTAAATTGACTGGCATTTTACGCCTTTACTAGGTTAGTCTAAAGACTCACTAGGGCGTGTTGATCTTTCGGGATTGAATTTGCAACGAGTGTCTGGTTTTTAGGTTAGGCAGAGCCTATGCAGTGTGGTTTTCCACATAAATAGGCGATAACAACACATAAAATCCAAACACGCATTGCCCAGAGGGTTCTTCCTAGGGGCTATTTTCTCTTTGTTACTCAATTTTTACTTAGCCCACTAGGTTACAAATCTCGCGCCGCGATTAAATCGCCCCTAGGTTGAACAAATTTAATCCATAAAGTCAATACGCCCTAAAGAGGTAAAAATGTCTGATATTAAAAAGAGTCACAAATTAGAAGGTGTATGTTATGACATTCGTGGGCCGGTTTTAGCACAAGCTAAAAAAATGGAAGACGAAGGTCAAAAAGTATTAAAATTGAATATAGGTAATCCAGCTGCTTTTGGTTTTGATATGCCAGAAGATATGCACCGCGATATTATCCGCAACTTATATTCAGCCCAAGGTTACTGTGACTCTAAAGGCCTCTATTCAGCCCGCGTGGCTATTTATCAGCACTACCAACAACGTGGATTACATAATTTAGATGTAGATAGTATCTATATTGGTAATGGCGTAAGCGAACTTATTCAGATGATCACCCAAGCGCTATTAAATAATGGCGATGAAGTGCTTATTCCAGCTCCAGATTATCCACTTTGGACTGCTTCTGTCACATTATCGGGTGGTAATCCGGTGCATTATTTATGTGATGAAGAGCAAGATTGGTTTCCGGATATTGCAGATATAAAAAGCAAAATAACGTCTAAAACTAAAGCTTTGGTATTAATTAATCCTAATAATCCGACAGGTGCGGTTTACAGTGACGATTTGCTAATGCAATTAATTGATATAGCGCGTGAACATAAACTGCTGTTATTGAGCGATGAGATTTACGAAAAGATTTTATACGATGGTATAACGCATACTTCAATCGGCTCACTGTGTGATGATGTACCAATCATTACTTTTAATGGTTTAGCAAAAACCTACCGTGCAGCGGGGCTAAGAATGGGGTGGATGGTTCTAAGCGGTCGTACCTCGGTAATGGATGATTTACGCAAAGGTCTTGAAATACTTTCATCTATGCGTTTGTGCGCCAATGTACCTGCGCAATATGCAATTCAACAAGCGTTGGGCGGCGTGCAATCAATTGATAATTTAATTAACCCAGGCGGGCGCTTATACGAGCAGCGCGATATAGCATGGCGCGGGTTAAACGCTATTGAAGGCATTAGTTGTAAAAAACCTAAAGGCGCGCTTTATGCGTTTGCCAAAGTAGATACAGCACTTTTTAACGTTAAAGATGATGAAAAGATGATGTACGATTTGCTAAAAGCCGAAAAAATATTACTTGTACATGGCAGGGCGTTTAATTGGCCCGAGCCGGATCATTTTAGATTGGTATTTTTACCAAGCAAAGATGATTTATCGGATGCGATGTTAAAAATGAAGCGTTTTTTTAAAGACTATCGCCAAGTATAGTTATTTAAAAAGTAAAAAAACGAGCCAAATTTGGCTCGTTTTTTTACTTTAGTCATGAATATATTGGCTAGTACGCTTTATCTACACGCACCGTGTTGTCGTTCAAGTACACTAATCTTACATTATCGCCTTTGCTAAAGCGCATTGATTGGTCTTGATCTTGAACAACCATAAACTGGTCGCCGTTTTCAACTTGTATTAATAACTCTACAAAATGATTTTGCTGATAATGACTTTGCTGCTGCCTATTGTGTGCAACACTGCCGCCAATTACCGAGCCTAATATTGTTGCTACTGTGCGGCCGCTACCGCCACCAAACTGGTTGCCTACAACACCACCGAGTAATGCACCGCCGAAGGTTTTCCAGCCGTTGTTTTTGTCTTGAATGATTTCTTGTTCGGTAATATTGCGTACCGATTTTACGTCACCAAATAAAACTTGCTGCACAGGGACTGCTTTATTGCGCTCGTATTGAGCAAAAGTTGGCGCGCTCACACTAAGTAGGGCACACATTATTAATATTATAGCTTTCATAATAATCTCCTATTGGTAGCCTTTATGGGCTTATTAGCCCGTAAAGGCTTAGTAACTACCAACCAAATGTCGATTTTTCTTTAGTTTTACGAATTTCAGTTTCGTCAGCCCATTCTACAAGGCCGCTTTCCATATCCATTAAGCGCATTGTAAATTTGTAATAAACATCTGATTTATCAGCGTTTGATTTAACTATGCTCGATAAATTTCCGTATAACATATATTGCGCGCCAATTTGTTTACCAAATGCAACGGCTGTTGCAGGGTTAACAAGGGCATCTTCGTTTTGAAACGTTAATTGCTCACGTACTGACTCAACACGCGTCATATCTACAAAACGGAACTTACCACTGCGTAGCATTTGCGTTGAGATTGAATCGGTGATTGATTCAGTATCAATGTGCTCACTAGTTTTGTTTTTAATACGCTCAACAAATACTACAGGGCGTTTATTAGCGGTCATTGTGCCAACAACGGGTGAGCTGAGTAATGAATCGGTCATTTGGCTCGCTACTTTTTGTAAATCGGTAGAGCCAAAATTAATATCGGTTGTCTCTACTGCTTGTGCATCGCCATAACTTACTACGGCTTTATTAGCACAGCCACTTAATACTAAAGCGCTCAAGCCAACTAAAGTGTAAGTTGATACTGTTTTAAATTTGTTACTGATGATCATGGTTGTTTCCTTTAATCTTTAAATTCTTGTGATTCGGTAGACACTTCTCTAACTGCTAAAGAAAAGGTAACCGCATCAGAGCTCGGTGCTAAGCCCGGTAATTGTGTTTTTGCAAAACCAAATAAGGTGAGTGCTTGCCAAGGTGAGTGGTTGCCTTTAATAACAAAGCCGTCTTTATCAAACCAACTAAACTGATACTGCAAATATTGTGATTTTTTATACTGGCTCGAAAGTGTCACTACTACATCGGTTAACTGGTTGGTTTGACGTGTTTTCACATCAGTAATGGCCAGCTTTTTACCAAGCTCTGGGTTATCTACACGTAATTGCTCATTAAACTGGTTTTTATTTTGTTCAACAGAAATACCCGATGTAACCGGTTGGCTGGAACATGCACTGAGCATTAAGGCTGCTAATAATGGCGCTATGTATTTCATGATGGCTCCTAAAATTGAACTACGTGGTAATTAAAGTAGTTATTAATAGAGGTTAAGTAAATTAACGTTAACCCTTGCTTACTAATGGTAAAATTTATAGGTGGTTGTGTGCCTATATGCACAGAATGCTCACCTGTATTTAGGCTTTGCCTTGCGACACTTATTTGATTTGGAAGTGTAAGCCAGCTGCGTGTATCAGCTTGCTCAGACGCCAAATTATAAATATTAGCAAGTATGTTACCTACATCACCGGCACTGCGAGCAAGTTCTGCCCGCACTTTCTCTTTAGCTACTAATCTAAGTACTTGGCGAGCGACTTTTGCAGGTATTTGATCTTCTAGAGTTTTAGCTGCAAGTGCTTCAATGTGTACCAGTGGGCTAAGCGCCAAGCTTTGTGCATCTATATTTATATTGTTAAGGCGGCGCACATAGGCATTATCTTTATATACCGGCATCGCCAAGCTGTAAAAGCGTGCATCGCCACGTGATGAATAAATTGGCAAGCGCAGTTTAAATTCATCTTGTTTTGGTACTAATCCTTGTTCAAATAAAACAATTACTTCGCCTTGTGATGAAGAAATAGTGGGCGTATCGCCAAAGCGTTTTTTAAATTCATTTAGATCTTGGTCAAACCCTTGTTTTTTAGCAAGGCGCATTACATCTTGCTGTAAATAAATATTGTTAGGTTGTATAGCCAATGCTTTTTTATAATCGATATAGGCGTCGTCGTATTGTTTAGCACTTTGGTAAAGTAAAGCAGATAAGTAAAATGTGTAGGCATTTTGAAAGCCATTTTTTATGTTTCTGGTTACATTGCTCATGCTTGGGTAGTGTTGCTGAGCTTCTTTAACGGTTGAGTCTACTTCTGCTTCATTCTCGCTAAGCGCATCAACTTGTACTTTATTAGCTCGGCGAATTTCGACCAATGCGCCTTCAACATCATTTTTATACACGTAGTTAAGTGCTTTATAACTATGAAGCATGCTCATTTCGTAAGCGGGTGGCACATAAGTTATTGCTGAGTCGTTGGTAAATAAAGCGTTACTTTGTTCAAGGCCCGCACTAACTTGTATTTTGGCGGCTTCACGCTTTTTTTGCATTTGCGTATACACGTTCTCAAATTTACTTTGTGCATCATCTGGTGTATTTGCTAAGTCGTTTAAACGAGCTTGTTCAAGTTGGTTGAGTAAGTAGCTGCTGTGCAGGGTGCTATTATTAGCAATAAGGGATTGCGCTTCTTCGATGTTGTTTTTCTCGATCGCATTTCTTATTGGTGTCATTTGCGTGGCATAGTCATTAAATAGGTCATTAAAACCCATTGTGCTACACCCACTTAAAATAAAACAAAAGCTTAAAATTATACTGCGGCGCACTGAGCACTCCTCTTAATTTACCTGTATACATTAACATACTATTTTTAGCTAAATGTGTGAAATATTGTAAAAAATCGTAGAGTAAAACTGCCTGCTAATAAAGAAATATAAAGTGACATTAGTGAACAAAGTGTGAATTTTTTTTGGTTTATTATCAACTCCACTGAAATAGTACTTTCGCTTTAGCGGTCTTGCTAAGAGTTATATCACTCAGAGGAATTAAAAAATGAAAAAGTTTACAGGTGCAGCAATGGCTGTAATGGTAGCAGGTTTAGTTGGTTGTAATGCAACAGAGGCAGAAACGGCAACATCAAGTGCAGTTGCTAATAATGGCGCAACAACTGATTTAGTTCATTGTTATGATGCGAATGTATGTGGTGGCCATAACGATTGTAAAACAGCTGAGAATGCATGTGCAGGTCAAGCGTCATGTAAAGGGACTGGTTTTGTAGCAATGCCTGCAAAATCATGTGCTGACGTTGGCGGTACAGTAAAAGATAAATGGGTTGGCAGTGTAGCTAAAGCAGATTTAGTACATTGTAACGATGTAAATGTGTGTGGCGGTCATAACGATTGTAAGACTGCTAATAATGCTTGTGCTGGACATGCATCATGTAAAGGCACCGGTTTTGTATCAATGCCTGCAAAAGCATGTGGTGATATTGGTGGTTCTGTAGGTAGCTAATACCAATTTATCGAACGCATAAAATAAGCCTGAACGATGTGTTTATTATTCAGGCTTATTAAGGAAGTTTATGATAAATCATTTTTTAGGTTTTGGGTTAGGACTAAGAGCCCCGCATTTTGAGCAAATTATTGCAGATAAACCAGCTGTAGATTGGTTTGAAATTATTTCAGAAAACTATTTTGTAGCCGGTGGAAAACCTTGGCATTATTTAAATAAAATAAGAGCAGATTATCCGATTGTTATGCATGGGGTATCAATGTCGATTGGTAGTATTGACCCTATTGATAAGGACTACTTAAATCAGTTAAAAAACACAATTGCGAGGGTTGAGCCGCATTGGGTGTCTGATCATTTATGTTTTACCCAAGTGGGCGGTATTAATAGTCACGATTTACTACCAATGCCTTACACCTCAGAGGCGCTTGATCATTTAGCAAATAAAATTTCGCAAGTTCAGGACTACCTAGGGCGCGAAATGATTTTTGAAAATGTATCGAGCTATTTAACCTATAACGATTCACAAATGAGTGAGTGGGAATTCTTAGCGCAATTACATAAGCAAACAGGCTGTAAGTTTTTAATGGATGTAAATAATGTTTATGTAAGTGCGCGCAATCACGACTTTAATGCAATGGATTATTTATCAGCTATTCCGAGTACAGCTATTGCACAAATTCACTTAGCAGGACATCAAGACTTTGGTACGCATATTATAGATACGCACGATGAAGATGTTCCCGATGCGGTATGGGACTTATATGCTCAGTATGCAAAAACATTAAATCCGGTAAGTACCATGATTGAACGCGATGATAATATTGGCTGCCTTGATGATTTAATTACTGAGCTTGAGCATGCCAAAGCGCTAGTGAAACCGTTTTGGGATATAAGGTCATGAGTGGTTTAGCAAAGCTGCAACAACAGTTTATGGATTTACTGCAAGGAGAAAGTTCGGATATTAGCGAGCAAATTGCGCAGCAAGGGCAGTTAAATACACAACAGCGACTCTCTATTTATCAAAGCGCTTATAAAATTCGCTTAAGAGCCGTGATTGAGCAAGATCACGAACAGTTGGGCATTTACTTAGGTGATGATTTATTTGAGATGATGGTTGATGGTTATTTAGCTTTATATCCTTCAACTCATACGTCACTACGAATTTTTGCAGAGAAGCTACCAGATTATTTAGCCGCTAATACTCCTTTTAGTGATTACCCCATACTTGCAGATATAGCAAAATTTGAACGACTATTACTAAGTACTTTTGATGCAAGCGATAAAACATTACTTAATGTATCAGAGCTTGAAAGTATTGAACCTCAGCAATGGCCAACTGTACTATTAAAATTACATCCAAGTGTTCAGTTAGTTGTGTTTAATACGTTGGCGGTTGAAAGTTGGCAGGCAATAAAACAAAAGCAAACACCGCCAGAGCCAAGAGTCTCAGAACCTCGCTTTTGGGTTGTAGCACGTGATGCTCAAAGGCGTACACAATATTTAAGCGTTGATGCACAAGAATACCGCTTACTGAGTTTATTAAAACAAAACACACCCTTTGCACAGTTATGTCAATCCTGTTTAAATGAACTCCCAGGCGAGAAAATCGCTGGGTTTTTAATTACTAAAATTAATCAATGGCTTGAACGTGGTTGGTTAATTAGCGAGTGAGTTAAAACAATATAGTTATTTTTCGTTGCGAAGGAATTTTTTTGAAAGCCACCATATACACATTAATTGCTTTAATTGCGTTTGCCGCAAATTCTCTTTTTTGCAGAATGGCCTTAGCAGAAGGTTATATAGATGCTTGGAACTTTACTGTTATTCGCTTACTTAGCGGGGCTGCATGTTTGGGCATTATAATGGCTATTTATACCCATAATTTAAAACGTAAAGGCACATTCAATCCCGCTATTTTAAGTGACAGAGGAAGCTGGCGAAGCAGTATTAGCCTGCTTGTTTACGCGCTTTGTTTTTCGATTGCCTACGTAGAGCTAGATACCGGTACCGGTGCACTAATTTTATTTTCTGCTGTGCAACTTACTATGATTGGCTGGGGTATTTATCAAAAAGAGCAATTAAGCGTACTCCAGTGGTGTGCATTTATAGTGGCGTTATCTGGTTTTGTATATTTAATGCTGCCATCTGCAGCGGTGCCTTCATTATTAGGTGCATCACTTATGGCACTCAGTGGTGTGGCATGGGGTATTTACAGTATTCGCGGTAAAGTGTGCGTATCGCCACTGCGTACTACTGGGTTTAACTTTATAAGAAGCTTGGTTGCTATCCCTGTTTTATTACTTGTAGGTATGAGTTATTTAAAAAATATGAGTATTGAAGGGGTATTACTTGCGTGTGCCTCGGGGGCAATAGCGTCTGGAGTTGGTTATAGTGTTTGGTATGTGGCAATGCCGCTGCTTAAAAGCACCCAGGCGGCTGTTGTGCAGCTTTGTGTGCCGGTACTTGCAGCCATTGCCGGGGTCTTGTTTTTATCAGAGCAGGTAACAATGGAGTTTATAGTTGCAAGCTCCTTAATATTAGGCGCTGTGCTGGTATTTATTTTAAATAAAAAGAAGGCTTAATATTATTTAAGTTAACCTTCTTTTATGGTGGACTCACGTTTGTTACAAAGCGTTTATAAATAGCAGGTAAGTTATCAAGTATTGCCTGCTTACCCTGTAGTTCACTGTTTTTTATGCATTCAAAAAGTACTTGCTCGCTAAGTTTATTCACTAATAATTGTGATTGCTTAATATGGCTTATATGCCAAAGCTCAGGTGCTACGCCACCTAAATCATGCTGGTAAGGGCGATAAAAACCAAATTTAACTAAGTTAGTATCAAGCCAATTACTTAAAGGTGCAAACGGCCCACCTTGCAGGTATTCATCAGGTGTTAGCTGTAGCTTATAATCATCACTGACCGCAGCTTTATCAAACACATCTAAGTCAGTCCCTAAATGGTGTCTGCTTGCGCCAGGTAGTGCAGAGTAGAGCATTATTGCTATGCATTTATCTACATCATTTAATTTAGTTAAATTTACAACCTTTTGCTGTTTATTATAAACAGGTCGAATACCTAAAAACTTATTATTCCAAATAATTGACTGGCGTTCAAAGTCGCGAAAACTTGAGGCAATAGTAAGATCAAATCCCGCTTTTTGAGCTGCACTTTGCAGCGCTAAAAAGTCGCTAATAATAGCGCTGTGCAAGCGATGATTTTGTATGTCAGTTAAATGTGTATCACTTTGCCCTGTGATACACATTATCGATGTTGGTTTAGTTACATCCATTATGCTAAAAGTTGCTCTAGTATTTGCTCGTAAATGTCGGTAAGGGCTATTAAATCATCGGTACTTACGCATTCATCTACTTTATGAATAGTTTCGTTACGTGGGCCAAGTTCAATTACTTTAGCACCTGTTTGTGCAATAAAGCGACCATCTGATGTGCCGCCGGTAGTTTCTAGGTTTGTGGTTAAACCGGTTACTGATTTAATCGCTTTTACTGTGGCATCAACAAGTGGGCCGTGCTCGGTAATAAAAGGTAAGCCATTTACTATCCAGCTTAATTCATAATTTAAGTTATGCTTTTGTAGTATGTCATTTACACGTTGTTGTAATTGCTCATGTGTTACTTGCGTGCTAAATCTAAAGTTAAACTGTACTTCTAGCTCACCCGGGATCACGTTGCCTGCACCTGTGCCGCCATTAATATTTGAAATTTGAAAGCTGGTAGCAGGGAAGTATTCATTTCCGTTATCCCACACCGTTTGGCTAAGCTCAGTAAGGGCAGGGGTTGCTAGGTGAATTGGGTTTTGTGCTAAATGTGGATAGGCGACATGCCCTTGTACACCCTTAACGGTTAAAAAAGCGGTAAGTGAACCTCTGCGGCCATTTTTAACAACATCACCTAATACATCTCGTGATGAAGGCTCGCCTACTAGGCACATATCAATTTTTTCACCGCGCGCCTCTAGCGTATCAATTACACGGGTAGTCCCGTTTATAAACGGGCCTTCTTCGTCAGAGGTTATTAAAAAAGAAATTGAGCCTTTATGATCTGGATGTTTAGTAACAAACCGCTCGGTTGCAACAAGCATTGCAGCTAACGAGCCTTTCATATCGGCAGCGCCGCGCCCATGTAATAAACCGTCTTTTATTAATCCTGAAAACGGCGGGTGTTGCCAATTTTTTTCAGGGCCTGTTGGCACAACATCAGTGTGGCCTGCAAAACAAAAGTGCGGTGATTGTGTGCCTTTTCGAGCCCATGTATTTAATGTGTCGGTAAAAAATAATGACTCAATATTAAAACCAACCGCAGCAAGGCGATCGTTCATCATCTGTTGGCAGCCAGCATCCTCGGGCGTTACTGACTCACGTTGTATTAGTGCTTGAGCGAGTGCAATTACATCATCTTTCATGATTTAAATATCTCATCGTATTGGGCTGCTTTAAAACCTAAGTGGTAACTGCCATTGTTAATAAGTACTGGGCGTTTGATCATGGCAGGTTGTTCAACTAACAATGGGATAGCACTTTCTTTAGTCAAACTCTGTTTTTGCTCATCAGTTAGTGCGCGATAAGTTGTGCCACGTTTATTAACAAGCTGTTCCCAATCGAGTTTATCTGCAAAATCACTTACCATTTGCTCATCTACGCCATCTTTGCGGTAATCATGAAACGTAAATTCGATGTTGTTGTCGGCTAAGTATTTTTTTGCTTTTTTTATCGTGTCGCAATTGCTAATACCGTATAGAATGATCATAAATTTAGTTCTTCTTAATAATAGTTAATAAGGTATCTACATCCGCATTTACATGCGAATGTGAGTAATGAAATGTGCCGAGATTATGGCCGTTAAGTAAGATTAAACTGGCCAGCATAGGCGTTTCTAGTTCGCGTAAATCAAAATAAGCGAGGCGCTGGCCTTTACTTATTTCACTACCATTTAATTGTGCAATATGAGTATGTGTAATTGATTGCGAACCGGTAATAGTTAAGTTGATTAAAACTTTTAAACCATTTTTAGCCTGTAAAATAAACTCAGTACCTGCGTTTTTTACTTGTAATAACGTGCCATCAAACGGCGCTAAAATTTTGTGGCTACTGAGCTTTACAGTAATACCAGGACCGAGAATACCAAACCTAAAAATAGGTTCGGGGTGTTCTTGAAGCGGTATTACTTTACCTGTAAATGGGCTTGTAATAAGGATGGCACTGCGGGGAGTTTTATTGAGTGCTAGATATTCAATTGTTTGTGCTTTCATATGCTATTGGGCCACCACGTTGTAACCATCTTTTTTTAAGGCGTTAAGTGCTAGTGAGGCCGTTTGCTTTTTTACTAAAATATAATCGGTATCGTAGGTTGAGATTGAAAAAATAGAAATTTTAGCGCGTGCTAATACACCCGATATATTAGCCATTATTCCGGTCAGCGAAAAACCAAGTGGGCCAACCACCTCAAGTGCTTGCCAATCAGATTCGGTATCTAAACTCTCTATTTCAAAGCTACTAGGGCAAACAATAGATAGTTCATCCTGGGTTTTAGATATAAAAAATAAAGGAAGCTTGAGTAGCGCCGCAGGTATATCGGCGTCAACATCTAAACTGTGAATAGATAAAACCGTGCTGTGTAATTGTAATGTTTGTTTTGACATTAAACGCCTGCGATACAGCATTATTGATAGCTTTATAGTATAGATTATTGCCTTCAAGTTAAAGGTGTAAGCGTGACTAAAATGAGCATTTGGAAGCGGGTTTTAATAGAGATTAAAAACTTACCCACAATTTCTGTGGATAAGTATGGGGGTTGCAGGGTATAAATAGCCTAACTAGTTAATTATTAAATAAATAATAGCTAGGCTATAAAAAGCACACGTTGTGTTTAATGTGCTATTAGCGCTTCTGCTTGGGCTGCCTGAATTGCAGTTAAGGCGATTGTATACACAATATCATCGACTAATGCACCACGGCTCAAGTCGTTTACGGGTTTGCGCATACCTTGAAGCATAGGGCCGATACTTATTAAGTCGGCACTGCGTTGTACTGCTTTATATGTTGTATTACCTGTATTTAAATCTGGGAATATAAATACAGTCGCTTTACCAGCTACAGGGCTGTTAGGTGCTTTTTTAAGTGCTACATTTTCCATTATAGCGGCATCGTATTGTAGTGGGCCGTCGATAATTAAATCAGGACGTTTTTGTTTTGCTATTTTTGTGGCTTCACGTACTTTTTCAACATCGGCACCCGTACCTGACGTACCCGTGCTATAGCTTATCATTGCTACACGTGGCTCTATGCCAAATGCAGCTGCAGAGTCGGCAGATTGAATCGCTATATCAGCAAGTTGTTCAGCATTAGGGTCGGGGTTTATAGCACAGTCACCGTAAACTAACACTTGGTCAGGTAGCAGCATAAAAAATACGGAAGATACCAGCGATGATCCTGGCGCTGTTTTAATTAACTGCAGGGGCGGGCGAATTGTATTGGCAGTGGTATTAACCGCGCCCGATACTAAACCATCTACTTTACCTTGCTCAAGCATCATTGTGCCAAGTACGACGTTATCTTGTAGTTGCTCTTGTGCTACTACAGCAGTTAGGCCTTTGCTTTTACGAATTTCGACCATAGGCGCAATATAATCATTTATAATACTTTTTGGCTCGATGATACTTACATGTTCGTTTAGCTCAATACCTTGCTGCTGTGCAATACGCATTATTTCTTCGCGATCGCCAAGCAATATAGTTTTAGCAATGCCACGTTGACCACAAATAGCAGCCGCTTTAATTGTACGAGGTTCATTCCCTTCTGGTAATACTACGGTTTTATCTGCTTTACGTGCTTTATCGGTTAATAAATAACGAAATGCAGGTGGTGATAACTTACGCGTTTTGCCTACACTTTGAGCTAGAGTATCGAGCCAGCTTGAATTGATATGTTCTGCGTTGTGATCTTTTACTTTTTCAATGCGTTGGTCATCATCATTTGGTACTTCCATATTAAAGTTATGCAGTAATAGTGATGTGCGCCATGTGTCAGCATCGGTTGCGAGTATTGGTAAACCGGTTTGCATAGCTTGTTCACACAAAGCCATAATACGTGGCTCTGGCTCAAAGCCACCGGTGAGTAATATAGCGCCAAGTTTAGTGCCGTTCATAGCAGATAAACACGCAGCAACAAGTATGTCAGAGCGATCGCCCGGTGTTACTAATAAAGCACCTGGCGTAAAATAATTTAAAATATTAGAAACCGTACGAGCGCAAAAAGTGATACGACGCAGGCGACGATGAAGCATATCGCCTTCGTTAATTATTGTTGCTTTTAAATACGCGCTTAAGTCTTTTACGCGTGGCGCTACTAAGTCAAAATCCCACGGGATTGCGCCAAGCAACATAAACGGATTTTTTTTAAAAATAGGTAAAGACGCTAAACGATTTAACTCGTTTTCAAGCTCTTCGGGTTTGTAAGCGTCGACTAAATCGGCGCGTGCACGGCCTTCTTCATCAAGTGGCGCATTTACTTTATTAAAAATACAGCCCAGTACACGAGGATGATCGATTCCACCGTAATTACCTGCTGCAATTTCTAGGCGGTCTTCTATTTGAGTAATGGTGTAATTACCAGGGGTAAGTACAAATACAATTTCAGCGCCGAGTGTTTGCGCAATTTCGCGGTTTACACGCCCAGCATAAGGTTGGCGACGAGTAGGCACCATACCTTCAATAATAGCTACTTCATCGTCGTTTATTTTACTTTCAAAGCGTTCAACAATTTCCTCTAGTAGATCATCACCTTTACCGTCGCCAATCATTTGCTCAGCATAATCAAGAGCAAAAGGGGTGGGTGGGTTAATAGGTGAACCTTGAGTGACTATTTGTGTTGATTTTTCAGGACCTGTTTCGCCTGAACGAGGCTGAGCGATGGGTTTAAAAAAGTTAACTTTAACTGTTTTTTGCTCAAGAGCGCGAACTAAACCAACGGATACCGACGTTAAACCCACACCGGTAGACACAGGAATTAACATAATACGACGTGCCATATTAAAGATCCTTTACGATGTTAGCGGCATCAAGTGCAATAACCCACTCTTCGTTGGTCGGCATTACTACCACTTTGGATGAAGTATTGGCTGAACTAATAATACCTTGATTACCAAAACGTGCATCAAGATTGCTCTTCTGGTCACAACTGAACCCTAAAAAAGCTAATTGATTAATGACATTTTCACGTATGATATCGGAGTTTTCGCCAATGCCGCCAGTAAATATAAGTGCATCTAAACGTTGTAATGGTACCATGTAGGCTGCAATTTGTTTGGCTAGTCGGTAGCAAAAAATATCCAGCGCTAAACGTGCTTGTTTATGTCCGGCAACAGCGGCTTCTTCAATCGTTCGACAATCGTTAGAGAGTTCGCTAATACCTAGTAGGCCGCTTTCTTGGTTTAATAAATTATCTATTTGCTGAGCGTTGTAACTAAGCTGTGTAGTTAAAAAATTAAATAAACCGGGGTCAATATCTCCACTGCGAGTACCCATAACAATACCAGCCAATGGCGTTAAACCCATACTGGTATCAACACTTTTACCATTTTTTATTGCAGTAACAGAGCAGCCATTACCTAAATGAGCACTAATGAAATTACTCTTCTCTATAGGCTGATTTAATAATTTAGCAGTTTGTTCTGCTACATAGTAATGACTTGTGCCGTGCATACCATAGCGTCTTACACCGTAGCCTGTATAAAGCTTATAGGGTAGGGCGTAAAGGTAGGCAACTTCATCCATAGTTTGATGAAATGCTGTGTCAAATACTGCTACTTGGGGTAAACCTATAAATGAAGCTTGTGCAGATGAAATACCTAACAAGTTCGCATGACCATGTAGCGGCGCTAAAGAAGACGCTTTAGTAATACCGTTAATTACGTCTTCATCAATTAAGACTGACTTTGTGAAATGCTCTCCGCCATGAACAACACGGTGCCCAACAGCAATAAGGTGCTCATCAAGGTTATGATCCTTTATTAAGCTTACAAGCGTATTTATAGCCTCAGCATGTGCTTGATTAGCCGCTAAGTCGATAACCGTCTTAGTTCCATTAAATTTGTATTTAATGGAGGGGGCTTTGGCGCCCAAGCGTTCAGCAAGGCCTGATATAATTTCGTGACCGTCGTTTGCATCAATAATGGCAAACTTTAAACTAGAGCTACCACAGTTTAAAACTAAAACATGTTGGGATTCAGAGGAGGTTGTTGGCATAGATTCAATTTCCATAAACAAATTTAGTAAGTGAACGTTAATACGTGATAGTTACACTTACGGTATTAAATAAAGCTAAAACAATTAAATGTTCAACTGCAAAGTGGTTAACTCAATGTTAAATATTTTACCTTATTTATGATGTTTAAGTTAGGATTGTTCGCCATTAAAGGGGAAATTTAAGCTCTTTTACTGAGAAAGTGTAACTCCCTCATTTTGTGTTACACTTTGGTATAGCTCGTTTTCTATTGTATTTAAAAGCAGTATCTGTGAGGAGTCATGATGCAAAAAAGTGTGATGTCACAACTACAAACAGGCCGTTTGTATGGTAAAAAATGGCCAATGCGTAAAGAGCTTGCGCCTTTGTTTTTAGAGTTTAGAGTGATTAGAGCGACTGAGCTTGCCATAACAGTAATGCCAATCTTGGCTATGCTAACGTTGTTTTTTCAGCTTAATTACTTAGGTTCTGATTTTTTACCGCAAGCTATTGCGAGTGCATTATTTTTTATATCGTTACCTTTACAAGGTTTATTTTGGTTAGGTAAACGAGCGCAAACGCCTTTAGATCCTGCGATGCAAAAATGGTACAACGAGCTGTACACTAAAATGGCGGCTAATGGATATCAAACGCAGTTAAGTGAGAACAAGCCCCGTTATATGGAGCTTGCTAACTTACTTAAAGATATGTTTGAAAAAATGGATAGAGCATTTACTAAAGAGCAGTTTTAGCGGGTTATACCATCATCTATTTTGGTAAACTGAGTAATATAAAATGATAAGGTGACATTGTGTTCACCTTTTTGTTCGAGTGCTGTCCAGTGCTCGGGTCTAAATTTCCATGCAAATGGCGTCATCATTATTAAGTTTTTAATATCAGTAAAGCTAAGCGCTACATGCTCTGTTAAAAGAGCCTGTTCTGATTTTTGAAACCCTTTTGGCGTGGCTATTTCAGTATGTTCGTTTACTTCTGAATATATATACGATTTTAGCTCTTTTAAATGATAAGGGCCTGGGCTTGCTACCACTAATGTTGCGTTTTTATTAGCTAGACGTTCAAGTTCTTCCTCAAACAAAGGTGCAAATACGCTAATAAGTACATCAGCAAATTGACTTTTAAAAGGCGCTTGGCTAATTGATGCAACACTAAAATAGCAATTAGGGTAGCGCTTTGCCGCATATTTCACGGCAGATTTTGAAATATCGACACCGTATACAACTGCGTCTGTTTTACTTGCTATTGCTTGGGTATAAAACCCTTCACCGCATCCTAAATCTATAACCGTATTCGCACTTATTCGACCGACTAAATCGCTAAGATTTTGTTGTAAAAAGCGGTAGTATCCACGCTCTAAAAATGCGCGTCTAGCTTGTACCATTTCAAGGGAGTCGCCTGGTTGTTTTGAATTTTTTTGTTGCACAGGCAGTAAATTAACATACCCTTCTTTGGCAAAATCAAAGCTGTGGTTATTAGCACAACGAAGTGTTGAATCAGCTTTCAAAAGTGCGAGGTTACATAGCGGGCATTGATATTGTAGACTCATGAGTCTAGGTAGTCCTTATCGTAAAAGTTTTTACCCAATGCGGGCGATAGGTGATCATAATTGTTATAGCCATGCCGTTGAGCATTGCTTCAGGAAACCAAATTATGGCACTTAAATAAACGTAGTTATCTGCAAGTTCTTGCCAATTGTATTGCCCTATAGCTAAGTAAAATAAAGCACCTAGGCCTATTTTTATACAGGCTATAAATCCTGCGGTTATAAACGCACAAACAAATATATAAACAAAAAAATGACGAGGTAAATACTGGTAACTAATTATAAAGCCAAGATAGCTCAATAAAATAGGAATAAACGCACCAATAAACAGTTGTACTGGTAACAGCTCAAGTTCAATTTGACCAAAGGCAGCGAGTAGCGCTGTGGCAAGTAAGCTACTTAAAATAGTCAATCGCCAGCCTAAAATTAATGTAGCAGCCGTAACACCTAGGATGTGTAAATCAAGGCCAGTTAAAATGCCAGCCTTTATTCGCCAAAGCACTGCAAACACTAACGCACATGCAAGAACTCCAGTTTGACGGGCTGGCGTATTAAGCAATGTTTTATATGTTTTTTTATCAAAGCTTAGTAGGGCAATAATAATTACAAGGGCCCAAAGTAGCCCTTGTATTGTTATGCTGAGCATAGTAATTACTTAAATGTTGACCATATAGGGGCATGATCTGAGGGTTTTTCAATACCGCGCAGTTCGTAGTCAATACCAGTATCTATACAGCGTGCTGCAAGCTCATTAGTTGCAAGTACTACATCTATTCGAAGCCCTCGGTTATCTACAAACCCTTTAGAGCGATAGTCAAACCACGAATATTGATCGTCTGTTTCTGGGTTTTGTTCTCTAAAGGTGTCTTTAAAGCCCCAATTAAGTAATGTTGCAAGCCATTCACGCTCTACCGGTTGGAAAGAACATTTACCCGTTTTTAACCAACGCTTTGCATTAACTTCGCCAATACCAATATCTAAATCGGTGGGTGATATGTTGATATCGCCCATAACAATGACGTCTTGATCAGGGGTGTGGTTGGTTTCAAGGTGTGTCATCAAATCTTTATAAAATTGTCGTTTATAAGGAAATTTAGTTTCGTGATTAATATTTTCACCTTGTGGGAAATAGCCATTCATGACGGTAAGGTCGCGACCGTTATCTTGTTCAACAGTGACGCTTATCATGCGTTTTTGCGACTCCTCTGTATCGGTAGCAAAGCCTTTTAAGACCGATTTAGGCTCTTTTTTGCATAACATAGCTACGCCATAATGGGCTTTTTGGCCATGAAAGTAGACGTGATATCCCATTTTTTGTACATCTTCTAGTGGGAATGCTTCGTCATGAACTTTAATCTCTTGCAAGCCAATAACGTCTGGTTGATGTTTGTCGATAATTGCTTGCAATTGGTGAAGACGAGCACGCAGACCATTGATATTGAAAGAAATCACTTTCATAAAATTTACCTTAAAATTGGATCTATTTAATGAATTAAATTGTATCAGTAAATACGCGTACATAACATGACTGAAATGAGAAAATAGCTGCACAAATGTTGATCAATTGGTGAGTAAAGTTTAAACATTGTAAATGCAGTATTAATTTTTTAAATAAATAAAAAATTCAATTGAACTTAACTTTATTGAATATATAATGCGCGAAATTCACTTGTTTAGCTCGTTCAAATAGGATCTCTCATGAAAACACAACTACTTTTAGCTACTGCTTTATTAGCATCTGCAACTGCTTCAGCACAAAGCAATACTTACTTCAGTCAAGATAATAAAATTGAGTCTAAGTTATGTGTACTAAGCGCAAACGAAGGCTTTAGTGTTGCTCGTAAAGAAGCTGCTCAGCACGGTGTTTACTTATCTCGTTTTTCTAAAAGCATTTTATGTAATGGTGAAGATATTCGCGATATTGCTAAAAAAACGGCATTAAGCAACGCATCAGTTGAGAAAGTAGAAGTATTTGCAAAAGATGCTCAACAAGAAACTCAATTATGTATGACGGCTTTAAAACAAGGTTTAGCACCTGTTCGCCAAAAAATTGGTAACTTAAACTCATTAAAATGTAATGGTCAAAACGTTACTGAGTTTGTTAAACGCTACCAAAACGCAGCAATCTAATTATTAGCTGAACTATATAACTAAAATTGAGATACCTGGTTTTTTACCGGGTATTTTTTTGCAAAAATTACAAGGTTGTTTGCAAAGCTTGCAAGCTTAACTTATTGAAACTGTTCAACAAATGCACAAGTCAAGATTAAGTTGTTGATTCTTATAAGTTAACTATTATTGGCATTGGATTTGTATTAGTTAAAGTGACATTTAATTAATTACGAAGGATACGTCTTATGAAAAAGTTAACATTAGCAGCCACTATTTTAGCATCATTAAGCCTAGCGGCTTGTTCATCTAATCAAGGTCTTGAAAGAATAGACAGTGACTTTGCAAGTTTAGATAATGACAGCGATGGCTACATCTCAAAAGTTGAAGCTGATGACGATAGCATTTGGGGCCATTTTTCAAATATTGATACCAATATGGATAACGAAATTAGCCGCAAAGAATTCAACACTTACATGAAGTTAAACAATGGTAAAGTAGCCACTGATTCTGAAGTAAGTGAGTCGGCATTTAAAGCTGAAATCGCTAAATTCGATAAAATTGAAAGCAGCTTTTCAAGCTTAGATAACGACAGTAATGGCTATATTTCGGTAGTTGAAGGTAACGATGATGATATTTCAAATCACTTTGGTTACATGGATAAAAACCAAGATAAGCGCATCAGTAAAAGCGAGTTTATGGGTTACATTAAAAAATACGGTAACGCAGTAGCTGAAGATGATGCATTAGAAGCCATTAAACACAGCTAATATTTGTTGTTTTAAAGAGTAAATTAGAAGCCAGTGATAATCACTGGCTTTTTTGTATTTAAAATCTAGTTATTTAGTAGATATATTTTCCTAGTTTGGTGTTGTTCTGTCATAATAGATGGCTGTGTATTTTTATTTGTTAAGAGTGTGTATGGCGGGTCGGCGAATTAGTGATGAACAACTAGTTGAGATCATTGAAGCAGCTATTTTTGTTGCAGATAAGCCTGTGAGTAAACGCCACCTTAAAGATACTGTATTAATAGATTTAGCTATTTCTATGGCGCGAATAAACGACGCAATAGATACAATACAAGAACATTTTCAAACTCGTGGTATTCGCTTAGTTGAAGTTGGTAGTGGGTATCGTTTTCAGGCATGTAGTAGTTTAAGCCCTTGGTTAAATAACTTGTGGCAAGAACGCGCACCAAAATACTCACGTGCTTTACTGGAAACATTATCACTTATTGCATATAGGCAGCCCATTACGCGCGGTGAAATTGAGCAAGTAAGGGGTGTTACTACGGGTTCGAATATTATTAAAACCCTACTCGAAAGAGAGTGGGTTAAAGTGGTAGGGCATAAAGAGGTTCCGGGTAAGCCGGCTTTATATGCAACTACTAAACAATTTTTAGATTATTTTTCGTTAACTGGACTTGAAAACTTACCTGCGCTGCCAACAGAGCAGCAAAGTAAAATTAACCAGTTATTGAGCGATCCTTCTGTGAGAGAACCATCCGAATGAGTATTATACAAGGTGAAAAGTTACAAAAAGTCTTAGCCCGTGCAGGCGTAGGCTCACGCCGTGAAATGGAAAAATACATTGATGCAAACCGCGTTAGTGTAAACGGTAAAGTGGCAAAGTTAGGAGACCGTGTTGAAGAAACCGATTTGATTCGTGTTGACGGGCACACTGTAAAGATTGAAGAAAAAGCAGATAGAATCTGTCGTGTGATTATGTATAACAAACCCGAAGGTGAGTTAAGCACACGTAAAGATCCAGAAGGGCGTCGTACAGTATTTGACCGACTTCCTCGTATTGATGGTGAGCGTTGGATTGCGGTTGGCCGATTAGACGTTAATACTTCGGGTTTGATGCTCTTTACTAATGATGGTGAATTAGCTAACCGCTTGATGCACCCAAGCTATGAAGTAGAGCGTGAATACTCTGCGCGTGTATTTGGTGAAGTAACCAATGAAACGGTTAAAAACTTACTACGTGGTGTTGAGCTTGAAGATGGTCCAGCCAAATTCACGACTGTAACCCCTATGGGTGGCGAAGGCGTTAACCGCTGGTTTAACGTAACGTTAAATGAAGGACGTAACCGTGAAGTACGTCGTTTATGGCAGTCTCAAGATGCGGAAGTATCTCGTCTTATTCGTATTCGTTACGGTAAACTAGAGCTTGATAAGCGCGTGCCACAAGGTGGTTGGATGGAGTATGATTTAGAAACAGTAAACTACTTACGCAAAACCGTTAAATTAGGGCGCGAGACACAAACTAAGCTTTCTGTTATGCCTGAAAAACGCAAAGATAAACGCGCTAAAATCAACCAGATCCGCAAAGCAGTTAAAAAACACAATCAACGTGTTAAGCCTACCAAACGTAAATAATAAATTAGTTATTTATTGCACACAAAAAAGCCGCTAATTGCGGCTTTTTTAATGTGTGTTGTATAAATTTTTTAAACTCTAAATTACTTTTTTACTTGAGCATCTAACGATTCGCCATTCACTTTACTAGAATCATCGCTCATCAAGTATAAGTAGGTTGGCATTAAATCTTCTGGTGTAGCAAGCGCGTCTCTATCTTCTCCTGGGTATGCAGCAGCGCGCATAGAAGTGCGAGTAGCGCCTGGATTAATACAGTTTATACGAATATTCGTTTTGCCTACTTCACATGCCCATGTTTGCATCATGCCTTCTACAGCAAATTTTGAGATGGCGTATGGCCCCCAAAACTCACGGCCTTTGCGGCCTACACCTGATGACGTAAATACTATCGATGCATTATCAGACTTACGAAGAACAGGAAAAAGCGCTTTAGTGATCATCGCTTGCGCGGTCACGTTTACTTTCATTATGTTTTCGAACGTAGATGAGCAAAAATGTTCAAGTGGACCAAGTGACCCTAAAATACCTGCATTATTAAGCAAGCCATCAAGGCGGCCAAATTGATATTCAATTGTTGCAGCAAGGTCACGGTAGTTTTGTTTAGTTGCGCCTTTTAAGTCCATGGGCACAATTGCAGGTTTAGGGTAACCTGCATTAACAATTTCATCGTAAACACATTCAAGTTTATTAGTTGTTTTTCCTAATAAGATAACTGTAGCGCCGTATTTTGCATACGTAATTGCTGCTACTCGGCCAATACCATCACCGGCGCCTGTTATTAAAATAATTTTATCTTTAAGTGCGTTTTCAGCCGCTTGATATGTGTGCATAAAAGTACCCATTCATCTATTTTTTTTGATTTTAACATAGCGAAACGTGAAGTAATCGAATTTATTGTAAAATTAGGTGGCGAAAATAGAAACTTTACGTTAAGTTTAACTGGTCTAATGTCTCATTAATAACCTGATTACATTGTTTTAACTTAATACACTGATTAAACACACTATAAAAATAAAATATGTGCGGAGCCAACAATATGAAAAAAATGCTACTTTCACTCTCTGTTACAGCTGCCTTGGCAGGTTGTGGCGGCGGAGAAACGTTAGAAGATGTTAAGAACGACACAGCAACCGTTATTCCAACAGCAACGGTTACTTTTGACCCTGCTGCAGGTATCTTATCGGTACCTAATGATTTATTAATGAGTGGAACCCAAGACGGTACACTTAATATTCCTGGAGAATTAGATGACAACAATGTGTCTATTTCTCGAGCAGCTTATGCAGATCCTCAGCTTGCTCTAGGCGCACTTGACGGTTGGTCTTCTCAGGTTCCTTATAAAATCGATTTAACATTCCCACCAAATGTTAGCTTAGATGAAACGTCTGCTGGGACACCAGGTACAGTTCGCATTTTTGAAGTAGTAATGGGTGCAAGTTTAACTGACGCAGAATGTTCAGTTGTTGCTGCCGGTACAGCTTGTAAATTGGTCGGTGAGCTTACTTTTGGTGTTGATTTTGTTACTCAAGCTTCTGGTGATGCCGTTGCAATTATTCCTTTAAAACCATTTACGGCAGGTAGCTCATACATCAATGTACTAACTACTGGTCTTAAAGATTCATTAGGACGCTCTATCGAGCCTTCTTCTACTTATGGGCTGGTTAAGCAAGAAGCGCCATTAATTACAGAAGCCCAACTTGGTTTGCAGGGCGCTGTTAACAGTTACGAAAATGTAGTTGTAAGTTCAGGAAATATAACAAAAGAAGATATTATTTTTTCTAGCGCAATGACTATTCAGTCTGCGGGGCCAGTACTTGGAACTATTAAGCAATTATTAGCTGGTAGTTTGAGAAACCCTGCAACTATACCAAAAATAACTATCACAGAGTCTGAAGAAACGGTTAAAGATTTTTTAGGTTTTCCAGACATAGCTACTTTTGCACCATTTGATGCTGTTGAATACATTAAAGGTGAAATTACTTTACCAATGTATCTAGGCACACCTACAGGTACCGATATAAGCGCTTTGAATGACACATACTGGAAAGCAATGTGTTCAAGCCCTGTTGCAGTATTAAATCAGTTAGCCGCGGATCAAAAGTTACTAGATGAGGATAAAGAAGAAGATATTGATGCAACTATGTTTGACGAAGGGCCTTATGAAGACGTTTGTCAGCAAATAAATGCTCGTCTACATGACTATCCAAAAATAGACATTACTCGGCATTTAACTAAATATAACCCAGTTCCACTAGCGCAAAGCAATGAGACTATACCTGTACAAATCACAAAGCCAATTTTAGCTGATATAAATGTTTATCGTTCGGCTTATGGTTTACCTGAGCTTGAAAGTATCCCAGAAGGTGGTTGGCCTGTTGTGATTATGCAACACGGTATTACAACACAAAAAGAAAGTATGCTTGCTTTAACGGCGCAGCTTTCTATTCAAGGCTTTGCAACAGTTGCTATTGATCATCCAAGGCATGGTGAACGTGGAATAGATGTTGATGATGATGGAACAGACGACTTTAATGCAACAACGAGCTCTGTACTTAGTTACATGAACTTAAGTTCATTACTTGTTGCGCGTGATAGCTTACGTCAATCAGCGGCTGATTTATTGGGTTTACGTTTAGGTCTAAACTTTATTAATGATGCAACGATTAATGCGCAAGATGTAACTTACATTGGTCATTCATTAGGCTCTATTGTAGCCCCTGCATTTATTGCACAAGCTAATAACCCATTAGCGCCAACCGTTGACCCATTATTTAATGTAAACACAGTAGCACTTGCAAGCGGCGGCGGCGGTATAGCTAGCTTCTTACTAGAATCAGCTGCATTTGGTCCATTTATCCAAGGTTCAGTACTTTCACAAGCAGGTACAACAGAAGCTGATGAGTTTAACGCGTATTTACAAGTTGATGCAGTGTCTAACTGTGGTGCAGTATTACCAGATATGGAAGCATATTTAACTTGTGGTTATAACGAGTATGTAGCTTCGTTAACTACAGCTGGTGAAACAAGTAAGCTTACTAATATTCAAGGAGTGTTTACTCAATTTGCATTTGCGGCGCAAACAGCGCTAGATAGCGGCGATCCAACTAATTACGCAGCCACTGTAAAAGCATTAGGTACTCCTGTTTATACTAATGTTGTTGTGGGCGATGGTGTTGATAACAAGCCTGACCAAGTGATACCACCAATGGCAGCAAATAATCCTATTTCAGGCACAATTCCATTAGCTAACTTGATGGGTCTTGAAACAGTAAGTACTTCGCAAGCATTGACTGAAACACCAACAAGCTACTTAGTTAAATTTACTAAAGGGCATCATGGTTCTATATTAACGCCAGCTCAAGATGATGCACAAGCTGCAACTGTTGAAGGCAGTGCTGCCGCTAATACAGAAATGCAGTTGCAAGTAGCTACTTACTTAGCTGCTCGCGGTCGAATGTTATTAGTTTCCAACCCTGAGGTTGTGACTGATTAATAGCCAATAAAATAATTAACCTTTAAAAGCCACTGAAAAGTGGCTTTTTTTTGCTTTAAAGCATGCTAAATTAGCTGAAATTTATAAATGGAGAAACCAGTTGGAATTTTTATACGAATACGGTTTGTTTTTTGCTAAAACAATTACTTTTGTTATCGCTATAGCAGTTATTCTAATGCTAATAGTTGGCGCTGCAGTTAAGCCTAAAGCCAAAAAAGGTGAAATACAAATTGACGACATATCAGAGCAATTAGTAGATCTTAAAGAAAGTTTTCTACAAAATACGCTGGGTAAAAAAGAGCTTAAAGCACACCAAAAACAGCTTAAATCGCAAAGTAAAAAAGCAGATAAAGATGAGCCTAAACCTCGTTTATATGTAATTGACTTTGTAGGTAGTATGGACGCTCACGAAGTAGAAAGCTTACGAGAAGAAATAACAGCCATTATCTCTATTGCTAACCCAAGTAAAGACAAAGTACTTATTCGTTTAGAAAGTGGCGGCGGAGTAGTGCATGGCTATGGACTTGCTGCATCTCAGCTACAGCGTATTAAAAATGCCGGTATTCCTTTGAGTGTTGCAATTGATAAAGTAGCAGCAAGCGGTGGTTACATGATGGCGTGTGTAGCCGATGAGATACTAGCAGCCCCTTTTGCCATAGTTGGATCTATTGGTGTGATAGCTCAAATACCAAACTTTAATAAAATATTAAAGAAAAATGATGTGGAATTTGAGCAAATAACTGCAGGTGAGTTTAAACGTACGCTTACTTTATTTGGTGAAAACACAGATAAGGCCCGTGAAAAATTTCGTGAAGAAATTGAACAAACACATGATTTATTTAAAACGTTTGTAAGCACTCAACGCCCAAGCTTAGATATAAACTTAGTTGCGACAGGCGAGCATTGGTTTGCAACTCAAGCGATTGATAAAGGTTTGGTAGATGTTATAAAGACAAGTGATGATGCATTACTGGAGCAGCAACATGAGCGCCAAATTTATAAGATTAAATACAAAATTAAAAAGGGATTAAGCGATAAGCTAGCTCTTGGCCTGAGTAGTGGTGTAAATAAAGTGGGAATAAACTTACTCTCTAAATTTAAATCCCTAAATCCTTAGATTAGAATTTTTTTACGATTCAGTTTAATTCTTTCTACTCGAAAAAAAACCTTGATGTATTGCATCAAGGTTTTTTTATAGCTGTATAAATGTAGCTTATGAGTCAATAGACTGATGATAATCTTCTAAGTCTTTAGCTGCATTAGGGTCGTTAAAGATGCTCTCATCAAGTTCACCTTCAGACTTGGCAACAACACAGGTAACCATACAATCGCCAGTTACATTAACTGCTGTACGTGTCATATCAAGTAATCTATCTACACCGATAATAATTGCAATCCCTTCTACAGGTAAGCCAACTTGGTTAAGTACCATGGCCAGCATTATTAAACCAACACCTGGTACGCCTGCTGTACCTACAGAGGCAAGTGTTGCTGTTAGTATAACCATTAGATAATCAGAAATTGTTAAATCTACACTAAACACTTGTGCAATGAATACGGTAGCCACACCTTGCATGATGGCAGTGCCATCCATGTTAATGGTAGCACCCAGTGGGATAGTAAATGAGGCAACCGAGTTATTAGCACCTAGTTTTTTAGTAGCAGTTTCAAGTGTAATAGGCATAGTTGCGCTTGAGCTCGAGGTACTAAATGCAAATAAGCATGTGTGCTTCATTTTTGCTAAGAAAATAAGCGGGTTTAAGCCCGTTAATATTTTTAAAAGCAATGTGTAGTTTACGAAAGCATGTAATAACAGTGCAAGCACTACAACGCCAAAGTATTTGGCTAGGCTAACAATTAAGTTAAGCTCAATTGTTGTAAATAGTTTTGCCATTAAAAAGAACACGCCATAAGGTGCAATGTTCATTAACAGCGTAACTAGTTTTAAGATTACTGTGTTTAAATCTTCAAAAACACTTGCTACGCGTTTGCCTGTTTTACCACTTAATGCCATTGCTACACCAAATAATAGTGCAAACACTATAACTTGAAGCATATTACCCTTGGCCATGGCTTCAAATGGGTTAGTAGGAAACATATCTATAATTACACGTGCAAGAGTAGGCGCTTCTTTGGCATCATAAGTTGCATTAGATGGCAAGCTTATACCTTCACCAGGGCTAAATAATAAGGCAAGTGTAATAGCCACCGTTATAGCAATAGCCGTAGTTAATAAATATAAACCAATAGATTTACCACCTAGCCGGCCTAGTTTTTTAGGGTCACTTAAGCTACAGGTACCACAAACGAGCGATACAAAAACAAGAGGCACAACTAACATTTTTAAGCTGGCAATAAATATTTGGCCACCAACATGGAAAATACCATCAACAAAAAAGGCTTTAATTGGCAAAGAGAATAACCCAAGTGGTATTAGATAATCGTCTTCACCAGCTAATATAGCCTGAAATATAAAACCTACTGCAACCCCAAGCGCCATACCAATCATGATGCGAGTGGTTAAACTCATTGAACGGATTTTTGACATATTCCCTAATCTACATTTTATAAATTTGCCATAGACTACCAGCAAGGAAATATTTACTACAGAAAAAATTGGTATTTATTTAAAATTATTTTGCGCAAAAAAGTAATAAAAAACTGAGATTTTAGACTAAGTTATAGGTTAATATTAAGTGAAAATTAATTTTGATTATAATAACAACGCTAGGGAGAGGTTCATGCCTTTAATGCGACTGCTCGGCATTTCATTGCTAAGTTTTTTACTCACAGCCTGTGGTGGCGGTGGGTCACTTGAAAAAGACGGCTCTATTAGTGATGGTGATTCCACTACAGAGGCTGCTACATATTCGGTTTCATTAAAGGGATACTCTCAAACAGACGAAACGGAGTCAAACGCTGTTACGGCAGATTCTCCCTTAAACTTAAGAGCAATACTCACTGATAACGACGGTGATGTTGTTGCTAGTCAGCGAATTACGTTTACTTTAACCGATACCGTTGGGGCTTTAAGCCAAACATCTGCACTAACAAATACAGATGGGGAAGCCGAAGTTGAACTAATGGCTGGTACTGTCGAAGGTGCTGGAGAAGTAACTGCCACATATACAATTGATGGCACGACCTATACAGATAGTTTTTCGTTTAGCTCGTCTGGTGATGCAGCAAGTGATGTTGAAAACGCATACACAATTAGTGTGCAAGGCTATTCTCAAGTCGATGGGAGTGAGTCAAATGCTGTTTCAGCCGATTTCCCATTAAATATACGAGCGAGGCTTTCTGATGCAGATGAAAATGTTATTTCAGGAGGGCGTATAACATTCGCTCTAGCAGACAATATTGGCTCTCTTGCTCAATCTTCGGCATTAACTCAAGCTGATGGTCTAGCTACAATTGAGTTAACCGCAGGCACTACAGAAGGAGCAGGTGAAGTAATAGCTACTTATTCTATAAACGGAGAATCATATTCGAGTACTTTTTCGTTCAGTTCTGCTGGTGATTCAGAACAAAATATTGAAAGCGACTTCACTATAGAGCTAAAAGGTTTATCTCAATCTGATGGTACAGAAGCAACAGCGGTAACGGCCGCTAACCCTCTAAATATTCAAGCAACACTGTTTGATGATGAAGGCTCAGTTGTTGTAGCAGAGCGTATCACGTTTGCACTTTCAGATAATATTGGTGTCTTAGATAAAACATCAGATTTAACAAACGAAATGGGTCAAGCATCAGTCATATTAACAGCTGGCACTATAGAAGGTGCTGGTATAATTACAGCCACTTATACTGTCAGTGGTGAGACTTATGCAGAAAGTTTTTCCTTTAGTTCAGCTGGTGATGCAGGTATAAATCCAAATAATGAATACGTGATCCAATTGCAAGGCTTTTCTCAAGAGGATGGATCTGAAACCAATTCAGTTTCAGGGGATACTCCAATCGATTTAATCGCCACTCTTACTAATAACGGTAGTCAAGTATCTGGTGAGGTAATAACATTTTCTCTATCGGGTAATGTAGGTTCTTTAAATGCAAGTTCGGCACTTACACAAACTAATGGACAAGCGAAAGTAGAATTAACATCAGGAACAATTGAAGGAGCTGGACAAGTTACAGCAAGTTTTACTCAAAATAGTATTACTTATAGTGCTACATTGTCGTTTCAATCAGATGGCAAAGAAGGGAGTCAACCAGCTTATTCTATAGCGATTCAAGGTTACAATAACGGTATAGTTTCATCGACTGTCGAAGGAGATATTCCTTTAGATATAATTGCAACTTTAACCCATGAAGGTGTTGTAGTTAGTGGGGAAGTTATAACATTTTCACTTTCTGGGAATGTTGGTTCTTTGACGTCTACATCAGCGCTAACGCAGGGTAATGGTAATGCTAAAGTTCAACTGACATCTGGAACAGTTGAAGGTGCTGGAGCAGTTACAGCTAGCTATACACTTGATGACGTTACATACAGAAAGACCTTTACATTCCAATCTGACGGTAAAGAAGGAAGCGAGCCAGAATATACATTCACTATACAAGGTTATGATAGTGAAACTGATCTTCAATCTAATAGAGTTACTTCATTAGTGCCACTTGAATTAAGAGCAACGTTACTTAATGACGGTACTCCAGTTAGCTCACAAAGCGTTAACTTTTCGTTAGCTAGTAATATAGGTGTTTTAAACCCTAGTTCTGGAAGTGTTTTAACCAATAGCAATGGTATAGCTACTATTGAGCTTTTAGCTGGAAATATTGAAGGTGCTTCAGAATTATCTGTAACTTACGTAAATAATGGAGTTACGTACTCATCGGAAGCCTTTGACTTTGAATCTATCATTGTTGAAAAGGCTGAAATTACGGTTAGCTTAATAGCAAATGATGGTTCGACCACTCGTAATGTAGATTTTTTAAACCCTGCTGTTGCCCAGGCGCAACTCTTATTAAACGGTGAACCAGGTGCCTTTAAGTTAGTAGCATTTAATTTATCAGGCTTAGGGACTATTAATCCTTCTAATGGTACTGCACTGACGAATGAGGAGGGGATTGCGAAGGTTGATTTATTAGCAGGAACAGAAGCCGGGGCAGGCTCAATAACGGCCGAATATATTGATAGCGATAACACGAGTTACACAGCTGAAGCTTTCACATATACAACTGCCGGGGATTCTCCTGCCCAGGGTGATGCAGATAATTTCACAATTGATCTGAGCCTAATATCGTCAACAACACTAATACAAACAAGTGAAATTAGTGCTAACGATAATGGCCTAGTGCAAGCTCTAGTCCTAGATTCAAATGGTGACCCAGTAGTCGGGGAAGTGGTTTCTTTTAGCTCTACCTTAGGTAGTCTTTTACCAAGCTCAGGTACAGCGCTAACAAATACTAACGGTATTGCTACTCTAAATTTAGCACCAGGTACAATTGAAGGGGCCGGTAATGTTACAGCCCAGTACGAAGCTATTACAGAAAAGGTTGGGTTTTATACTCGTGGTGATGCTATCGACCCTAATCAAAGCACCGCGGATATCAATTTTAAAATTTTGCAAAACTGTCCGGCTGATTTTAAAACAACTAGAGATGCAAGTTTCTGTGAAGAGATAACAAGTATTTCAGGGGATTCTTCAGCTATTTTATTTATTGAAGTGACTAATGAAGACTCTACAACACCACTTACTCAAGCTTTAGTAACCGCTACTACTACTATTGGATCTATTGCTCCTTCAACAGGCACTGCAATTACAGATGCAAATGGTATCGCACTACTCGATATTGTTCCTGGTCAAGATGTAGGGGCAGGTGAAATCACCGTGTCTGTACTTGATAGTAACTTGACTAAAGCGTTTCAGATTGCTGCGGTAGATATCGAAATTTCTATTTCGAGCTCTATTGCTGATGATGAGCTATTAGCGGCAGGGGCTACGGCTCTAATTTCTATTGAAATTTCTAAAGATGGTGAGTTATATACAACTCCATTAACGGTTGAATTCTCATCGGGCTGTGTAAGTTCGGGGCAGGCATCAATTGATGAAACAGTGACTAGTATTGGTGGATTTGCACGTTCTACATATCGCCCTTTAACTTGTGTGGGTGGTGATATTATTACAGCAACGGTTATTACTGGTGGAGATACCGTTTCTGCAAATACTACAATTAATGTATCACCTGCAAATATTGGTTTTTTACAGTTTATAGATGTTACAGAGCCTGTAATTGCATTAAAAGGTACTGGTGGTGCTGACCGTACTGAAATTTCAGAAGTGACTTTCAAACTTGTCGATTCAAACGGGAACGATTTAGCGTCAAGAACGGTTAACTTTGAACTTTCAACTGCTGTAGGTGGCATTACATTAGGCACTGCCAGCGCTATTACTAATGCCAGTGGCGAAGTGAAGACATCAGTACTATCGGGTTCGATTGCAACACCTGTACGTGTTATTGCATCAAGTGAAGAAGAGGTAGAAGGTAATACAGTTGTTGTAACAGCCCCTTCAGATATTCTTGTTGTTAGTACAGGTATAGCTGATCAAAATAGTTTTTCGCTATCGCGTTCTATTTTCAATCCCCATGCATTAAATGTTGATGGTAATACAGTAGCGGTTAACGCACGTTTAGCCGATCACTTTAATAATCCTGTTCCAGATGGTACGGCCGTTACTTTTATTACAGAAGGTGGAGTTATTGAGCCAAGTTGTACTACAACGAATGGAGCATGTAGCGTTACTTGGACAAGTAGCAACCCGCGTCCTTTTACTGATTCAATGTACGAAAATACAATTGCTCAAAAATGTGATGGTGGATTACCGTGCCCATTAGGTATTTTAAATAATGATCTTACAATAGATTTACCACTTGGTGGACGAGCAACCGTTCATGCATATGCTATTGGTGAAGAGACTTTTTCAGACTTAAATGGTAATGGTTACTTTGATAGCGAAGACTTCTTTGATGATTTATTTGATATCCCAGAAGCTTTTATTGATAACAATGAAGATGGTACTTTTGGCGGCAAAGATTGTAGTGATGGAACAGACCCATGTTCTCGTGACAATTCAACAGGTGATGAGTTTGAAGAGTTCGTAGATTTTGATGGTAATGGCTCTTGGACTACCCAAAACGGTTTATACAATGGTTTACTATGTCGTGAAGAAGACGAAACCGCAGGACTATGTAGCCGTCAATTAGTTAATGTATTTCAAAACCAAGAGATTGTTATGTCGGGTGATGCGGCATTCTTTAGATTAGTAACCTATGCTGATGATTGCTCCGCTATTGCAGGCGTAACAGCATCTGAGGTGCATATAAACAGTGATCCAGCGAGCCCATTAGTACGTCGCTCACAAGCTGATCCAACAAGCCAACAGATGTGTCAAGTCAGTGAAATAGATTTAACCCAGAGTCCAACAGGGACTAGTAGTGTCAGTCTGATTATGTATATTGCAGATATGTATAATAATCCTATGCCTGCAGGTACTGAGGTATCTATTAGTACTGATAACGGTGAAATTACTGGCGAAACTAGTTATGTATTTCCTAATACTACGAGCTTTGTTCCAGTAGGTGTTTCTTTTGGTATTAAACGGGAACCTTTGACAGGTGGTAACGATAGTCCATCGGGTAGCTTAAACATTTCAGTTGAAGCTCCTTCAGGTTTAGTTTCGCCATTTTCAGTTTCAGTAATCGACGATTTATAATCGTTTAAAATAAAAAATGCCAACCTTTAGGTTGGCATTTTTGTTTCTGTTCTATATATTCCACATCAATTAATCTAAAAACACCTGTTTGTTTAATTTAACGACAAAAATTGTTCGTTTATTCAGTAAATACTGAAAAGTTTGTATTAAAAGCTTGTAACAACTAGTGTTTGTAGATATACCTATAAATATTCGCGCCGCTTATGTCGGCAAAACACATTTTTAATATTTGGTTAGAAATAGGCAACTATGGGCAAATCGCTAGTAATTGTAGAGTCACCTGCTAAGGCTAAAACAATTAATAAATATTTAGGTAATGACTTCATCGTAAAGTCCAGTATTGGGCATGTACGTGATTTACCTACTTCAGGTTCGAGCAAAGCTAAAGTGCCGGCAACTAAAACGCCAGCAGAAGTTCGCAAAATGGAACCTGAAGAGAAAGCAGCGTATAAAAAGCAACGAGATTATACTAACCTGGTCGCGCGTATGGGTATTGATCCTGAGCAAGGTTGGGAGCCGCATTATGAAATCCTGCCAGGTAAAGAGAAGGTTGTTCAAGAATTACAAAAGCTGGCTGAAAATGCAGATCAAATATACCTCGCAACGGATTTGGATAGAGAAGGGGAAGCAATTGCTTGGCACCTTCAAGAAATCATTGGCGGTGAACCTGAAAAGTATAAGCGCGTAGTTTTTAACGAGATTACCAAAAACGCAATACAACAAGCCTTCGAAACACCAGGTGAGCTTAATACTGACATGGTTTACGCTCAGCAAACACGACGCTTTTTAGACCGTGTTGTAGGCTTTATGGTTTCTCCTTTGTTGTGGGCAAAAGTTGCACGTGGTCTATCTGCAGGACGAGTTCAGTCTGTTGCGGTACGCTTATTAGTTGAGCGTGAACGTGAAATTAAGGCATTTATCCCTGAAGAGTTTTGGGATATTCACGCTGATGTTAAGAATACTGAGTCTGAGTTACGCTTAGAAGTAACCAAACAAGCAGGAAAGGCATTTAAGCCTGTAAATGAAGCTCAGGCTAGCGCAGCTGTTAAAAGCCTTGAGAATGCAGAATACAAAGTAATTAGCGTTGAAGAAAAACCAAGTAAAAGTCGCCCAAGTGCGCCATTAATTACTTCAACCATGCAACAAGCGGCAAGTACACGCCTAGGTTATGGCGTTAAAAAGACTATGATGCTCGCTCAGCGTTTGTATGAAGGCGGTTATATTACTTATATGCGTACCGATTCAACCAATCTTTCAAAAGATGCGGTTGAAATGTGTCGTGAGTATGTAACGAACGAGTTTGGTGCTAAATATTTACCAAAAGATCCAATTAACTATAGCTCTAAAGGCAATGCACAAGAAGCGCATGAGGCAATTCGTCCTTCAAGCGTTACAGTGTTGTCTGGTCATATCGAAGGCGTAGATGCTGATGCTAAAAAGCTGTATGAGCTAATTTGGCGTCAGTTTGTAGCGTGTCAAATGGTACCTGCTGAATACGACTTAACAACACTGACTGTTGCAGCTAACGATTTCCAGCTCAAAGCAAAAGGCCGCGTGCTTCGCTTTGATGGTTGGACAAAAGTACAACCTGCGGTGCGTAAAAAGAACGAAGAAGATCAATCACTGCCAGCTGTTAAAGAAGGTGAAATACTTACTTTAATAGAACTTGATCCTAAGCAGCATTTTACTAAGCCGCCAGCTCGCTTTAGTGAAGCTAGTTTAGTAAAAGAGCTTGAAAAGCGTGGTATTGGTCGTCCATCTACTTATGCGTCGATTATATCAACAATTCAAGATCGTGGTTATGTACGTGTAGAAAATCGCCGTTTCTTTGCTGAAAAAATGGGTGAAATTGTTACTGACCGCTTAGTTGAAAACTTCACTGATTTAATGAACTTTGATTTTACAGCTAAAATGGAAGGTCGTTTAGATGACATTGCTGAAGGCGAGCGTGTATGGACTCAAGTTTTAGATAAGTTTTATGCTGATTTTTCAACGCAGCTAACTGTCGCTAAAGACGAGCCAGAGAATGGTGGCATGCGTCTTAATGAGATGGTTGAAACCGATATAGAATGTCCTACATGTAGCCGCAAAATGGGCATACGTACGGCTTCAACCGGTGTATTCTTAGGGTGTACTGGTTACAGCCTTCCGCCAAAAGAGCGTTGTACTACAACAATGAACTTAGTGTCGGGCGATGAAGCGGTTGCTGCTGATGTCGAAGACGTAGAAACCGAAAAATTAATGCAGATGAAGCGTTGTCCTATTTGTGAAACTGCAATGGACTCATACCTAATTGACGAAACCCGTAAACTACATGTGTGTGGTAATAACCCAGCATGTAAAGGGCATATAGTTGAAGAAGGTACCTTTAAAATTAAAGGCTACGACGGACCAATTATCGAATGTGATAAGTGCGGTTCTGACATGGAGCTTAAATCGGGTCGCTTTGGTAAGTACTTTGGTTGCAATAACGACGAGTGTAAGAACACACGTAAGTTACTTAAAAATGGTGAGGCTGCTCCACCAAAAGAAGATCCTGTTCACATTACTGAATTAGAGTGTGAGAAGTCAGATGCGTATTTTGTTTTACGTGATGGCGCTGCGGGTATATTTTTAGCCGCAAATACTTTTCCTAAGTCACGTGAAACACGTGCACCCAAGGTTGAAGAACTAAAACGCTTTAGAGACCGCATTTCGCCTAAGTTTTATTATTTAGCAGATGCACCAGCTAAAGATCCTGATGGTAATCTTGCTGTTGTACGCTATAGCCGTAAAAATAAATCTCAGTATGTTATGACTGAAGTTGACGGTAAAGCTACCGGCTGGACTGCTCATTATGAAGCAGGTAAATGGACAGAAGAAGCGAAGAAAAAAGCAGCGCCTAAAAAGAAAGCAGCTGCAAAAAAGGCACCAGCTAAAGCTAAGCCTAAAGCGAAAGCTAAAAAAGAAGATGAATAAGCTCGTTATTGCTTATTCATAGCTTTTGTAGATTTAAAAAATCATAAAAAAACCGGAATGCACAGCTTGTGTCTATTCCGGTTTTTTTGTGCCTAGTTGAATGCTTTCGCAACGGCTTTATTAGCAGTACATTCACCTAAGCGTGTTACCAATTTGATTAAAAACATGGTCATTTTAGCGTATTAAATAACTCAGTTACTGCGTTAAAAACTATTCATATATGACTGCATAGATGCAGACAGTAGGCATTGCAGGGAGCAGCTGCCGAGAACAAATATATGTCATGCTTTTTCGCTTAGCTATTGAGCTTTATTCTTAGCGCTATAATTGATCACTAATTAAATGTAATTGGTATAATTAAATCTTAACAGAAGATACTTTTTTATAGCCTTCAGATTCAAGCTCATCATTTACGCATTTTAATACGTAGGCATTTAGCTCTTCATTGCTTACGTCATCATCTTTAGCCCAGTTAACACACATTTCTGTGTATTCTTTTATCATTTCGGCTGAAGCTGTTGGCGCATCGTCTGCAACCGCGTAAGTCGCAGATACTGCAAATAGTGGTGCTACGATTAATGCTAGCAATGCTTTTTTCATTCGTTTATTCCTAAAAAAATGGTGTGATGACTGATTTATCCAGTTTAAAGTTAGATATAAATCAGTAGTGCCCAATCCAGAACAACTCTGTTGGTATACTGATTTTTAATCGAAATTGAAATAAAAGATAACGAAATTTTTTTATCGTGAGGATGAGTAATTTACTTGTCAGTTTTTTAACTTTAGTAAGTACAGCATTATTAGCTGGAGTAATATATTTAGTAGCTACGAAAACCTGATTCTACGCTTTATATTAATAACCTTTAGATTGTTTTAGGGAAAATTGATTTCTTAGGTTCAAAAATGAAATGCATAAGCGTCATTGTTTATTTCTACTATGAGGATATTTTAAGTTTGTAATATCAGCCGTATTATTTGCTTTAACTGAATGTCTAAATGGTGAAACTAAAAGTCACTAGAATGCGTTAAATACAAAAAAGCCCAAGTGAATAGCTTGGGCTTTTTCGTGTGTAACGCACTTAGGTAAACATTAAACGCAACTTTTGAGTCATTAACACTGAGCGTAAAAACATGCGTAAGGCTCAAGCGTTGTGGTGCCTTGGTCTAACTTTGCGCTGTGGTGGCTAAGCTCGGTGTATTCTTTAACGATTGATGTTGGCATATCAATACTTGTTTGCTTAGCGCTGAGATTGAACATACAAAGCATTCTTTGCTTTCCAAGCGTTCTATAAAAAGCAAGCACAGGCTCTGGCGTTTCTATAAATTCAATATCACCTTCAAGTAAAACTGTTTGGCTTTTTCGCCATGCCATAAACTCACGGTAGGCATTTAAAATTGAGTTGTTATCATCTGTTTGTATAGCTACTGATTGCTTCTTATGTGCATTATCAACGGGTAGCCAAGGTTTTACTTCACTAAAACCTGCATGAGATGAATCAGCTAGATCCCAAGGCATTGGTGTTCTACAGCCATCACGCCCTTTAAAATTAGGCCAAAATGTAATGCCGTATGGGTCTTGTAAATCTTCAAATGCCACACTTGCTTCACCCAGACCTAGCTCTTCACCTTGATACATACACACGCTGCCGCGAAGAGAAGCTAATAGGGCGGTTAGCATTTTACATTGTTGAGGGTTTACTTCGCCATTTTCGCTCCAGCGGCTCGCTACGCGCTCTACATCATGATTACTAAATGCCCAGCATGGCCAGCCTTCAGTCATACGTTGTTCTAGAGTTTGAACCGTAGTTCTAATATATTCACTTGAGTAATCATTTGTTAATAGCTCAAAGCTATAACCCATGTGCAGTTTGTCGCCACCTTGGGTGTACTGCGCCATTGTAGCTAATGAATCTTCTGATGAGATTTCGCCAAGCGATACAGTACCTGGGTATTTATTAAGTAATGTGCGAATATCTTGCATAAACTCAATATTTTCAGGCTGAGTATTATTGTAGTAATGGTACTGAAATGCATACGGATTATCTTCACTAAAACCACGACCCTGGCGCTTATCTTTTGGTTTAGCCGGATTATCACGTAATTGCGCGTCGTGATAGCAAAAATTAATTGCATCAAGCCTAAAACCATCAACGCCTTTTTTAAGCCAAAACTCAACATTATCAAGCACAGCTTTTCGAACATTTGGGTTATGAAAGTTAAGATCCGGTTGTTCGGTTAAAAAATTATGTAGGTAGTATTGCCCGCGACGAGGCTCCCACTGCCAAGCACCACCACCAAAAATAGATAGCCAGTTGTTTGGGGCTGTTCCATCATCTTTTGCGTCAGCCCAAACATACCAGTCGGCTTTACTGTTATTTTGATTTTCACGGCTATCAGTAAACCATTGGTGTTGATCTGATGTATGGCTTAACACCTGATCAATAATTATTTTAATATTACGAGTGTGGGCTTCGCTTATTAGCTCATCAAAATCATTTAGGTCACCAAAAAGCGGGTCAATGTCACGATAGTCGCTAATATCATAGCCAAAGTCTTTCATTGGCGATTTGAAAAAAGGTGAAATCCAAATAGCATCAACGCCTAAGCTTTTAATGTAATCAATACGATTAATAATACCTCTTAAATCACCAATGCCATCGTTGTTGCTATCTTGAAAGCTACGCGGATAAACTTGATAAATAACCGCACCTTTATACCACTGCTTTTGGGTCATGCTTTTCTCCGTCATTCCACACAGTATTTAGACTATTTTTATTTGTGATTACGATTAATCACGTTATTTGCAAAAAGCATACGTGAAGCCTTGTACACTGTAAAAAGTCTGCATACGTATGCACTAAAATTAACGCAATTAAATTATTAAAAATAAGTACTTATAGCTAGTTTAAAGGTGTTTTATTTATGTGTTGGATTTTTACCAATTATGGTGCTCACTTACTTTCTGACTTTTATTAAACATAACGGTTTGTCATACAAGAGAAAATATATTTTATGTTTTGAATTTAATGGTCTGACCAATTAAACATTTGAATTGTGTCTAATATTTATCATTCTAAATAGCGATACTAATTAGTTTCACTTTGTTTACATTGCGTCCTGTTAACTTTTAGTTTTTGATACAGTAGATTTTACATGTAATGTTGATTGCGTCATTTTCAATAATTTTATTTACAACAAAATCAATTGTTTAATGTTTGTTTGGCAAGGTTTTTATTAATCTGAAGTCGTGCTATAACTGTTGAATACGTATGCATAAAGTTGTTAATAAAATAAAGCTGGCGTTAATATCCATCCTGACAACAAAATTAGCTCGCCTGTTTGACTATCACTCAAATAAAGAAGCGAGTATCACAATATGGGTAACGGGAAAACATCATGTCTATGTTCAAACCAAGTATATTAACGTTGGCAATGGCTACTGCAGGATTAGCAAGCTTTGCCTCTGTAGCAGCACAAGAAGATACAGTAAAAAATGATGACGTTGAGGTTATCGAAGTAAAAGGCTTTCGTGGCAGTGTTGTAGAATCAATCAACACAAAGCGTTTTTCTACTCAAGTCGTTGAGTCAATTTCAGCAGAAGATATAGGTAAGCTACCTGATTCATCTATTGCTGAGTCTATTGCACGCTTACCAGGTTTAACAGCGCAACGCCTAGATGGTCGCGCAAGTAGAGTATCAATTCGTGGTTTTGGTGAAAACGAAAGTGGCACCACATTTAATGGCCGCGAGCAAGTATCTATTAGTGATAACCGCGGCGTAGAATTTGACCTTTACCCATCAGAAATTATGAGCGGTGTAACTGTTTATAAAACACCAAGTGCAAATTTAGATGCAGAGGGTATTGCGGGCATAATTAACATGCAAACAGTTCGCCCACTAAGTAAAGGTGAACGTGTTGTTCAAGTAAATGGACAGTATGAGCAAACAAGCTTTGATAAATTAAACCCTGACGGCAACGACGACGGTTACCGTGGCACTTTCTCATACATCGACCAGTTTGCTGATGACACCATTGGTATTGCATTTGCACTAAACACCATGAGCTCGCCAAACCAAGAAAAACGTTGGAATTCATGGGGGTACCCTGAATTCACTGCTGAAGATGGTAACTCGTATTCAATTTTAGGCGGTGCTAAACCATATGTTCGTTCATCAACGCTTGAACGTGATTCAGCAATGCTTGTTCTAGAGGCAGCGCCTACAGATAAACTAAATATGACGTTTGATGCGTTGTATGTAGACTTTACAGACGAGCAAATTTTGCGCGGCATTGAAGTTCCTTTTGCTTGGGGTCAAGGTAGTATTGATGCAAGCAGTGCTATAGTAGATGCAGAAAGTGGATTTATAACAAGTGCTGTAACACAAGGCCAACGTGTTGTTGTGCGTAACGATTACCAAGAGCGTGATGCTGAACTAACTGCATTTGGATTTAACACTAAATACGATATTGATGATTCATGGTCAGTAGAATTTGACGCAAGCTACTCGCAAGTTGACCGTAAAATTTGGAGTATAGAAAGCTACTCAGGTACAGGGCGTGGTGATTCTCGCGGTGTAGCAGATAACTTAGGTTATGCTTTTAATGGTGGCAATACTGGCGCTACTTTTTCACATGACTTAGATTACAGCGATTATGATCTAATTCAATTAGGTGGGCCGCTTTCGTGGGGTGCAAGCTCTGCACTAAATGATGCATATGGATTAACTGGCACAGAGTATGAAAACCAAGCTCAAGACGGTTTTATTAATGCTCCAACTATTGAAGATGAATTAGTTACATTAAAACTTGCAGCGTCTAAAGTACTAGAAAACGAATACATTAGCTCAATTGAATTTGGCTTAGGTTATAAAGAGCGTGAAAAGTCTAAATCTTCGCAAGGTTACTTCTTGACTTTAACTGATTTTTCTCTTGAAAACCCAGGAATGCTTAGTGTACCTGAGCAATACCGTTTAGGCAGTGTTGGCCTTGACTTTATTGGGCTAGGCGACATGATAGCCTACGATGTAAATGGTTTAGTTAATGATGGTTACTATGAAACCCTTGACGAAAGTTTAACTAGCTCAACTCATGCAACTAAGTCGTGGACAGTAAAAGAAGAAATCACCTCAGCATTTGCACAAGCTAATATTAATGCAGAAGTAAGTGGTCTTCCATTAACTGGTAATGTTGGGGTGCGCTATGTTCATACAGATCAATCCTCTCAAGGTAATGCTTTTGGTGTAGATGGGAATACTGGTCTAGTCATTACTTCACCTACAGATATTGGTCACGATTATTCTCACGTTTTACCAAGCTTAAATTTATCACTTGCGATTGATGAGCAGCAAACAATACGTTTTGGCGCAGCTAAAACAATCTCACGTGCGCGTATAGATGAAATGAACGCCTCTGTTAATGCATCATATAATGATACACCGGATGAAAACGGTAACTTTTGGTCTGTATCGGGTGGTAACCCTAATCTAGAACCTAAAGAAGCAACAGGCTACGATTTATCTTATGAAAACTACTTTAGTGATGAAGGTTACTTCTCTGCTGCCTTTTTCTATAAAGACTTAACTCAGTGGATTTTTGACGGTACTTACGCGATTGATATGTCGGGTGTTGCGGACCCATCAACAGGTGAAGTCCCAGCTACGTCAGAAGGTACTGGCAGTGGTAAAGTAAATGGCGGCGGCGGTGACCTATACGGTTACGAGCTATCTCTAGCGTTACCATTTAAAATTTTCCACCCGTCTCTTGAAGGCTTTGGCTTAATTGCAAGCCATACAGGTATTGAATCTGATATTGAAGATGGAAATGGCAATGAGTACGAACTACCGGGTCTATCAGATAAAATTCAAAGCTTAACGGTTTACTACGAGATGAATGGCATGCAATTACGAACCAGCATGCGTAAGCGTAGTGACTTCAAAGGTGATGTTTACGGATTAGGCTTTAATACAGAGCAAGTGAATATTATCGGCGAAACAATTTGGGATATTCAGGCAGGTTATGACTTCTCTGAAGCAGGGGTTGAGAGCCTTGAAGGTTTATCAATTCAGTTCCAAGTTCAAAACTTAACAGAAGAGCCGTTCACATCGCTTTCTGGCGATAACGCGCTACAAGTTCGCGACTACCAAGATTACGGTCGCACTTACTTGTTAGGCTTTAGCTACCAGCTATAATAAAGGTTGTGTGTAGGAGCCCTTGTAATTTGTTTTACAAGGGCTTTTTTATAGCTACTTTATCAAACTTAACAAAGCTTTAAACTGTAAACGTGGACAATAATATGAAACCAATAAAACACGTCGTAATCGCAGGCGGGGGCACGGCAGGGTGGATAACAGCCGCCTTGCTTAATAAAGTGTTAGGTAAAGTAATTAAAATAACCCTTATTGAGTCAAGTACTATTGGCACTATAGGCGTGGGTGAAGCAACAATTCCGCCTATTATTCAGCTTAATCACGCACTGGGTATAAACGAGCAAGATTTTATAAACGCTACAAATGCATCTATAAAATTAGGAATTGAGTTCGAAAATTGGAAAACCACCTCTCATAGCTACATGCATGCTTTTGGCTCATTTGGAAAAGACTTCCCCTTTTGCGATTTTTACAATTTTTGGGTAAAAGGGCACATTAGCGGTACAGAAGAAAGCTTATGGGATTTTTCATTAAATTACCAAGCAGCTAAACAGCATAAATTTGCACCATTAAATACTATACCTAACACGCAATTACCTGGCGTAAGTTATGCGTACCACTTTGACGCAACGCTATATGCTGAGTTTTTAAAAAAGCTCGCAACATCACGCGGTGTTGAGCATATTGATGCCAAAATAGAGCAGGTTGAACAATGCCCTCTATCAGGGAATATAAAATCATTAACCCTTGATAACACACAGCAGATAAATGGCGACCTTTTTATAGACGCTACAGGGCAGCGCGCCTTACTCATAGAGCAAACCCTTAATACAGGTTTTGTAGATTGGTCTCATTACTTACCATGCGACAGCGCCGTTGCAGTGCAATCTCAAGGTACTAGCGAGCTAAAACCTTATACGCGTTCAATTGCACACAGCGCAGGCTGGCAGTGGCAAATACCGCTGCAAAGCCGAATAGGTAATGGCTTGGTGTACCGTAGCCGTTATTTATCTGACGATGCAGCAACGCAGTTATTATTAAATAATTTACCCGCTGAGCCCATTACGGCGCCACGTGTTATAAAATTTAAAACAGGACGGCGCTTAAAGCAGTGGCATAAAAACGTGGTGTCGGTTGGTCTTGCTAGTGGCTTTTTAGAGCCGTTAGAGTCAACTAGTATCCACTTAATACAAAGTGCAGTAACCCGTTTAATAAAGCTGTTTCCACACAATGGCATAAACGAAACTTTAGTTACTGAATTTAATAAGCAAAGCGTGATAGAAATAGAGCACATACGCGATTTTATTATTTTGCATTACAAACTGACGGAGCGAGAAGATTCTGCTTTTTGGCGACAATGCAAGCAAATGGACATTCCTCACTCATTGGCCCACAAGCTCAAATTATTTAAGGAAACTGGCAAAGTAGTGCGCGAAAACGATGAACTATTTGCCGAAGTTGCTTGGCAACAGGTATTTATTGGCCAAGGCCTCATCCCCGATGATTACAACAGTATTGTTGACTCATTAAGCAGTGAACAACTAAACGATTTATTTTCTACATTAAAAACGCTTATTACCTCAACAGTAGATCAATTACCCACTCATAAAGATTTTTTAGCAAAAATTAAAAAGGCCTGATGATGCGATTTTTAAACACACTTTTACTTGTAAGTGCCTGTACTTTACCAACCATTAGCTACGCACTTAACGTTGAGCCTGCTAATTGGTGGGTTGGCATGAACAAAAATACCATAAACATCATGGTGCATGAGCAAAATATTGCAAACGAGCAAATTAAATTAGCTAAATACAATGGTGTTAAGTTAAATAAAGTAACCCGTACAGATAACCCAAATTATGTATTTTTAAATATTACTATTACTGATACCGCTAAAGCAGGAACGCTTGTGTTTAACAGCAGCGAAGCGAGTCAAAATTTTGAGTTTTCACTACTTGAACGTAATAAAAACAGCGCAAACCGCCAAGGGTTTACATCAGCTGATACGCTTTATTTAATTAACCCAGATCGCTTTGCTAATGGTGATAAACAAAACGATAGCGTTCCTAGCATGTTAGAAGCCGCTGATCCTAGTACTAAGGGCGGGCGCCACGGTGGTGATATTCAAGGTGTTATAAACGCATTACCGTATTTAAACAATTTAGGCGTTACACAGCTTTGGCTTACCCCAGTGCTTGAAAACAACATGCCAGATTATTCTTATCATGGTTATGCAATTACAGATTTTTATAATGTTGACCCACGTATGGGCTCAAACCAGTTATATAAAACGCTCTCGGTAAAAGCAAAAGAGCAGGGCATAGGCCTGGTAATGGATATGGTTCTTAACCATTTTGGCTCTGAGCATACTTGGGTTAAAGATAAGCCAACTAAAGATTGGATTAACTTTAATGGCGAGTTTAAAAAAGGTAAAAACGCCACAAGCCATGCGCGCCAAACTATACAAGACCCACACGCGAGTGAATACGACAAGCGCCAGTTTAACGATGGTTGGTTTGTAGAAACCATGCCCGATTTAAATCAGCGCCAGCCACTGTTAAGTGAATACTTAATTCAAAATGCTATTTGGTGGATAGAATACGCCGATTTAAGTGGTATTCGTGTTGATACCTACTCTTACTCAGATAAAGCATTTTTGAGTGATTGGACAAAAGCCATAATGCAGGAGTACCCAAACTTTAATATTGTTGGAGAAGAGTGGACGTCAAACCCTGCTATTGCCTCTTACTGGCAACGTGGCAAGCATAACCAAGATGGTTATACATCAAGCTTACCAAGCGTGATGGACTTTTCGTTGCAAGAGTCGGTAATTCAAGCGCTAAATGAAGAAGAAAGCTGGAACACGGGCTGGGTTAAAGTCTATGAGTCGTTAGCTAATGACTTTTTATACCCAGATACAGATAACATTATGGTATTTGCAGATAACCACGATATGAGCCGTGTTTATACTGAACTTGGCCAAGACGTTGCTAAAACAAAAATGGCGATGACCTTGTTTTTAACCACGCGTGGTATAGCCCAAATGTACTACGGTACGGAAGTGCTATTAGATAACACCCCAAGTAAAGACCATGGCGATATTAGAATAGACTTCCCTGGTGGATTTAAAGGCCAAACTCGGAACGCCTTTACGGGCGAGGGGCTAACAAAACAGCAAAAAGTGATGCATAACACCATCAGTACCTTGCTTAATTTTAGAAAAAGCAGCCCAGCACTTGATAAAGGAAAACTTGTGCACTTTACGCCTCAACAAGGAGTGTATAGTTACGCGCGTATTAGCGACGAGCAAACTGTGTTGGTATTTATGAATAAAAATACACAAACGCTACAAAAAAACATTGAGTATATGCAAGAGGTGATGCCTAACAGCACAACAGCATTTAATTTATTTACTCAAAAAACACAAAAGCTGGGCAAAACCATTGAATTACCAGCGATGAGCGCAACGGTACTCGTTTTAAAAACGCCACAATAGTAACTTGAATACGTATGCAGCAACTGTATGGTTGCTGCAGTAATCTTTAGTATAAAGTTAATAACAATACTGACAAAAAAGACACACAATGAAAAAATCAGTTTATGTATCCGCAGTACTTTGTAGTGCACTTATTGCTACAGGGTGTTCAGAAAATAACAAACCTGAACAACAGCAACCACCTGCACACACGCAAAATGAGCTTACCAAGCCGGTTGTATATCAAGTATTTACTCGCTTGTTTGGTAATACCGAAACAGCCAATGTGCCATGGGGCACTAAAGAGCAAAACGGCGTAGGTAAATTTGCCGACTTTAACGATGCAGCCCTAAAAGGCATTAAAGAGTTAGGCACCACACATGTTTGGTATACCGGTGTGTTACACCATGCGTTAGTGGGCGATTATACCGACTACGGCATTTCGCAAGATGACCCCGATGTAGTAAAGGGCCGTGCAGGTTCACCGTACGCAATTAAGGATTACTTCGATGTAAATCCTGATTTAGCAGTTAATGTTACTCAGCGAATGGATGAATTTGGCGCACTTATTGAGCGTACACATAACCATGGCATGAAAGTCATTATTGATATAGTGCCTAACCATGTAGCACGAAATTACCAATCCCTTGGCAAACCTAAAGGCGTTAAAGACTTTGGCGCACAAGACGACACCACTAAAGCGTACGATAAAAATAATAACTTTTACTACGTACCAGGGCAGTCTTTTCAGGTGCCAACATCGCCAGAGTATAAAGTATTAGGGGGTAATGAACACCCATTAGCGGATGGCTTTTTTGATGAAACGCCCGCTAAATGGACAGGTAATGGTGCCCGTGCAGCAAAACCCGATATAAACGATTGGTACGAAACAGTAAAAGTTAATTATGGCGTAAAGCCAGATGGTAGCTACGATTTTGTTCAATTGCCAAGTGAATACAAAAATAAAGACTACCGTGCTCATTATGCATTTTGGCAAGATAAAGAACTTCCTAACAGCTGGTACAAATTTAGAGACATAGCACTTTTTTGGCTCGATAAAGGCGTTGATGGCTTTAGATACGACATGGCCGAAATGGTGCCAGTAGAGTTTTGGAGTTTTTTAAATTCGTCGATAAAAATGCAAAAAAGCGACGCCTTTTTGTTAGCCGAAGTGTATAACCCGCTAATGTACCGTGCGTATATTCACCAAGGTAAAATGGACTACCTTTACGACAAAGTAGGCTTTTATGACACACTAAAAGCCATTATGCAGGGTAAGCAAGCTGCTAATACTATTTTTGCAGCCCAAAGCCAAGTTACTGATATTGAAGCGCACATGCTGCACTTTTTAGAAAACCACGACGAACAACGCATCGCGAGCCCTGACTTTGCAGGTAACGCTGCGTGGGGTAAACCGGCTATGGTGGTTTCTAACTTAATGAGCCGCGCACCCACGTTATTATATTTTGGTCAAGATGTGGGAGAAGATGGCTCAGAAAACGCAGGATTTGGCACAGCTACACGCACCAGTATTTTTGACTACATTGGCGTGCCAGCGCACCAAGCATGGATGAATAATGGCAAGTTTGACGGTGCTAATTTAACACAAGAGCAAGTAGCACTTCGTGACTACTACAAAGCGATTATGTCACTAAATAGTTTACCTGCTGTGGTAGGCGGTGAAATGACTGAGCTTAGCGTTACAGGAAGTGAGCGAGTTGTAGGTTTTACGCGGAAACTTGGCCAACAAGCGCTGTATGTATTAAGTAACTTTAGTGAACAACCTCAAACAATTACGGTTAATTTATCAAAGGCACAATTAGCGGTACTTAGCGAGCACACTCAATTACATGACTTACTTGAGCAGCACAGCACCGAGATCACATCAGGGTCTCAAGGCGCAAGCTTCACACTCACACTTGATGCATTTAGCAGCGCAGTTTTAACTAATAAGGCTCATCATGAATAATCAAAATAATAATTATGACAGCAACAAACCAAACCTGAGTTTTTGGCAAATATGGAATATGTGCTTTGGTTTTTTAGGTATTCAATTTGGCTTTGCACTACAAAACGGCAATGTGAGCCGAATATTTCAAACATTAGGCGCACAAGTTGATGATATCCCCATTCTATGGGTTGCAGCCCCTCTTACTGGCTTAATCGTACAGCCTATTATTGGTTACTGGAGCGATAAAACGTGGGGGCGCTTTGGTCGCCGACGTCCGTTCTTTTTTATAGGCGCAGTGTTAACAACGCTTTCACTATTTATTATGCCGCATTCACCAACGCTTTGGATTGCCGCTGGTATGTTATGGATAATGGATGCGTCAATCAACGTAACCATGGAACCGTTTAGAGCACTTGTTGGGGATAACTTGCCAGAAAAACAACGCGCTACAGGTTACGGGTTACAAAGCTTTTTTATTGGTATTGGTGCGGTACTAGCCTCAGCATTACCATGGATGATGACCAACTGGTTTGATGTAAGTAATACCGCAGCCCCAGGGCAAATTCCAGAGTCTGTTAAATACTCATTTTATTGGGGCGGGGTGGTGTTACTTGTTGCCGTGCTTTGGACCGTAGCACGTACAAAAGAGTATAGCCCAGAGCAATTAGCGGCTTTTGAAAAGCAAAGCGCTCAACCTACTACAAGCAAACTGGTTGATATTAACTTTAATAAAGGCGCCATTATTTTTGTAGTGCTGGGTTTAGCAACCCTTGCATTAGTCATGGGCTTATCGCTTGAAAAAGAATTATACCTATTAGCTGGTGGTTTATTAGCGTTTGGTATTGTGCAGTGGATTGCAGCGGCGCTTAAAAGTGCGAATAAAACCCAAGGTGGTTTTTACCAAGTAGTACAAGATGTATTTACTATGCCAGAGGCTATGAAGCAGCTTGCCTGGGTGCAGTTTTTTAGCTGGTTTACTTTATTTGCTATGTGGATTTATACCACCGCTGCAGTAACAAGCTTTCATTATGGTAGTAGTGATGCAACCTCTAAAGCATTTAACGATGGTGCTGACTGGGTGGGTATTTTATTTGCCGCTTACAATGGATTTGCCGCAATTGCCGCTATGTGTATTCCGTTTTTAGTTAAAAAAATGGGATTAAAAGGCGCGCATTGCTTTAATTTATTGCTGGGCGCGTTAGGTCTTGCAAGCTTTATGTTTATTCAAGACCCTAAGATGTTACTTATACCTATGATTGGGGTGGGGTTTGCGTGGGCGTCTATTTTATCGCTGCCTTACGCCATGCTAAGTAACGCACTGCCAAGTAATAAAATGGGCGTTTACATGGGTATTTTTAATTTTTTTATAGTTATACCTCAGTTACTTGCCGCCAGCATTTTAGGGCTCATTTTACGCCACGTATTTTCTAATCAGCCTATTTACGCATTGTTAATTGGTGCAGCCTCGTTCGTTGTCGCTGCCGTTGCGGTAATGCGCGTTAAAAATTCAAATTAAGGACACACAATGAAAAAATATAACCTTATAACCGCCTCACTTTTAACGTTAGGTTTAACCGCTTGCGGCGCTCAAAACACAAGCACAACTAACGAAAGTACCACAGCACAGGTTACATCAGCACCAGGCGCCCCAGGCACAGAGCCTTTTTGGGCTTATGCGGGTAAAACAGGTATTGGCACGTCATACGAGCAATACCAAAACGGCCAATACAGTGATTCAGCTGCAACGGGCGATGTATCTAAGGTGTGGTTTTCAATTGCTAAAGGTATGATCACCGAAACCATGTTTGGGCTTATTCACCAAGCTCAAATAAAAGACATGCAATTTATAGTAACAGGTAAAGACTTTACCGTTAGTGAAGCTGATGATTTAGATGTCACCATTGATTACTTACATAAAGATGCACAAGGTCGCCCGTTATCGCTTGCCTACAAAGTAACTAGCACTGATAAACAAGGGCGCTTTAGCCTAGAAAAACACATTTTTACTGACCCAGATGGGCAAACATTATTTGTACGCAGTGTATTTAACACTGAGCTTGAAGGGCTAAAAGCATATGTGTCTGTTAATCCGTATATTAATAATAACGGGCTAGGTGACTTCGCTAAAACGACTGAGCAAGGCCTTGTCGCATGGGAAGACGATAACTATTTATCACTTCAATCAGCGACCTCATTTAAAGATAAAACAGTGGGCTTTACCGGTGAAAGCGATGGTATTAACGCACTTAAAACTACGCAATCTATAAATACACAATACACAAATACCGGCGATACAGCAGGTAATGTAAGCATGCTTGCAGAGCTTGGCGACATAAGCGCGAATACCACCTTTGATTTAGCACTTAGTTTTGGTAAAACGCAGCAGCAAAGTATAAAGCAAGGCGAAAAAAGCTTAGCAAAAGGGTACCAAGCGGTGCTTGATCACTATAACGGTAAAGGTGAAGCGCTAGGCTGGGAAGATTACCTACAAAGTCTCAAACCGCTCAATAAAATGATTGAACAAACAGCCGATAACGGTAAGCTTTTATACACCAGCGCCATGGTTCTAAAAGCACAAGAAGATAAAACACACGCAGGGGCATTAATTGCTTCTCTATCTAATCCATGGGGCGAAACGGTTTCGGCTAAAGAGGGCTCTACTGGCTATAAAGCAGTATGGGTGCGCGACTTTTATCAAGTAGCCATGGCCTTTATGGCACTCGGTGATACAGCCACAGCAAAAACTGCTTTCGAATACCTTGAAAAAGTGCAAGTAAACAGCAAAACACCGGGAAATAACGGCGATACAGGTTGGTTTTTACAAAAAACGCACGTAGATGGTGAGCTTGAATGGGTGGGCGTCCAGCTTGACCAAACAGCTATGCCTATCATGCTTGCCTGGAAGTTACATAAAGCCAATGTACTTAGTGATGAAGAACTAAAAAGCTGGTACGGCAAAATGTTAAAACCAGCGGCTGATTTTTTAGTTGATGGCGGCCTTGCTAAAATTTTATGGAACGACACGCAAATTACACCACCGGCAACCCAACAAGAGCGTTGGGAAGAGCAAAGCGGTTATTCGCCTTCGACTACTGCAGCAATAGTAGCTGGCCTTATTACAGCCAGTGATATTGCAACACTAAGTGGCGATGATACAAACGCAAAGCGCTACTTAGATACAGCTAAAAAATACAGCAGCGATATTGAATCGCAAATGTTTACCACTAAAGGTAACTTAAAAGGCGAGAATAGCGATGGCGAATACTTTATTCGTATAGGCCAAGATACCGATGCAAACTCAAACACTAAAATTAACGCTAATAATGGCCGCGAAGGGTTTAATAAAAAGCAAATTTTAGATGGCGGTTTTTTAGAGCTAGTACGCTATGGCGTACGCGGTGCAAATGATGGAAGCATCGTTAAAACACTACCTGAGTACGATGACGAAACACTAGAAGATAACCTACAAGTTAAATACAGCTTTAGCTTTGACGACGGCAGCGGCACATTTGCAGGCTACCGCCGCTATGGTAATGATGGCTACGGCGAAGATGAAGTAACGGGCACAAACTATGCCGAGGGTGGCAGTAATACACCAGGCCAACGTGGTCGTGTATGGCCGTTTTTCACAGGTGAACGTGGCCACTATGAAATAGCAGCAGCTAACGCAAACAACGCCTTTGATGATGCTAAACAAGCGCAAATTAAAAATAGTTATGTTAAAGGTTTGGAGCAATTTGCCAATAAAGGGCTAATGCTACCAGAGCAAGTATGGGATGGTGTCGGTGTAAATAAAGCTGGTTATGAGCTAGGCGAGGGCACAAACTCAGCAACGCCACTTGCATGGACACATGCAGAATACATTAAGCTTGTACGCTCACTCAGTGATAAACAAGTATGGGATTATTATCCAGTGGTTGGCGAGTCACTTAAAGACTAATATAAAGCAAGCTGCAGTTATTAAAAAGGCTTCTAAATAAATTTAGAAGCCTTTTTTACTATTCAGTTATTCTGTATTTAAACTAATATGAATCAGCAATAATACTTAATTATTTGTTGGTAATAACTAAATAACGAAATTTTTATCTTGTTATCAGTACGATTTTCTTACCTCAAAATAGATCACCGAATTAGGCGATTTGATATGAAGGGTGCTCTTCATATGAAATGAATGCCACCCTTTTATTACATTATTTGAGGCCACATTTATTATCAAACCAAGATAACAACTCTGTATAAAACTCTTTTTTATGATCGTAGAAAAGCGTATCAGAAAAGTGATCAGCATCTTCTAGCTCAATATATTTAAAGTCTTTTTTGTACTTTTCAAGCTCAGATACAAAGTCTCTACTGTGTTTTACTGGAACACGACTGTCGATATCGCCATGTACAACCAGTATAGGAATATTTACTTTATTTACTTGCTCTACAGGAGAGACACCAGTAATAGTAGGGCGTTGTAAGATACTTAAAAAGCGATTTTCGTTAAGAGTTGCATTGATACGACTTAAATCACTTACACCCGCACCGGCAACAACACATTTATATATGTTGTTTTCACGCATAGATGCAGCAAATGCAGCATAACCACCATAACTCCAACCAAATAAAGCAAGCTTATCTTTTGTTGCTAAACCTTTATCTATTAAATATTGTGCGGCGTCATCTAAATCATCTTGTTTTTTCAAGCCCCAGTTATTATCACCGGCTATCCAATGCTCCAAACCGTAACCTGTAGAACCTCGGTAGTTTGGTTGAATAACTACGTAACCATGATAGGCGAGTAACTGTGCCCAGTCATCAAATACAACAGAGTCACGAACCCAAGGACCACCGTGAGGGAGTACTATTGCGGGGTAAGGACCTTTAGTTGCAGGAATAGTTACGTATGCTTTTATTTTACGTCCATCTCTTGCTTTATAAGAGATATATTTAACGGTTCCTAATTTACTTTTATCAATAAACGGAAGGCGATCACCAATCTTAGTTAACTTCTGTTTATTAGTAACAATGTAATAGCTGCCAGGGTTATCGTCAGCAGATACTCTCACTACTAATACATTATCGTTATCAGAGCTACTGATGATTTGTACAAATTTACCTTTAAATAAAGACGCAACAGATTCGTTAAGTGCTTGTAGGTTAGGATCTGTGAAATAAAACTTAGGTTGCTTAGTTGTATAGCGAAAGCCTTGTAAGGTGCCGTCGGTATCAAGTATTACACCATCAGTATCTACAGACTTAAGACCAAATTGACGTTCAGAATACTGACCTGTTTTAATATTATAAATATAAATGCCAGTCGTATTTTCGCCTAAGTTGGCATTAACATAAACTTCGTTAGGGTTACCTTTCGCAAACCCTAAAATCTCAAAGTTTTCACGCTTTTTAGGACTAACTTGCTTAATTACTTTCCAATCATCATTACCTTTATCTCGGGCATAATAATCGATTGCGTTATCAGACTTATTCCAACCTTGGGCTATTCTTATTTCACCGTCGTAGTCAGAAACGAATGAGCCTGATACTTTTTCATTTCCGCGCATTACAGTAACGCTTCGTCCAGTATTAATATTAAAGCGCACTACATCTGGAATGTAGTTATTATTAATATCAACCTCTACTAATACTTCATCTTTTTTGTCAGGAAGTATATTTATTATATTAAATTGAACATTTCGTTTTTTCTTAAATGGTAATAGCCAGTCGCTTTTACCATCTGCATCGGTTATTGCAAACTTATTAACCCAGTATTTGCGACTTCCATCTTCTAATATTTGCCTAAACATAACGCCAAGTTTTTCATCGTTTAACCATACGATTGAAGATATTAGCATTTTATCAGCGCCTAATCTTACAGGCTCTGCATCTAGGTTATTTGGATCTCTTATCTCAATTATATAGTCACCATTTTTAGTAGTCGCTCTTAAAATAGCAAGCTTCTTACCATCAGGTGATGCTACAACACTGCGTATAGCAGATGACATTGAGAAAGCATCAATACTGCTTACTTGTGCCGCATCTCCAGTTTCGCTATTAGCAAAAGAAGATAGGCCTAGTAGGGTTAATCCTACTAATATTCTTTTTTTAAATTTCATTTTTATTCCCTCAAAAAAAATGGCCTAAAATTTTAGGCCATCTGGATTGAATATTTACTCAGCCAATTCTAATTAAAAAGAAGCTGTAAAACTGATGTATGGGCTACGACCTGAAGTGTCATAACCAACACCTAGAGGGATATTAGTGTTTGAAAAAGAACCACTTGGATCTACTTTAGGAGGTGCTTCATTAAACACGTTACGAACACCAAAGTTCACTTTATAAGCATCGTTAGACCAAGTCATACCAATGTTATGTACAAAGTAGTCATCGGTGAAACCAACTGGGCGACATTTAAGTGCTTCACCGTTAGCATCAGTTAAACCACGACAACCTGCAGTGCCTTCTTCAAATTCACCTAAATCATCCTCATCTTCACGACCTTTACCGATGAAACGCGTTTCCCAGTTAAATCTAAAATCAGAGTATTTAAGTTGTAAGCGAGCGGTACCACGCCATTCCGGAGAATCTGGCTCGCCCATATTGTCATCAATAGTACCAAGCACGTCAAAAACTTGCTCTGTCATGCGAGTAGCTTGAAGATCTAGTGTAATACCTAGGTTTTCTTCTGCGATTACTGTATCTGTTTCAAAGTAGATATTGTAATCAAAACCTTTAGATGAGATTAAACCAATATTGATAAAGCTAGCATCAACTAAATCAATTTGACCATTTTCGTCACGTCCGATACGGCTACAGAAAGCATCATTACCATCAGCAGAATAACACTGACCAATACTGTAACCAGCGCTTGGCTCTGCAATACTATTCGTTACTTCAATATCAAAGCGGGTTAATGACATTGTTAAATCAAATGCATCAGTGAACGGTTGTTCAAAGATAAAACCGTATGTTTTAGCCACTGATGTTTCAGCACTAAGCTCAGTTGTACCGCCAGTTTCAATCTCAGCGCTGTAAGCTGCAGTGTATGAGTCAGTTCCATTTTGACCTAAACCAAGAGTAGTTGGATCAATACCTGATGCTTGACAAGCGTTTAGTACAGCTGTATCACGTGTTTCTTCTGCTGCATTATATGTAGCTGCTGAACCTGGGTTCAATGGGTCGATATTACGAGCATCTTCCGGAACAACACATGGATCGGCAACTGTATTAAAACCAGACGTACCGTTTAAGAAACGCTCGCGTAGGTTAGGTGCTCTGTACGAAGTACCTTTTGTTGCACGTAGAGTAAACCACTCAACAGGACGGTAAATTGTTTTAAGACTATAAGTTGATTCTGCATCGTAGAAAGATTCTTCAGAAACACGGCCAGAAGCTGTAAATGTAAGTTCTTCAGCGCCTTTAACACCTTTAAGTAAAGGGAATTCAACTTCTGTGAATATTTCCTTTAAGTTACGTGAGCCATCAGCGCCTTGGTCAGCAAAATAGCCCCATAGTAAGCCTTGAGATGCAGCAGCATTTGGATTTGATTCAATTTCATCACGACGATATTCAACCCCAACGATACCTGCAACAGTTTCGTTGTTCCATGGTAATGCGAAGAAATCACCACCCATGAATGCATTGAAAACAAACTGGTTTACTTTAGTTTCGATATCGCGGTCGATAAACAAGTAAGCAGCTTCTTCAGGTGAAAGCGTACCGCCACCTTCTTGATAAATACTATCTGCAAATAAATTAACAGGAACACATCCATCAGAACCGGTACCACAGGTAACAGTACCATCATCATTAAGAACAGCGGTTTCTAATGAGTTAATTAAGCGCTCTTCATCAATACCAACACGGTGGTCAGTACCTTTTGATGCGCTGTACGATACAGATGCGTCGTAGTACCAATTGTCTAAGCCGATGTTTTCAAACATACCAAGATTACCAGTAACACCAGTAACTAAACGATATTGTGAAACTTCAACCTCAGTTTGATCACGGTCACCACGAATATTGATGATTGGCTGAACGGCTTCTGGTCCACCAGGGCCCACACCTAACACGCCAAAACAGTCAATACCGTTTGTTCCACAAGGGTTATATGGGTTTGATGCCGCTACTTGTTGGAATATCTGTGCACCTGGGCTAAAAATTGGTGATTTACGACTAGCGTATAAACCTTCGTAGTAGAAAGTTGTATCGTTATCATCTTGGAAGTTATATTCACCATTAAGCATTAGTGAAATACGTTCATTTTTACTTCTGTAATCACCACTTTTGTAATAATCAGATTGTTGGAAAGCGTATAGAGGGTCTTGGAAATCAACGTCACGGAAACCATCGCCGTTACCATCTACAAATACACCATCATTTATACCATCGCCATCAAAATCGCCCGCTACCCATGAAGGTAAAAACCCTTCAAGACTTGATGGTACAGTTGATTCGCTGAAGTTTGGAATACCAGTGTTTGTAAAGTCAGGTGTATAATAAACACTACCAAAGAAAGATGGTACGCTAATACGGTTTGTTAGAGGGAAAATGTCACATGAATCTTCACCGCTTGCTACAGGACCATAGCCACTGTTTCGGGTTACGATACTGCCATCTTCAGCTTCCCAAATACGCTCTTCACACCCTTTAACAAAAGGGTTGCCAGCTAAAGATTGAGATTTCTGTTCTGAATATTCAACACCAACGGTGATAAAACCATTATCCATGGTTTTGCCCCACATACCCGAAAGTACAGTTTCTTCACCGCCTTCACCTTTAGGTTGACGGTAAGATGCATCAAAAATAAAGCCTTCAACATCTTTTTTTAATATTACGTTAGCTACACCCGCTACTGCATCAGAACCATAAACGGTTGATGCGCCATCAAATAAATTCTCTACACGCTCAATCATTACACCTGGTATTAAGTTCAAATCAGGTGAAGTTGGCGCACCACCTACACCTGCTGGAGCCATTCTTCGACCGTTGATAAGTACAAGAGTACGCTCAGCACCTAAACCACGAAATCCGATTGTTGCAGCGCCTGGACCGTTATCTAGTACAAAACCACCAAATGTATTATCTATTTGAGCACCAGCCGCTTGGCTGGTTGACTGGAGCATTGAACCTGCATCAAATAAACCCATTTCACGAGATAAGTCACCGTTGATAATTTGAATTGGCGATGCATTTGAAAATTCAGCTTTTCTTATACGCGAACCTGTTACAACAATTCGCTCTGGCGCTTCTTCTTCTAGTTCAACGTCTGAGTTTAAGTCATTTTCCTGGGCTAGCGCGTTAGGCGCTAAGGCTACAGATCCTAGCAATAAAGAATATCTTATTGCATTTGATAGTGCTTTAGTTTTAAACATATGTAAATCCCTGAGATATTATTGTTATTTAAGCTATAAATCATAAATTAAACAAAGTGAAATATAGCATCACAATAAATTTACATTATTGAAACTAAATAGTAAATGCGGTTAATGGTGAGTAACTACGCAATAGGTGCTGAAACAGTCAGTTTTGGGCCTTAAAAGTGATTTTTTTCGCTATTTTTTTTTTAATTGTCTGTTTTTAAATGGTTTTCTTGTTTGTAAACGAATGTGAATGGATGTAATCGGCATATACATGGAAAGAGAAGGCTCAGCTTGACTTTCTAGGAATGAGAATAGGAGGCAACAGGGTGCTTTGAACTTCTTCACCACGTATCAGTTTTAATAGGTTCTCTACTAACATTTGCCCAGCAATAGTGGTGTTTTGCTCTATTGTAGTTAGTGGTGGGTTTACATAACTTGCAATGGCTATATTATCAAAGCCGACTACCGCAACATCTTTCGGCACGTTAATATTTGCTTCTTTAAGTGCGCGTATAGCCCCAATAGCAATTAAGTCACTTGCAGCAAATAAGGCGTTAAATTTAATATTATTAGCAATTAGTGAGCGTGTTGCGTGATAGCCAGATTCTTCAGTAGAGATAGCATTAGCCATTTTACGCTCATTTATTTTAACGTTGTTAGCCAATAGCTCATCTTTAAAACCCTGAAAACGACTAAAAAATTCGGGGCTGTGATCAGAGGCGTCACCAATAAAAGCGCAATCAGTTCTGCTATGCGCAATAAAGTGCTCAGCGGCGAGCTTACCGCCACCGTAGTTATCACAACAAACAGTTAAATCGGGACGGTTATCTACCGTTGCACCCCAGCAAACAAACTTAGTGTTTTGTTCAAGTAAGGTGTTAAATTTTGGTTGGTAATCAATGTAATCGCCATACCCGAGTAAAATAATGCCATCAGCTCTGTGGCTGTCTTCGTAGTCTGCTTGCCAATCAGCACTGGCCGATTGAAATGAAACTAATAAATCGTAACCTTCTTTAGCGCAAGCACGGGTAATACTGCCAAGCATGGCTAAAAAGAAAGGATTTATTTGGGACTCGTCAGAAGTAGGATCTTCAAACAACAATAATGCAAGCGTACTACTTTGTTGAGTGCGAAGGTTACTCGCATTTTTATCAACTTTATAATTAAGCTTTTTGGCTATATCGAAAACACGCTTCCGTGTTTCTTCATTAACAAGGTGGCTGTTACGTAAAGCGCGAGATACAGTCGATTGAGATACCCCTGCATAGTGGGCAATATCAAATGAGGTAGCTTTACCTTTCATTGTTACAACTTAATTAAATTGATAAATTATTGTGTCATTTTCGTTTATTGATGAATAATTTCAAGCTTTTTGTGAATTAACGTATATTTTTATTGATAAATTCCTGACACCGGTGTCATAATGTCAGTGTTTTATCATTTTGTTGTCAAAACGTATTCGCTGTCTATATCTTTATAGGCAGCATTTTTTACTGTGATAGCTACTTTGAGGTGATAGCTCAAAGTATAAATAACAATGGTACACCATTGTAAAATAATAAGCATGAGTCGCTTAACAAAAGAGATAATACTATGAGCCCAAACGCTTCTGCCCAATTTGATCCCATCTTAGTTGCTGATGTCGGCGGCACTAATGCCCGCTTTGCTTTAATAACTGCTTTTAATGAACAGACTAACCAATTTATAATAGAGCACATTAATATTTTTCCTAGTGCCAATTTTGGTTCTCTTGAAAGTGCGCTCGAGCAATATTTACAAACAGTCCCACATATTGCACCCAAACGCGCATGTTTAGCCGTTGCAGGGCCAATAAAAGCCGGGCAAGTGCATTTAACCAATTTAGGTTGGCATTTTAGCGTCAGTGAATTTAAAACTCATTTTGATTTACAACAACTTGAAGTCATTAATGATTTTGCTGCCTTTGCTTACGCTGCCCCTTACTTAGATCCTAAACAAAATGTCATTGTTAAATCAGGTCAAGCTGATGATAACGCAAACATTGGTGTTATAGGTCCAGGTACTGGTTTTGGTGCCGCGTGCTTAGTTAGAACGTCTCAATCTACCGCAGTGCTAAGTTCAGAAGGGGGGCATATATCACTTGCACCTGTTAATGAACTCGATACTTTATTATTAAATGAGTTACGTAAAGATCATCCCCATGTTTCTATCGAAACAGTTTTTTCAGGTCCTGGCATAACGCATTTATACAAAGCAATGTCTGCGGTTAAGGGTGTAACAGCTAAAAATTTAGATGCCGCACAAATTAGCAGCCTTGCAAATAGTGGTGAATGTGATGTGTGTGATGCAACCTTAAACCAGTTTTGTGATTGGATTGGCAGTGTTGCCGGTGATTTAGCGGTTGTTTATGGCGCGTTAGGTGGATTATTTATTGGCGGTGGAATACTACCTCGTATGCAAGCGAGACTTCTTGAGAGTCGTTTTGTTGAACGATTTTCGCAAAAGGGTATTATGTCGCAGTACGCAGGACAAATCCCTGTAACACTCGTAACACAAGACAACATACCGCTTATTGGCGCTGCTGCGTGTTTACACAATAGCAAATAGGGCTTTGGTCTTACAGGTTGTATTTGGATAATGGACAGATGAAAAAAGTAACCATAAATAGTGTAGCAAGCCATGCAGGGGTTTCTAAAAAAACCGTCTCACGCGTGTTAAACAATGAGCCTAATGTAAGTGCCGCCACCCGAGAAAAGGTGCTTGCGGTATTTAAAGAGCTTGATTACACCCCAAATCCAATTGCACGAGGTCTTGCTCAAAATCGTAGCTTTATTATTGGCTGTTTATACGATAACCCAAGTAAAAGTTATATTACCCGAGTGCAAACGGGCGCCTTAGAAGCGTGTAAAGAAAACAACTATAATTTATTGATACACCCTTGTGAGTTTCGTGGTGAAGCACTTATAAATAATATTGAGCAATTACTACAAACTTCTCGATTAGATGGCATTGTGCTAACACCTCCTTTTGGTGATTTTGCTGAGCTTGCTTCTTTTTTAAAATCTAAAAAAATTCCTTATGCAAGAGTTGCTTCAGCTTTACTACAAGATGATTCAATTTCAGTGCGTAGTAACGACGAGCAAGGCGCATTTGAGATTACCGAGCATTTAATTAACCTCGGTCATAAATCTATAGCCTTTATTAAAGGGCACCCGGATCACAGTGCCACGCAACAACGTTTTAAAGGTTACAGGCGTTCACTTGCAAGCCATGGTATAGAATTTGATGAGCGCTTAGTCGAGGAGGGTAACTTTAGTTATCACTCAGGTGTAGATAGTGCACGCAGCATATTAGATTTATCCCCTAGGCCAACCGCTGTATTTGCATCAAACGATTACATGGCGGCTGCCGTACTTAAATTAGCAACTCAGCGCCAATTAAAAGTGCCTGATGACATTTCAATAGCTGGGTTTGATAATGCGCCCATTGCACGTCATATTTGGCCTGGGTTAACAACAATTGCACAGCCCGTTGAAGAAATGACTAAACAAGCCGTAACGCAACTTATTTTACACATAGCTCAACCACAAGAGCAGCCGTATCAGGTAACGCTTGAGTCGCGCTTGATTACACGCGAGTCTACCTCAGCAATAAAATAGTGAGTTTAAAACACTTTCACAGTAGCCCGAATATGAGTGACGCTTATTCGGGCTTTTTTTACTCTGAACTTGCTAAAACATGGTTTGTGCCTAAAAATCAATTAGGTCATTATTCGGTCATGTTAAAATATTAAACTATTTTTGTTACTCGGGGTTGACACCGGTGTCATTGCTATGCGTTAATACAGTGACACCGGTGTCAGGGTTGTTGTGAGAGGCTCCCTGGTAGCGTACCTTTGAACGGGTAAATCAAAGATGCTCAGTACAGTTATTTACGTGGAGTCTGTAGTTGCTACTGAGCCTTTATCCTCTAACTAATAGAGATGAGTTAAATTATGTTACATCCTCGTATTCAAGAAGTTACCCAGCGCGTTATCGAACGCAGTAAAAATACCCGTCAAGATTATTTAGATCGCATTTCGCACGCAAAAAAACAAACAAGAGTTCGTGCCGGTTTAGGTTGCGGAAATATAGCCCATGTTATGGCTGCATGTAGCAGTGATGACAAAGCGCGCTTAAAGGCTGATGAGCAGCCAAATCTTGCTATTATCAACTCATATAACGATATGTTATCGGCTCATGTGCCATACAAAGACTACCCAGATTTAATTAAAGACATTGCAACAAAATACGATGCTACAGCTCAAGTTGCTGGTGGCGTTCCTGCAATGTGTGATGGTGTTACGCAAGGGCGTGACGGCATGGAACTTTCACTTTTTTCTCGCGATGTAATTGCTATGTCTACAGCAATTTCTCTTTCGCACGATGTGTTTGATGGCGTTTTTTGTTTAGGCGTTTGTGACAAAATTGTTCCTGGTTTATTAATTGGTGCATTGTCGTTTGGTCATTTACCTGTGTTCTTTTTACCAGCAGGTCCAATGCAATCAGGTATTCCGAATAAAGAAAAAGCACGTATTCGCCAAAAGTTTGCACAAGGTTTAGTGAGCCGCGAAGACTTACTTGAAGCTGAAAGTGCGTCTTATCACAGCGCTGGTACGTGTACGTTCTACGGTACTGCCAATTCAAACCAAATGTTGATGGAAATAATGGGCTTACACCTTCCAGGTAGCTCGTTTATTAATCCTTACACTGAGCTTCGCGATGGCCTTACAGGTAATGCTGTAGAAACTATGCTTAAGCAGCTTACGGATGATAAAGAAAGCCCTTGTTTAGCCGATGTGATCAGCGAAAAAACGATTATAAATGGTTTAGTGGGTCTGCTTTCTACAGGTGGTTCTACTAACCATGCAATCCATATTGTTGCGATAGCAAAAGCTGCCGGCATTCAGGTTACGTGGAAAGATATGTCTGACTTATCAGAAGTTGTACCACTTCTTACACGTATTTACCCTAACGGCTCAGCTGATGTAAACCACTTTCAAGCAGCAGGCGGTATGGGTTTCTTAATGCGAGAACTAGCAAGCGCTGGTTACTTACATACAGACGTTAAAACAATGCTTGGCGATGGTTTAGCACCATACATGACAGAGCCTCGTTTAGATAAAGACGATAGCTTGATCATGAGCGACTCAACTGGCCCAACTAAAGTTAAATGGGTAGATTGCCCAGCAAACTCGCACGATGAAGAAGTACTTCGCCCAGTGAGTAACCCATTTAGTAAGCAAGGTGGTCTGCAACTTCTAACTGGCAACTTAGGTAAAGCTGTTATCAAAGTGTCAGCTGTTGCTGAAGAACATCAAACCGTTACTGCTCCTGCAAAAGTATTTAGTTCACAAAGTGCTCTGCAAGATGCATACACTCGTGGCGAATTAAACCAAGACTTTATTGCCGTGCTAAAAGAGCAAGGCCCTAAAGCGAAAGGTATGCCAGAGCTACACAAGTTAACGCCAGTAATGGCAACGCTTCAAGATGAAGGCTTTAAAGTAGCCATTGTTACTGACGGTCGGATGTCGGGTGCATCAGGTAAAGTACCTGCTGCTATTCACTTAGCACCAGAGGCAGTAGAAGGCGGCGTTATTGCTAAAATCCGAGAAGGCGATTTAGTGACGCTTGATGCGCCAAACGGAATATTAAAAGTACACGTTAGCGACGAAGAACTTGCTAAGCGTGAAGCAGAGCTTAGCCTGCCAAGTGCAACATTTGGTACAGGTCGTGAATTATTTACTGGATTTAGAAATATCGTAAGCAGTGCCGATTTAGGCGCGAGTGCTTTTGGACTTGAATAAATATTAGCCATACTGGGTAATGAGGAACAAGTAATGAGTATTGAAAAAATCTTAGCATCGGCACCCGTAGTGCCAGTGGTTGTAATCGAAAAATTAGAAGATGCAGCACCACTTGCAAGAGCTTTATACAACGGTGGCTTAAAAGCCTTAGAAATAACACTACGTACACCCATTGCTGCAGAAGCTGTAAAGCTAATGAAAGCAGAAGTACCTGAAGCCTATGTAGGTACTGGTACGGTAGTAGATAAGGCAAGTTTTGATCTTTCGGTTGCTGCTGGTGCAGATTTTATGGTGAGTCCAGGTGTGAGCGATGAGCTTATTGCTTTAGCTAAAACATCAGATATACCATTTTTACCAGGCGCTGCAACTGCAAGTGAAGTTATGCAACTTGCGTCGCATGGTTTTAAGTATTTAAAATTCTTCCCAGCAGAAGCTGCAGGCGGAACAGCTATGCTTAAATCAATCGGTGGCCCATTACCACATATTACTTTTTGCCCAACTGGCGGCATTAGCCTAGCAACTGCTCCTAATTATTTAGCGCTTAACAACGTTATTTGTGTTGGTGGTACGTGGATGCTAGATAAACAACTAATTGAAAATAAAGACTGGCAAGCAATTGAAGCGCTTGCTCGCCAAGCAAGTGAACTTAAATAGGAGTCTAAAATGATTAATGTAGCAATTAACGGGTACGGCCGTATCGGTAGAAATGTTTTACGTGCACTTTATGAGTCAGCTCAAAACAGCGAAATTAAAATTGTAGCAATTAACGATTTAGCACCAGCTAACGTAAATGCACATTTAACGCAATATGACTCTGTTCATGGTCAATTTTCAAAAAAAGTAACACTTGAAAACAACACTATGCTAATTGGGGATGACGTAATTACGTTAACGCAAGAGCGTGACCCTGCAAACTTACCGTGGAAAGAGCTAAACGTAGATATCGTTTTAGAATGTACTGGTTTTTTCACTAAACGTGATGACGCCGCTAAGCACATTACTGCAGGCGCTAAAAAAGTAATCGTATCTGCTCCAGGTACTGGTTTAGATGCAACAGTAGTGCATGGTGTAAACAGCGACGTAATTAATGCTGACAGCAATATCATTTCTAACGCTTCTTGTACTACTAACTGTTTAGCGCCAATTGCAAAAGCAATTAACGACACAGTAGGTATTGAGCAAGGTAGCATGACGACTATTCACGCTTACACCAACGATCAAAACTTATCTGACGTTTACCACCCAGATTTATACCGTGCGCGTAGTGCAACTCAATCTATGATCCCAACTAAAACAGGTGCTGCGGCAGCTGTTGGTTTAGTATTACCAGAACTTGCTGGTAAATTAGATGGTATGTCGGTACGTGTACCTACAATCAATGTTTCTTTAGTTGATTTTACGTTTATCACTAAGCGTGATACGACTGCAGAAGAAATCAATGCAATCATGAAAGAAGCATCAACGGGTTCAATGAAGAGTATTTTAGAATATAACGAGCTTCCGCTTGTTTCTATCGACTTTAACCATAACCCAGCGTCGTCTATCTTTGATGCAACGCAAACTAAAGCCAATGGCAAACTAGTTAAAGTAATGGCTTGGTACGACAATGAGTGGGGTTTCTCAAACCGCATGTTAGACCAAGTTAAAGCATTAGGTCAGTACTTATAATTGACCTTGTAAAAGTTTAGCTTTATCCAACCAAGCCACGCATTGCGTGGCTTTTTTGCGTTTAGTTTATCTGTATATTTGCAATTCAAAATTAGAAGGGAACTATTTGTATTTTTTATACCCTAAATTTTGTTAATATGTGGGTGTGTAAATCAATGGAATTTCGTTGTATTTAATCAACTCAACGACGCAAGGAATAATAAAAATGATCAGAGCTCTATCGCGAAAAGTATTTCGCACAAATCATCTTCAGATAGGTGAGGGCAACATAAGTGGCTACATAGCCTGCTTTTTAGCAATACTGAGTTGCTTAGGCGTATTAGCGTTTCACTTTCCTGAATATTTAACCACACCAGAGCTGAGAAAAAGCTACAGCGTCGACTTTTTACGTCAGCTTATGTTTGCATCATTATTGGTCTCGGGCAGTTTAGGATTACTTAACTTTGTACGTAATACCAATAAGCGTTTAGGGGCTACAGCGTGGTTTTTTATTTTACTCGCTATTATGTTTGGCGGACCAAACGTTGAAGTAAACGAATTTGCTTCTGATATACCTTATATAGGGCTTGATTGGTTTATTTTAGATTTACTCGGCTCAACACTTATATTTATTGTGATTGAAAAGTTATTACCTCATCGTAAAGATCAAAAAATATTACGTAGCGAATGGCGAGGCGATTTAAACCACTTTTTTGTAAATCATTTAATTATTGGTTTTGTATTACTCGTTACTAACCACTTTGTGCATTATGGCTTTGGCTGGGCTGTATCATCTACAGTACAAGGTTATATAGAGCAAACCCCCTTTATAGTGCAGTTGTTTTTAATAATACTGGTGGCTGATTTAATGCAGTATTGGGTGCATCGTGCCTATCACGAAGTCCCTTTATTATGGCGCTTTCATGGCGTACATCACAGTGCTAAAGAAATGGATTGGTTAGCGGGCTCTCGCCAGCATATTCTTGAAATACTCGTAACGCGCAGCTTAGTGCTCACGCCTATATTTGTACTTGGTTTTTCACAGCAAATAATTAGTTTGTACGTAATAATTGTGGGTTTGCAGGCTGTGTTTAACCATGCAAATGTGCGTGTGAAATTTGGTTGGCTAAAATATTTTATGGTTACACCGCAGTTTCACCATTGGCATCATGCGTCAGATAAAGCCGCGATTGACCGAAATTACGCTGCACATTTTTCGTTTTTAGATTATGTGTTTGGTACTGCTGTTAAAGGCCAAAAAGAGTGGCCACAAGCGTATGGTGTAGTCGGGGATTACATGCCCGTAGGTATGCTTAAACAACAGGTTTACCCGTTTAAGCGCACTAAATAAGTTCGGAAAATCCGAATAAACATAAAATAAAAGCGAGTAAGGTGTTACATTTTGCTCGCTTATATTATTAATATTAAATTTATTTTAGCTCTGCTAATAACTCAGTAAATGTAGGTCTTTGATTTAATTTAAATTGCATGGCACATTTTGCCATATCGGACATTTTAGCAAAGAGCTCACTTTGTCTATCATCGCCAGTTACCGTGCCTAATAAGTCTTCAATTAAACACCCTAATGCACGTACTTCAATTAACTCGATTTGCTTTTGTTGATAATCACTTAACATGGCTAAGTTTGTGGCTGCACCAAAATCACCAAATAATACATCAGCATCTTTGTTTATCATGGTATTATGCGCATACACGTCGCCATGGCTTACTTTACAAATATGCAAGTGATGCAAGGTACTTACCATTTGCTGTGCAATTTTTAAAATAGCGTGAGTTGAGTAATGGCAATCATCGTTAAAGGTATCACGCGTACAGGTTTCAAGGCTTGGAGGCAGGCCTAAATTAGCAAAGTTTTTATCTATTAGCTCCATTACTAAACCTAGCTGATCACTTTGCTCAATGTAGGCAAGTACTTTAATTAAATTAGCGTGATCGCCTGCTTGTAAGCAGCAATTTACTTCATCAAGCGGGTAGCCGTCGCTGGTAATTGCGCCTTTGAATAATTTAATCGCTACAGCACTTTCAATAGCTTGTGCTAAATGAATAACGCCCGATGCACCTTGGCCAATAACATGACTAAGTGTGTAATCGTTAAGAGGCTTATTTTCTAAGCAGCTTTTTGTAAGGCACTGGGCTTTATTAAAATCGTTACCGGCAAACGCAAGCCAAGCAAGTTTAGGCAATTCAAACAGCCAGTCGTCTACGTGTGTTAAGTTATTAGCAGAGAGCCTAACAAGCTCAAGGTTTTTACACTGCGCCATGCTACTTGGCAGTTGCTTAAGTTGATTTCCTGCAAGCGCAAGCTTTTTAAGCTGGGTATAATTACCAAAATCTTCAGGCAATTCGCTTAACGTATTATCGGTGAGTATTAGCCACTCAATATTTTTTGGCAGGCTGTTTAAAGCAAATTCAGAAATTTGGTTACCTTTAAACGCGACCATAATTAAAGCAGGGCATTTAGCGAGCACTTTAGGAATATGCTTAAACTGATTAAACGATAAAAACACACGCTTCAGGTTTGTTAAACAGGCAAATTCATCAGGTAGTGTTGATAAGTTATTATTTGATAAATCGAGAACTTCAAGCGTGTCAGCTAAGCTAAAGATTTCTTCAGGAAATGTCGTTAGCTCTTCTACCAATTGCAGGCGAGTAGCACCAACAAGTTTGCCACTTTTAAGCTCTTTAAGGGAGTTCATATTAATACCATGTTCTAAAAATGAAAAAGCCAACATAACTGTTGGCTTAAAGTCGTTCTAACTTACTAAATCGCTCTTTAGAATTGCGCGTTATGGTAAACGTTTTGCACGTCGTCGCAATCTTCTAACATTGCTAAAAAGCGTTCCATAACTTCAACGTCTTCGCCTTCAATCGGCGTTTCAATTTGTGGCACAAAGCTAATTAGGTCTTCGTCAAATTCAGTCACGCCCATTTCTTCAAGCGCTGTACGTGTATTGTTGTACTCTGTGTGAGGAGCAAAAACAGTAACTTTACCGTCATCTACTTCTACGTCAGTTACATCAACATCAGCCATCATAAGAGCTTCAAGTACTGCTTCGTCGTCATCACCGTCAAATACAAAAATAGCAAGGTGATCAAATAAATGTGAAACAGAGTTTTGAGCGCCAATTTTAGCATTTGCTTTGGTAAAACAAACACGTACATCAGCAAAGGTACGCTTGTTGTTGTCTGTTAAACAGTCAACAATAATCATACAGTTACCAGGGCCGTAACCTTCGTAACGTGTTGCTGCGTAGTCTTCACCGCCGCCGCCTTTTGCTTTGTCTATTGCGCGGTCAATAACGTGTGCTGGTACTTGGTCTTTTTTAGCGCGTTCAATTAAACGACGTAATGATAAGTTACCATCTGGATCTACACCGCCGTTTTTTGCACAAATATAAATTTCTTTGCCGTACTTAGAATAAACTTTAGTTTTAGCACCCGCAGTCTTAGCCATTGAATCTTTTTTGTTTTGGTAAGCTCTTCCCATCTGCGTTTCGCCTTAATATATGTAAATAATGGAATAAAATTATAATGCGTATTCTAAAGGTAAATGCATTCAAGGGCTAGTAAGTATTAAAACAGATTAAATCGGTAACGTTTAAAAGCCATGTAAACTGTATTTTATTAATGGGATCATCGAGGGTTCTAGACGTTGGAATTATATCTATTATGTGTAAATTTAATTCAATAAAAAAGCAACCTGTATAACAGGTTGCCTTACTAAGTAATAAAAAGTAAGTGTTACTTACCAAATACGTACACGCTCATCTTCAGGAAGGTATAACGCATCGCTTGGTTTTACATCAAACGCTTTGTACCATGCATCATGGTTACGCGGCGCTTGTGCTCTAAAGCGACCTGGGGCATGTGTGCCACCACGCAGTTGGTTAAGCATGCTTTGCTCAGTACGTTTTTCTTTCCATACTTGTGCCCACGCAAGGAAGAAACGCTGATCGCCAGTAACGCCGTCAATAACAGGCGCTTCTTTACCATTTAAACTGAGCTTGTACGCGTGATAAGCCATTGATAGCCCACCTACATCACCAATGTTTTCGCCAAGGCTATTTCGACCATTAACAAAATTACCTTCGATTGGCTCGTATTTACTGTACTGCGCAGCCAGTTGATCGGCTTTTTTGTCAAATGCAGCGCGGTCAGCATCAGTCCACCAGTTACGTTGCACACCGTTTTCGTCTGATTTTGAACCTTGATCGTCAAATCCATGACCCATTTCGTGACCAATTACAGCGCCAATACCGCCATAGTTTACAGCCGGATCGGCATTTGGATCGAAAAACGGCGGTTGTAATATCGCAGCCGGAAATACAATTTCATTAAACGAGCTATTGTAGTAAGCGTTTACGCGTTGTGGCGTCATGCCCCAGCGGTTACGGTCTGTTTTTTGTAGCTCTTTTTCAACACTTTCTGCATGAAAAAATTCACGCATGTTTTTCACATTACCGATTAAATCGTTTTTAGTAATGCTTAAACCATCATAAGACTGCCAAACATCGGGATAACCAATTTTTGGTACAAATGCAGCCAGTTTAGCGCGCGCATTTACTTTAGTTTCATCGCCCATCCACTCTAGGTTATCAATACGTTCACCAAGAGCTGTACGTAGGTTTTCAACCAGCTCAGACATTTGTTGTTTTGACGACTCAGGGAAGTAACGCGCTACGTATATCTTACCAATAGCAAAACCAAGCGAACTTGTGCCTGACATTTCACTTATTGCACGTTTCCAACGAGGGCGAGGCTCTTGCTGTCCGTTTAGTTCTTTACCAAAAAAAGCAAAATTAGTATTAAATACGTCTTCTGATAGTAAACCTGCGTTACCGCTAATAGCATGATACGTAAGGTAGTCTTTCCATACTGCAATATCTTCTTGATTGATTAGCTCAATCATCGCTTTTATTGGCTCAGGCTGAGATACATTTAACTGAGGTACCTTATAACCTGTTTGCGCAAAGTATAAATCCCAGTTAAAACCAGGATAAGCAGTGCTTAAATCGGCGCGTTCAATTTGGTTTAGCGTTAAATCGCGATTACGGCGCTTTTCACGAGGCCAATGACCTTGTGCAATTTTGGTTTCAAGATCAACTATTGCTTGAGCGCGCTCAGCGGTATTTTCTACTCCTGCAAACTTAAGCATGTCAGCAATGTGAGCAACATAAGCTGTACGGGTTTTTACAAAGCGCTCAGCGTCTTCAAGGTAGTAAGAACGATCTGGTAAACCTAAACCACCAGCACCTAGTGACATTTCATATTTATTAGGGTCTAGGCGATTAAACCACATGCCGCCGCCAAAAGGGGCTTTATTACCGGTTAACCAAGACTTACCAAACATCTCAGCTAAATCGTCAGTTGACGCTATATCACTAATTTCACTTAACAATGGCTTAATAGGCGCTACACCGAGTTTATTAAGTGTTTCGGTATCCATATACGCATTGTAAAAATCAGCAACGAGTTTTTCTTCTGCGTTTAAATCTTTACGTGCGGCTATTTCTTCAATAATAGCTTTAACATCGCCTTCGCTGCGCTCAGCTAATCCAGAAAATGCACCATAGCGGGTTTTATCAGCAGGCATTACGTAGTTGTTATACCACGTGCCGCTGGCATACATAAAAAAGTCATCGCCTGGTTTAACGGCTTCGTTACGGGCTGTTAGGTCAACGCCAAAACTACCTAACTCTGCTTTTTGTGTCACTGCTGCAGTGGTTACTTTAGATTGTTGCTCGTCTGTTTTTGTTGTTTGCGGCTCTGAACAACCGGTAATAAATGTGGCAGCTAATGCTGCGGCAATTAAACTCTTTTTCATTACTTACTCCTGAGTATCACTGATTGAATTTAAGCTGCAGTGAATTATTTTTATTGTTACGAATATTTAACTTATCGATTGTTATTGATATTAATCAGACAAACAAATCTTTTGAGGTGAATCACCACAGTGCTCGTTAAAACTAATATAGGAGAAAAGAGAAAGGCTAATAGGTTCTATAAACGCTTTATTTAGCTCGAATACTTGAAAGTATCTGAGCTAAGAGGGGGCACACACTATTTATTTTTTATGCTGAAGCTCCCACATACGGGCGTATTCTCCGGCGATAGTAAGTAACTCATCGTGCTTACCTTGCTCAATAATTTGTCCGGCTTTGAGCACAATAATGGTGTCTGCATCGGTAATAGTAGATAACCGATGAGCAATAACAATACTCGTATGGTTACTGGCAACCTCACGCATTGCAGCAAGTATTGCTTGCTCAGAATGAGAGTCGAGTGCAGATGTTGCTTCATCAAAAATTAAAATAGGGGACTTTTTCAAAATGGCGCGGGCAATGGCAATACGCTGTTTTTCGCCGCCGGATACTTTTAAACCGCGCTCGCCAACCAGTGTTTTATCGCCTTTATCAAGTGTGCCTATAAAGTCTTTTAAATGCGCCATAGCAATGGCTTCGTCAATTTCAGCATCGCTTGCTGATGGTCTACCGTAAGCGATATTTTCACGAATGGTGGTGTTAAACAGCACGGTGTCTTGCGGGACTATTGCAATGGCTTTTCGTAAACTATTAAGTGTTACTGAGTTTATTGCTTGATTATCGATACTAATTTCACCACCGCTTACATCATAAAAACGATAAAGCAGTCGCGCCAATGAGCTTTTACCAGCCCCACTGGCACCAACAATGGCTACTTTGCTGCCTGCTTTAACACTAAAGCTAAGATTATTAAGAATAGGGCGATGCGCATCGTAACTAAAACTTACATTATTAAATGTTATTTCACCTTGGCTAATATTGAGCTCTTTAGCATTAAGTGCATCGGTTATTTGTGGTTTTTTGTTAAGTAGCCCAAGCATGTTTTCAAGGTCGGTTAGCGCGCGTCTTATTTCGCGGTACACAAAGCCTAAAAAGTTAAGCGGTAAAAACAATTGAATCATATACGCGTTGATCATCACTAGTTCACCAATAGAAAGCGTACCTGCAACTACCTCGGTTGAGCCCAACCACATTAACGCGGTAATAGCACAGGCAATAATAAGTGCTTGGCCTGAGTTGAGGGCGAGCAACGACATTCTATTTTTTAAACGGGCTTTTTCCCAGTTTGCTAAAAAGGTGTCGTACGTTTTGGCTTCAAACTGCTCATTATTGAAATATTTTACAGTTTCATAATTAAGCAGGCTGTCTATTGCGCGGGTATTACTTTTATTGTCGGCAGCATTTGCTTCTCTAATAAAGCGGTTTCGCCACTGAGTAACCACCACAGTAAAGGTAATATAAATGGCGACTGCCAATAATGTAATCAGCGCAAACCAAACAGAAAACAACGTGCCAAAAATAATCGCAACGGTCAGTATTTCAAACAAAGTAGGCACAATGTTAAACATTAAAAAGCGCATTAAAAAACTTAACCCACTAGTACCGCGTTCTATATCGCGGCTAATACCGCCAGTTTGCCTATCTAAATGAAAAGCCAGCTCAAGTGAGTGCAAATGCTTAAATACTTTTAAACCAATATCACGCATAGCGTGCTCGGTTACGCGAGAAAATACAGCATCTCTTATCTCACCTAAAAATACGCTAGCAAAACGCAGTGCACCGTACATCAATAACAATAAAGCGGGGATAACTAACAGTGGGTTAATTGACTTATCTACCGAGTCTATAATTTCTTTAAGTGCCCACGGCATCAACAAAGTGGCACCTTTTGCGCCTATAAGCGCCATAAGTGCAATAAAAACACGGCCTTTAAATTTTGTAAGGTAGGGCCACAGTGTTTTTACACTTTGGCGTAAATTCATGGCGTCGGGGCGTTTTTCACTGCTTTGTTTAGAGCGCATTCAGTATCTCAGAGTTGGTATATGGGTAAATAAAATAACTTATAAGTTAAGTAAACGCCGTTAATTGAAACAAGGAAAGGTATTAGTTTTTTGAATATTAATTTTAAGCGTTAAAATGCGGTTACCTAATTAATGCTTTCTAAAATAGCGGTATATGTTTTCTGGCAGAATATATCTCATGTAGCGCTTTCTAAAGCCAGCTTTCCATAATGATTTGTTATAGGTTTGCTTAAACTTAATTGGATTAAGAAACATTTTTAATGGATCAGGCGATTTCGCAAAGTAACTTTCATGGCTATTTGCTCCTACATACTCAGAGTGTTTGAGATTACCAAAGTTCACAGACTCGCTATAGGTAGGAGTTTTTAATAATCTAGATATAGGTTTTATAGCTGTTTCAGGAGCGATATTTATTTTTTTATAATCTCTTTCAATAGCCATAAAATCAGAAATAAAGTCCATAGCTCCTTTTTGAAATTCGTTTATTGTGTCTAATTTGTTATTAGAAAAATCATTAGGTTCAAATATAGCTATTACTTCATCATTTTTTTTATCAAATTTTATTACAGAGCCATGAGGTGCCGAAAAAATAAATTCGAGCATATGTACACCTCCCGATAAGACCTGAAAATTATTTCTAGGTTCTGAAAAGTTACACATATAACCTGACATCGGAAATCCTTTTTCAGCAAATTTCAGAGCAGTTTGAAATGTGCCTAGGTAATAACCATTAATGTCTATTTCATTATTTTCTAATAACATTAGCTTATTTAATGAGTTCTGAATTGTCCCTTGCCACCCAATGTCAACAATCGCGACTTTTTTGGCATCCATAAACCCAATTTGATTTAGGTAAGTTAGTAGGTTTTCTCTTTCTACAGCTGCAATACTGCATACATCATCAACTAATAAATGAAAGAGTTTTGCTAATTTATCCTTATCGTTATCTGTGTCAATTATATGATTTTGATCAAAAAATCCAACTTCTTTTATTTTTTTAATGTGTTTTGTTGCATCTATATCAACTCTATCAAGGTAATTAGCGACGCTCAAATTAGGAACAAAATGGCATAGTACTTTTATCGAATATTCATCGATTCCATTGTATATAGTTGGGATGTTTATAGCTCGTCTTGATGCGTACATATACTTACTAACAGGCGTTTTAGCTCCCTGATTCATAAGGCTATAGGCTTTGTGCATAATATAGCCGTCGCGAGCAAGGAAAAATATATGTTCTATTTCTTGATGCAAAACCTGGCTAGTTAACCAACGAGTTAAGCCAAAATATATTATTCCACAGTATACATAACCAAAGTCGTACCATATATTCTCGTTGTTATTATCTCTTTGGGTAAACGTTTTGTTGATGATAGTCGCAAAATAAATAGATTCTTCTATAGAGAGTTTAGAAGGGTATAGCTGCCTTAGTCTTTTAAATGAATGATGGCTAAGCGCATATTCACTGGTTTTTTTGTAATAATAAGGTTTGATGCCTTCTTTCATCGCGTTAATGACATCGGCGAAGTAATAATCGCCAATATGTAAAAGCTTAGACGGTTTACAGGATAGGTCTTTAAGTATATGTGGATATAACCCTCCTTTAGACTTTGATTTACGAATTACAGAGGATAAAAATAATTTATGAAATTTTGTATACCCATTATCGTAAAGAATTTTTTTTATCACGTACTCCGGTAAGTACATGTCTGAGGTGAAAATAACCTTTTTACCATTATCAATACAGTATTGATAAAAAGAGTGCATATATTCATTTTTGACACAAAATTTTAATTCTATTTCGATTTCTAGCGCTTTCAATATGTTAATTACTTTGCTATCTAGATTTTGTGTTTTTTGTATATGTGCATATATCTCATCCAAACCTATGGATTGGGTACCATTTAGCTCAGCTAGTATTTTTGTTGCTTCTGCCTCGGCATTACCTCGGATGCTTTTAAAGTCTATGTCTAGCTTTTTATGTTCATCATTATATAAGTTCTCAACTATTGTAAAAATATCAGCTGGTTCGAAGACTTTTCTGAGGATTACTGTATCAAAGATATCAAAAGAGACTATTTCACTGTTGTTTATTAGCTTTTTTAGGTCAGTGTCATTACTTAGGGTATTTATTAGCTTTAAGCTTTTGTTGTAAAATTTTGAGGCTATTTTACTAAATATGTTTTTTTCCATAATGACTTTCCCTGCCTTATTTACTATCCATAACATAATTTAGAAAATCAAAATTTAGCTATTTATTTACATTTAATTATACTAATTTCGTATAGCCGCTGCAACTTGACCATTTATAGTACGAAGTTTTATTGCTTATTTATTATTTTACCAAAAAAAACGACTAAATGAATGCAAAATGAATAATAAAACTACAAGTAATAAATTAAAATTAACCCTAAATAACTACTCCTTTTGTATTTGGTAAGGAAAAGAGATGCTGTCGAAGTTGTAGATTTGAGCGCAACATAATTTATAAATGAAATTATCAAAAAATCTTTAAATAATTGGTTCGAAATAAAGCAACGCCAGCGCCTCAGATTAAGTTGTAAAATCAAACTAAATTAACGAGCAGGCTATTGTATTTTAAACGCTTGCCCTTATATACTACGCATCCCTTATTTTAGTTTTAAAACGTGAATGTTTAAATTTAGAGTGTTTTTAACTGCCTTTTTGCTACTTGCTGCACTTTTTAGTGTGCAGAGCAATGCTATGGGCGCCTCACAAAATTTAAATATTACTGTTAGTACGCAGGTTTCGCTTACTGATATTGCCGATTTAACTAAAATACAGCCTATTAGTAAGTCTGTAGATACTGCGCAGCATAAAAAAACGCATCAAACCGATTTTGACGCGCACCAACCAAGGTTAACTGCCAATAATTCATCATTGTTTTTGCACACTGTTCAAAGTGAGCCAGAATACGATGTGGTTTTTGAATTTTTTGCTCAAAATCTTGTTAGGCATATATTCTTACGACCAAGAGCGATTAATCCTATACAGCCTTGGTATACGCTTGTAACTAATAGTAAAAAGTCGCGCTTGAGTGGCTGGAAAGACGTTAATTTACTCTACAGAGCTGTAACTACCTACCACGCTTAATTTTCCTTATTTAATTTTATTAGGTTTTAACTTTTAAAGTTTTAGCCTGCAGATTAATTGTGCTTTTAAAAAGTACGTTGCTAGCTTTGCTGGCAATAAGGATTCAACATGTTAAGTTTTAAAAAAGACAAAAAACCGTCTACGGCTAAGTTCAAATTAAGCTATATAGCCATGCTAATAGTATTGGTTTTATTAGCTATCAGCGCATTACCAAATTTATACCCAAATAAATCGTGGTTGCACATCAGTGCTGCTCCGCACAGTGAAACGCAATCTTTACCGAGCACTAAAACGCTAGTTACTTTTTTAAATAACCAAGGGTTAGAGGTTGAGCAGGGTTTAGATAAGCAATCAACTATTAATGTACTTTTAAACGAGCCAACTAAAAGCGCTCAGGCACAAGCGGCTATAAAAGCGCAATATCCAAACACGCAAGTTAAAATTGTTGAGCATGCAACCAGCCCTACATGGTTACAAAATTTTGGTTTATCACCAATAAAGCTGGGCCTTGATTTAAATGGCGGTGTGCTATTTGTATTAGACGTAGATTTAGATAAAGCCGTTGATGAGCAGTTAGTCAGTGCGTATCAACAAGCTAAATCAATCATTATTAAGCAAAAAGCACATGGCGTAAAAGCGCAGCAAACTCAGCACGGGTTTGAAATAAACGCATTGCCTAATGCAACAGACAAGTTAACCCCCGTTATTGAAGAGCTACAAAGCCGGTTTGCTAATTTTGCCGTTGTAACAAGCAATAATGGCAGCGTTAAAACTGCCAAATTTAGTTATTCAGAGCAAGGCCGCAGCAGCTTTGATAAAGAAGTAATGGGCCAAACACTTACAACCCTTCGTTCACGTATTGAAGAGTTAGGCATTACTGAAGCGGTAACACAGCAACAAGGCAAACATCGCATTCGTATAGAGCTTCCTGGCGTGCAAGATCCAACCGAAGCTAAGCGTATTATTGGTGCAACAGCATCGCTTGGTTTTTATCAATTAAAAGAAATTGGCGGGCAAACATTTAATATGCAATCGGGCGGAAAGATAAAGCTCGATCCTGTGCCAATTTTTACAGGCGATCATATTAATAATGCAAACATAGGCCGCGACGATTGGGGTAAACCATTGGTACAGCTAAGCCTAGACGGCCAAGGAGGGGATGCAATGTCGGCGTTTTCAAAAGCCAATATTGGTAAGCCAATGGCGACGGTTTACTCTGAGTATTCTCAAAATGCTAAAGGTGAAGTAGTTAAAAAAAGCGAAGTTATTAATGTTGCCAATATTGCTCAGCATTTAAGTTCGCGTTTTAGTATTACCAATATGAAAAGCCAACAAGCGGCAGCCGATCTAGCATTGTTATTACGTGCAGGCTCGCTTACAGCACCCGTTACAATTGTGCACGAACAAACAATAGGGCCAAGCCTCGGCAGCGAAAATATTAGTAATGGCTTAGCCGCGCTTATGTTAGGCATGGGTATTACGCTTGCATTTATGGCGCTTTGGTATCGCCGTTTAGGTCTTATTGCAAACGTAGCACTTATATTAAATTTAACGTCGCTTGTGGGCTTAATGTCATTATTACCAGGGGTTGTGTTAACGCTTCCGGGTATTGCAGGTCTGGTGCTAACCATAGGTATGGCGGTAGACACTAACGTAATAATATTTGAACGCATTAAAGAAGAACGTCGCCAAGGCCGTGCACCATATCAAGCTATTCAAGAGGGGTATAAACAAGCCGCAAATACAATATTTGATGCCAATATAACCACCATGATCACCGCGCTTATCTTATACGGCATAGGCTATGGGCCCGTTAAAGGTTTTGCCATTACACTCGCACTGGGGCTTTTAACGTCTGTATTTACAGGTGTGTACGTATCAAAAATATTAAGTCAAACGTTGTATTTAAAAATGGGTAAAAAAGTAGGAGAAAAAGCACATGCTTAACACTTTTTTGAAAGGTGAAAAGGGCACTCGTTTACGTTTTATGGGCATGCTTTTAAACGCCATGTTAGTGTTGCTATCCGTATTTACGCTTACGCAAAAAGGTTTAAATTTTGGCCTAGATTTTACCGGCGGTTATTTAACTGAGTTTACAACCAGCCAAAGCGTTGAGCTAAAAGAGCTTCAATCGTTTATTGCTAAAAATCACAACGGTGAGTTTGAGCTAACCGCGCAAGGTAATAGCCATTTTCAATTAAGAGAAGCGCCAAGTGCATCAGCCACAGCTAATAGCCTTAATTGGCAAAGCGCTGTTACACAAAACGATGATATAAACGCACAGGTATTATCGTCAGCTTATATTGGCTCACAAGTGGGCGATGAGTTATTTGATCAGGGTTGTTTAGCCATGTTTGCTGCAATGATTGCGGTAATGATTTACCTTGCAGTGCGTTTTGAATGGCGATTAGCGGTAGGCTCTGTGGTTGCGCTAGTGCACGATTTAATACTCGTTCTTGGGTTATTTTCACTATTACAAATTGAGTTTAACCTGACCGTGCTGGCCAGCTTACTGGCTATTATTGGTTACTCACTTAACGACTCAATAATAGTGGGGGATAGAGTGCGTGAGCTTTTACGTGTTCAATCAAATAATGTACTTAGCCCAGCGACTATTATTAATAATGCGATTAAAAGCACACTAACGCGCACCTTAATAACGTCGGGTACCACACTTGCGACGGTTGCGAGCGTTTGGTTACTTGCAGGCGCACCACTGCAAGGCTTTGCTATAGCATTATTTACCGGCATTGTAGTGGGTACGTTCTCGTCTATTTGTATAGCGGCAACCTTGCCAGAGCTATTGGGCTTAAGCGCTAAAAACTACGAAGTTAAAGTAGATGCCCACACGCAAACATTATTAGATATGCCATAAGGTTTTTAATAAAGCACAAGCAAAGAGCTGCACCAACCAGCGGCTCTTTGCTTGTTTAATGCTAATTTAAGCCCCGCTAGTATTCCCACCAAACTTACGGGGGTTTAAAACAATGGTTTTAAGCCTAGCAAAAATGTTAAACTAACTGCCTTATTTTTACTGCCAGTATTGTATTAATCCCCATGAATAAAACCCACGTTATCGAACATCTTCGTTTTGCGCTAGAAGCGCAGCTTACAACAGCAAAAGTAGCGGCAAAAACCGCGCACGACACCGCCACACATGAAGAAAACATAGCCGAAAACAAATACGATACCCTAGGGCTCGAAGCCGCTTATTTAGCACAAGGCCAAGCCCAGCGCGTAAACGATTGCTATAAAAGCATAGAATTGTTTGAGCCTGCCTTTAACGAAAAGCCAACCGACAAAATAGCTATCGGTTCGCTGGTATGTTTAGAAGATGATAACGCAGCCCAAAAATGGTTTTATTTAGGCCCTGCAGCAGGTGGTTTAACCGTAAATGTTAAACAACATGCAATTGCTGTTGTAACACCCGGCGCACCAATGGGTAAGCAATTATTAAATAAACAGATTGATGATGAAATTACGTTAACAATTGCAGGTAAAGCCCACGAATATGTTGTGGTAGAGATCTTATAAAGCTTTGGTTTTTACGAGAAGCGTTTGCTGGCAGAGCTATACCAAAGTAATAAACGCTTTTTTATAAATTAATTGTCGGATGGCATGGCTTCGCCACTTATCCGACCTACGTCAATGCTTTAATACCTGACGTGGTGAATATGTAATCTTTAAATGTAGGTCGGATAAGCGAAGCGCCATCCGACAAAGGTAATTTTGTCTCATAAAACTATTAAAAGTCGTTTTGGTGCAAAACAACAGAGCCTATTTTATAACATGGCTAATCATTTGTTTACATTGAAGTTATTTAGTGGAATTACTGGGCTAAGTGATACACGTCGTTTTGGGATGTTATAAAACCCCAAAGTGGTGTTCGGTAAGTTGCTAGTTCACTACATCAATTTAGGAGTTCATTTAAAGCACATGAATAATAATTTAGTCAAAGTTTGCTATACAGGTGAAACTGGTTCTAGCGATATAAGAACATTTCATAGAGATGATATTTTATATGTTTCTTTAAGAGACGTACTTATTACGTTAAATAAAGAAAATCGTGAAATTAATGAAAATCATGTCGCTAAATCTATGGTGAACGTGCTTAAAGGGCAATTGAATGCGCTTGATTCAGATGAATATATTATGGAACCAGTCATAGGTGGCAAGTATTCTGATGATGAAGAAATTTTTGTTACACAACCTGGGTTATATCGAGTTTTATCTAGTGATAAAACTATTGCAGGTAAAACTTTCCAAAGATGGTTGTTTCATGAGGTTGTACCTTCATTAACCAAATATGGTGAATACCCACCACCGTTAGTTTCTCAAGACTCTGATGTTAAAAGGCTAGCTACTACTCTTTTAATGGAAATTGAACAAAGAGAAGAGTTGGAACGTAAAACTCAGGAACAATTTAATACACATGAAAAAATGCTAAATCATCTTGGCAATAAATTACAAAATATAGAATCGAACAATCAACAAATTGATTTTATGTGTGTTATGGATTTTTGTAATTTACACGGAATTGACAAAACAGAGGAGCAGCTTGTTCTTGGGTGGTGTATAAAAATCTGTGCAGAAAAAGGAGAACCATCAAGAAGAGTCATAGTTAAATCGCAGGAAGTTCTTCAATTCCCTATGTATGTATTAGTTGCTGCAGCTAAAGAATTACAAATAGATAAATAATTAGGGGACACCCAGCCTAATTACCAACACGATAAACTATTACCTTTGTTCATAAATCTATTGTCGGATGGCATGGCTTTGCCATTTATCCGACCTACGCCAATGTTGTATATATCCTAAATTTACGCTTTATTTATCTAATAGGTATCTAATAATATAGTGGACATACAATGCAATATCGTCGGAATTATGTAAAAGGAGGGTCATATTTTTTTACTGTTAATTTGCTCGACCGTAATAAATCGTTGTTAGTTGAGCATATTGATTTATTAAGAGAGTCTATCCGCGTTGTTAAATTCCAAAGGCCATTTTATATAGATGCATGGGTTGTGCTACCCGATCACCTTCATGCGGTTTTAACCTTGCCAGACAACGATACGGATTATTCTGGGCGCTGGCGAGAAATTAAAAAGCGATTTTCAAAATCACTCCCAAAAACAGAGTTTTTAACTCAAACAAGAAAACGTAAAAATGAGCGAGGAATTTGGCAACGCCGTTTTTGGGAACATACCATCAGGGATGATAATGATTATTGGCACCATGTTAACTATGTTCATTTTAATCCGTTAAAGCATGGTCTAGTTAGTCGAATAGTTGATTGGCCTTATTCAAGTTTTCACAGAGCCGTAAAGCGAGGGATTTATACGAATAACTGGTGTGGCGAAAAGATATAAATTATTTGTAGGTCGGATAAGCGAAGCGCCATCCGACAAAGCCATAGCAACATAATACACTTTAGCTTTGTACAAAAGTTTGTTGTTGAATGAAATAACTTTGGCCTTTATTACGCGTCGGATGGCATGGCTTCGCCATTTATCCGACCTGCGAATTAGCTTTTTTCACAAATTTCGCTGTTACCATCATTTCGCCAATGCCTTCTACTTTACAATCAAGTTCGTGATCTTTTTTATCAAGCACTCTTCTAACGACCGCTTTGGTGCCAATTTTAATTACTTGCGAGCTGCCTTTAATTTTTAAATCTTTGGCTACGGTCACTTTATCGCCATCATTAAGTAAAGTGCCGTTGGCATCTTTTACTAAAATTGCGTCTTCATCATTTGTAGTATTTGGGTTCCACTCATGGGCGCACTCGGGGCAAATAAGCAGTTGTTGGTCTTCGTAAACATATTCACATTGGCATTTTGAGCAAGCAGGCAGCGACATTTTTAACTCTCATAAGGTGTTGTTTTGCTTATTTTAATCTGCATTATTAGTTAATCAATATTTTTCATCTTCACGCTAAAAATATCTCGTTTGTGCGTTTTTAAAAAAGGGCATATAAAGCACATGTCGCTTAAGCAATTTAAGCGCTAACTCGTACAGTAGGTACCTGTTAAAGCACCCATCATATTAAGTGATTCGCGCAATGCCCACTTAGTACGATGGGTGTTTCTATTTATAATGCTTAGTATTTTACTAAGCATGCTTTTTATATTTTGACTTAACTAGGAAAAGTCGTGTTTAAAACCTTAATTGTGGTTGATAACAACGAGCAAACGCTTGCTCAATCGTTCGAAAATGTAATTACGTTTAATACCTACTTACGTGATTACCCAAAACATAACGAACCAAAAACACGCATTATTAATCTGTGCGACTCAAGCCAATACTTGAGCAAAGGTTACTATTGCTCATTACTTGCAGAGGCGCGCAAGCACCAAGTTTTACCCAGTGTAAAAACCATTAATGCTCTTCGTAGTGGCCAAGCTCCTATGTTAAATGTGGGCCAAATAGATGGCACACTTTACTTTGGTAATGCCCAAAACGATTTACAATCAAAAGCGGCAAAGTCGGTATTTAAACAATACCCAGCGCCTATTTTATTTGTTGATGAACAAGGATTATTGCAACAAGGCTCGATGTCGTCTTTAAGCGAGCAGCAGTACAGCGAATTTGTAGCCAAGCTAGATAACTTTACTAAAACGCAGTGGCGTATTAGTTCTGTGCAACGTCGTTTTAGATGGGACATGGCAATACTTGTTGATCATAACGAAAAAGTACCACCGAGTGACAAAGACGCCATTGCACGTTTTATTAAAGCAGCTGCTAAACACGGTATTTATGCACAAGCATTAAGCTTTGACGAAATTGATAACATTGCCCAGTTTGATGCGTTATTTATTCGCCAAACTACAGCGATTGACCACCCAACGTATCGCCTTGCAAGCAAAGCGCAAAGCCTGGGTTTAGTGGTTATTGACGATGCTGAGTCTATTTTACGTTGTTGTAATAAAGTGTATTTACACGATGCATTTAATTATCAAAAAGTGCCAAGTTTAAAAACGGTTGTAGTGGCTGATCAAGCAAATGAAACGCTTGAGCAATTAGAAGAAGCGTTTACGTATCCGCTTGTTTTAAAAATGCCTGAAGGGTCGTTCTCAAAAGGTGTGTTTAAAGTTTCAAACCGTGATGAGCTTGCCGCTAAGCTTACAGAGCTGTTTGAATATAGCGCATTAGTGCTTGCACAAGAGTACATGTATACCGAATATGATTGGCGAGTGGGTGTGTTAAATGGCCGTGCAATTTATGCATGCCGCTATTTAATGGCGCGTAACCATTGGCAAATTTATAACCACGACGCTAAACGGTTTTTCTCTGGCGGCTTTGAAACTCTACCAACCTTTGAGTTACCAAAAGCGGTGTTAGATGCAGCATTAAAAGCATGTAAAACAGTGGGTAGGGGTTTATATGGCGTAGATGTTAAAGAGCATCAAGGCAAAGCATATGTACTTGAAGTAAACGACAACCCAAGTATTGATCACAAGGTAGAAGACGGCTATTTAGGCGACGAGCTATACATGATCATTATGGATGAGTTTAAACAACGCTTAGAAGCACGAGGCCGTGGGTAATAACATGAGCAACCTTGTTATTCGAAAGGCGCTTAGTAGTGATTTAAATGCACTGATTGACGTTGAAAACGCTTGCTTTAATAACGATAAATTAAGTCCGCGTAGTTTAAAACGCTGGCTTAGTGCAAAACACGGTATTTTACTCGTTGCCCAAAATGGCGAGCAAGTATGTGGATATGGATTAGTGTGGTGCCATAAAGGGACTCGTTTAGCGCGTTTATATTCGCTTGCTGTAAAACCCACAATGCAAGGTAAGGGCGTTGCAAAGACATTGCTTACTAGCCTTGAAAAAGAAACGTATGAGCGAGGGCGTATTTACCTTCGTTTAGAAGTGGCTGTAAATAACCAAGGTGCGATAGGGCTTTATAAAAGCTTAGGTTACAGAGTGTTTGGTCAATATAGCGATTATTACGATGACCACAGTGACGCACTACGAATGCAAAAAAACATTCGACAAACGAGTGAGTTAAAAGTGGCGCGTTTAACGCCGTGGTATCAGCAAACTACTGAGTTTACGTGCGGACCTGCTGCACTATTAATGGCAATGGGCGCACTTGAGCCAACAACTGAGCTTACCCAATCGCATGAGCTGGCACTTTGGCGTGAAGGTACCACCATTTTTATGACATCGGGTCATGGTGGTTGCCATCCGTTTGGTTTGGCACTTGGGGCTAATAAGCGTGGTTTTAAAAGCGAGGTAATGGTTAATACCACAGAGCCTTTGTTTTTAGATGGCGTACGTAACGAAAACAAAAAAGTGGTACTTGCCACCGTGCATCAACAATTTGTAGATGGTATTGCACAAGCAAATATACCGCTTACGTATAAAGATGTAGAGCTTGAGCATATTGAGCAGTGGTTAAGTAAAGGCTTTAGTGTGCTGTTATTAATTAGTACATACAGTTTTGATGGTAAAAAATCGCCACACTGGGTGTGTGTTACGCACCTTGATGAGCACTGCGTGTATGTTCACGATCCGTTTTGTGAGCCCGGTAACGATAAACAGCTCGCTATAGATTGCCAATATGTACCTATTGCACGAAGTGATTTTAGCAAAATGTCAGCGTTTGGTAGCCAACGTTTAAGAACGGCGGTGGCTATAGCTAATAAAATATAAGGTTAACAGTGACTTTTTTAGATTTAATTGATGTAGCCCCGTATTCATGGGCAGCTATTGGTACTGCGGCTTTTTGTGGTGCTATTATTGGAATAGAGCGCCAATTGCGCGGCAAGCCTGTAGGTATTCGTACATCAGCCCTAATAACGTTGGGTACGTATTTGTTTTTATCCACTGCGTTTAATTTACAAGGGGATGTAATAGATCATTCTCGTGTAGTTGGGCAAATAATTACAGGTATTGGCTTTTTAGGGGCAGGCGTTATGCTCGCAAAAGATGGTGCGGTAGTTGGCGTAACCTCTGCTGCAACCATTTGGGTGCTTGCATCAATAGGCGTGATGATAGCGACAGAAAACCTTGGGGCTGCAATAAAACTCTCGGTGCTGGTGGTCGGTATTTTATACGGTGTAGACGTACTTGAGGCTAAATTTAAAAGCTTAAGCAAAGGCGTACACACTAAAGTAAAAAACTATCAAAAGCGCTATTATCGAAAAGAATTTAACGAATCAGAACGCCACTAAAAGTGGCGTTTATTAATTATAGCGTAATTGTTTGATATTGGATGGCATCTTCAATAGGAGCTGGGCGCCCAATAAAATAGCCTTGTACGTTATCAACGCCTAGTTTTCTTAGTGTGTTTAATTCATCTTGATTTTCTATACCCTCAGCTACAATTGAGCAATTAATAGCTTTGGCAAATCCGCATAGTGCTTTAGCTAATAAAAACTTTCTACTGTCTTTATTTATATTTTGAGTGAGGCTTATATCTAACTTAATGATATCTGCCTCTAATTCTAAAATATGTTGAAAAGACGAATAGCCAGCTCCAACATCATCTATAGCTAATCTTACGCCTTTGCTTCTTAATGGTTGAAGTGCAGTTCGCATCGCTTGGTAGTCTAAAATAGGTGAATGTTCAGTCACTTCTAAAATTATTCTATTACAATCGATGCTTTGTAATACTTTGTCTATTGAGCCTGATAAAATATGCTGAGGTGAAGTATTTATAGTGATATAAGCTTTTTCATCAAATTGATCTAAGCAATGTAATGTATTTTGTATAGCAAGTATTTCTAATGCTTCTCCTAAACCCAGTTTTTCAGCATCTTTAAACCAAATATCAGGTGTTTTATAGGGTTCAATAAAAAAGCGTGACAGAGATTCATAACCCGAAAGTTGGTTGGTTGATAAATTAAATATGGGCTGAAAATAAATCGTAATATCGTTTGTTTTTATAATATTTTCAATAAGCGACTTTGACTCATTATTTAAAATGTCAGACTGAACTTTTTTTTCGATTAACTCAGTAGCTATTTCAGAAATGAGCCTAAGAAATGACAAATCTTTGTCGTTCAGGGCATTGTCTAATACGGTTTTATAACAGCAAAAAGTTCCATAAACTTTTCCGGTGGATAAAATAATGGGTACACCAATATAAGAGCCAATATTTAGCTTTTCTGTGACTGGCATGTTGCGGGTTATTGGGTGCTCAAGAGTATTAGGGATTATTTGTTCTAGCTCGTTATCAGATATTTTTTTACAGTAAGTTTCGCAAATTGGATCTGAATTACCTACTGATACGCATGTATTTGTAGTTTGGTTATCTACCACTTTAAAAACGCGCTCAGTATTGGTGAATTTTGAAATAAACGCGACTTCCATACTTAAATGTTTTCGTACAAGTGAAAGTAACTTTAATAACTTTGATTCAATAGAAGCATCGCTTTGTGGATCAAAAAGGTGCTTACTAAGTTTATCTCTCATGCAGTTACCTTGGTATGGCGTAAATTATATTATTGATAAGAGTATAATTTATGTATAAAAAAATGCCAATTTAGAGTGTCGTCGCTGGTTAGCCAAACAACTTTCTCCTAACTACTTTTCTGTAGCCACTGGGTGTTTGGCTTAATACTTTTTTAAACACGCGGGTTAAATGCCCTTGGTCGTTATATCCAACTTCTAAAGCCACTTCTTGAATTGATAAATTTGATGATGCTAATAACTCTTTCGCACCTTCTACGCGTAATTGTTGCCAATACTCAATAGGGCTTTGGTTCGTTGCGGCTCTAAAGCGGCGGGTAAAAGTACGATAGCTTAAGTTAAATTGGGCAGCGACTTCTTGCAAGTTTAGCTCGGTGGCTAAATTCGTTTTTAGCCAAAATTGAATTTGCGCAATTAGCTCATCGGGGTGACGGTCTACTGCACCTTCTAAATAGCGTTGATCTTCGTAGGGTTTGCGTATTTCGTGCGAAAAATTACGCTCTACATGCTGCGCGGCGGCTTTTGTGTAGTACTGGCTGATAATATGTACGATAACATCTGCAAGGGCATTAAGGCTTGCTACGGTATACATGCGCTCTGATTGGGTTATAAAAAAGTCGGGCTTTAAGCGCACCTGCGGGTAGTCATGGCTAAATTGTTTGGCGTAATGCCAATGGGTGGTAGCAGGGTGGCCATCAAGTAAGCCAGCCTCAGCTAATAAACAGTTGCCAGTACCGACACCAATTATATGGCTGCCTGCGCTAAAGCTTTCACTTAGCCAATCAACTATTTCCTGATTTGTTCGCACCACTGGGCGTGGGTTCCGCCAAATACCCGGCACTATAATCAAATCGCTGTAGGGCGCGTTAGTTGTTATGCAATCAGGATTTATAGCAAGGCCTGCACGGGTGGGTATAGATTCAGCACTTTTAGCCACTAAATTTATAGCAAGTGGCCTAAAGCTTTGCTTATCAAGATGCCCTTTAGCAAAGGCCTCGCCGGCTCTTAGCATTTCTATAGGCAGCGTTAAACTAGTCACTAATAAATGCGGATATACCGCTATAGCAATGTTTAGAGGTGGATTAGTGTGTTTATCAGTCATATAAATGCTCCGACCAGTATATTTTGGCCTTTTGTGCTGAATATTTGGCTATTAAAGCACAATGTGTGGTGCGTAATCCATTTAAACTGCCTCTTCTCCTTATAACACGTTTCTAAAAGGTAAATTATGACAGCATTACCCGTTATAGTAGGCATGGGTGGCATTAACGCCGCTGGCCGTACTTCTTTTCATCAAGGTTATCGCCGTATCGTGTTAGATAGTTTAAATGCTCAAGATCGCAGTGAAACATTTTTAGGCCTCGCCACACTGATGAATCTAGTAAGCGTTGTAAACGGCCAATTACAAGATACACAAGGTAATAATGTTGAGCAAAGCGACATAGAAGCACGCTTTGGTGAGCAAATTATTGCTGGTACACTTATTCGTAAAATTGAAAAAGAACACTTTGATGCCGACGCAACACCGTGGCAGCAAAAAATGACACTAACCGCATCAAGCGATAACGCAATTGTGTTTGAAACGCGTGCTCGCGACTTACCTGCACCTATTCCAGCTAGCTGGCAAGTTGAAGAGCTTGAAGGCAAAAAAGTTAAAGTAACTATTGCAGCCGACTTAGACGTAAAGCATGACTCAACACGCGATAACCCAATTAAATCTGCTGGGCAATTTCCGACTGGGTTTGATCCATCAGTTATGTATAACAGCCGCTATCAGCCTCGTGGTTTGCAAGCCACTATTTTTGCAGCTACAGATGCGATTAAATCAACAGGGCTTGATTGGCAGCATATTATGAATAGCGTAGAGCCAGATAAAATTGGTACCTATTCAGCATCGGTAATTGGCCAAATGGACGACAAAGGCCTAGGTGGTTTAGTAAAAGCGCGCCAACAAGGCGACCGTGTTAGCACTAAGCAGTTAGCACTGGGCTTAAATACAATGTCTACCGATTTTATTAATGCCTATGTTACGGGCAATGTAGGGACTACGTTTTCGACCTCGGGCGCATGTGCAACGTTTTTATATAATTTACGTGCAGCGGTTAATGACATACAAGCAGGGCGTACACGCGTTGCGGTTGTCGCAAGTGTTGAGTGTGCTATTACACCAGAAGTTGTAGAAGGCTTTGGTAACATGAGCGCACTTGCAAACGTTGAAGGTTTGCGCCGTTTAGATAACTTATCAAATGATGAAGAACCAGATTACCGTAATAGCAGCCGCCCATTTGGCGATAACTGTGGCTTTACATTAGGTGAGGGCGCGCAAGTTGCTATTTTAATGGATGATGCTTTAGCCCTTGAGTTGGGCGCTGATATTATGGGCAGCGTACCGGATGTGTTTGTAAATGCAGATGGCGTTAAAAAGTCGATTACATCACCTGGCCCTGGTAACTATATTACAATGGCAAAATCAGCCGCACTTGCTAGCAGCTTATTAGGTAAAGAAGCACTGCAAGAACGTAGCTTTATTTTAGCCCATGGTTCTAGTACACCGCAAAACCGTGTAACAGAGTCTTTGATTTATCACAAAGTAGCACAAACGTTTGCTATTGATAACTGGAAAGTAACAGCGCCAAAAGCGTATGTTGGCCATACTATTGCACCTGCAAGTGGTGACCAGTTAGCGATTGCGTTAGGCATATTTAGTCATAATATTATGCCGGGTATTACCACTATTGATAAAGTGGCTGATGATGTTTACAGCGACCATCTTGATATTCGTAATAGCCATTACGAGTGCGCTGATATGGATATTGCTTTTATAAATTCAAAAGGCTTTGGCGGTAATAATGCAACAGCGACTGTACTTTCACCAAAAGTAACAATGCAAATGCTTGCTAAGCGCTATGGCGATGATGTTATGACTAGTTACACACAGAAAAATAGTGTGGTTAGCGCTTCGCAGAAAACGTATCAAACGCAAGCTGATTTAGGCCAGTACGAGCTTATTTATCGCTTTGGCGACGGACTTATTGACGACAACGACATTGTAATAGACGAGCAAAGTATTCAGTTACCAGGCTTTGAAAAAGCAATTACGTTTAGCACAACAAACTCCTATCAAGATATGTTTTAAGCACACATACTTGTTAGCAAGGCGCTTTTTAAGCGCCTTTTTTAATGTCTCAAATATATTTATCTATTAAGTTTTTTCTAAGTTAAGCTCATTAAATGAACTAATTTTTTGTATTTACACTTGCTTTTATATCGATCGTTTGTTTCTATTATATAAACACTATCTAGGATGGATAAAATCGATGAAAAAACTCATATTAGCGCTTTCTTTTACTTCTGCTTTTACTCAACTCCCTGCGTTTGCTGACGACTTTGTCCCTGCTGAGGTGATTAATAAAAATTACGATCAACTTACTAATACCTCACCGCGTGCGTCTCGATTAGAAGGAATTAATTTAAGTAGTTATCTTGTTGATGAAAACGGCCAAGTGAGCGATATCGAAATTGTAGCTACAGCTGGTCAAAAAAAGTATCAAAGAGAAGTAATGGATTACGTGTCTAAGCTCAACTACAAAAGTGCAAAATTAAATGGCGAGACTATACCTGTAGCAAAAACTATTACTGTAAGTTCGCAAAATTTACATGCTGGATTTTCAAATGATAAAGCGTCTCGCGGCTTTTTTAATGATTATGAACAAGCTAGTAAGTTAATCGATGAAAAGAAATACGATGAAGCTAAAAGCCGTATTAATGAGTTAGAAAACGAACATACGAAAAATACGGTTGAGATTGTTTTGCTTGCATGGCTTAAAAGCCAGCACAGTTATTTTGTACAAGACTGGAAGAGCTTTGATCAGCACATCAACGAAGCGTTTTTATTTAGAGGTAACCTACCAGATCAAATTCAAAAGCGTGTGATAAAAAATGCATTACAATGGTTTATATCAAAACAAGATTATGTACGTGCCTATGACGCAATAGATGCGTTAGGCAATATTGAATCCATCACTTTTACACAGCAAAATAAGGAGCAGTTATTAGCTCAAGTTAATGACATTTATAAAAGTTCTGGCGATATAAAACAACAAATAGAGCTATTGCCTAAGCAGGCGGTATTACCTTTATTGTCAAAAAGTGAAGTAGCGCTTGAAGCGCAAATGCCGCTAACTAAAGTTCAGTTACGCTGCGAGAACAAAGTAGTAAATTACGATACAAGCACAATTGATAAAATTGTAATTTCACAAAACGATGTGCGTTGTGGGTTATTAATTAAAAGCGCTCAAGCACAAACCGTAACGCTAAAGCAAAGTGGTGATAGCTTTTTATAAGTTTTACGTATTGGTTAATGATATAAAACCCCGCAAATATTATGCGGGGTTTGTGTTTTTACTTATATATATTTAGCAATTAAGCTATGTTTGTGGCTTCGTTTCCAAACAATGTATCGCTTAGCGAGTAGGGTTGTTAGCCCTATTACAACGGTTATAAATAAAAGTGTTGCTGTGTAACTCATGCCATAACCTTCAGGCAAACCAACGAGAGTATCTGCGTAGGTCATATCGCTAAAATTAAAGCCAAGAATAGGTATAAGTAACCAAGCAATAGCATGTAATAAATACAAATGCACAAGGTATGAAAACATACTTGTTTTACCCAGTACTTGTAAAAAGTTATGCGAAAAATCGGTTTTTAAACCACTTAATGCCTTTAAAAAAATAAGCCCAAGGCCAACAGTAAGTAACATAAACTGCAGCGAAAGCGGATACTTTGTTGGGTTTAGAAACGACATAACAGTGAGTAATGAGCTTGTATGTATAGCAAACTGTGACATGTCACCGTATAAGTTAAACCCACGTAAAATGCCATAAAGCGCAAGGCAAGTAACCCCTAATAACAATGCGTGATTCATCACTTTTTTACTGTATTGTTGTGCTTTGTAATAAACACCAGCGCAATATGCCAATGCCATTAAGCCAACAATAGGGGCAACTGGGTAGGTTGTTCTAATTTGAAAATCAAAAGGGAGATCAAGTACATTTTTTTGATGTGCAATAGACCAAGCAGTATGTGCAAATGTATTAGGCTCAAAGCTTGTTCCATCAAATAAATTATGCCCAAACACGAGTAATAAGCCTGCTACAAAAATGGCATAAATGCCCAGGAAACGCAGCAGTCCTAAAATAACAAAGCCCCAGCCGATAGCCCAAATAACTTGTGCGTATAGCATTGGGTATAGTGGGTTAAAGCTCCAAGACCACGAAACAATAGTAAATTCAAACAAAATTAGCACTAAACCACGAATAATCAAGCTTTGTGAAAATGCTTTAGTGGATACATATTTATGCTCTGTTATAGCCGCAGATAGACCTGCTAAGAATACGAAGAGTGGTGCGCAAAAGTGAGAAACAAAACGCGTAAAAAAGGTAACGGGATCAGTCCCTGGAATGGTCATCGGATCGGTAACTGAGTAATTAAGGCAATAATACATACCATGGTCAATAACCATAAATATAATTATAATGCCCCGTAATATATCAATATGATGTAAGCGGTTATCGGTTGAAGGTAGCGACATAAGAGAGCTATATAGAGTGATTTAAAACTGTATTTATTATATGTTATATTGTATCAAATTGAAATCGTGTATTTATATTTTGCCAGTGATTATACACACGTAATACGACCAATATTTGCTCGCATTACTTGTAATGATACAGCTAATTATCACTTAAACTTTTTTACATACCTTAGCGTTATAAAATTAATAATGGCGAGCAAAATGGCTATTTCGTAACGGCTATAGGCTACAGCTATACCAATTAAGCCCATATTCCAAATACTGGCTGCGGTTGCTGTACCGGAGGTTGATTTGTTATTTTTCAAAATTGCGCCACCGCCAATAAAACCAATGCCAGTAATGATGCCTTGCAACATTTTAGATTGAGCTTCTGCGCCATCTAAAACCGACATCGCTATTAATGCATACCCACACGATGCAACAGCAACAAGAGGAAAGGTACGAAGGCCTGCACCATCATGGCTACGCTCTCTGTCGTAAGCCATAGGTAGCGCAAGTAGGTATGCAATACCTAAATGTATTAAGTTATCGATGATTTCATTCCACTGTAAATCAATTTCCATTATTGAGCCTATGCGGGTTAATTTTGTTAATAATAAGCAAACAGTGGGCCATTGCATAAATAACTAATAATCAATGGTTTATTGTAGGAAGCTGAGTTTAATAAAAATTATTGAGTAAACTTTTACATGTTTTTATTACTATTTTACGCGATAGTTAATTTGATCTGAGTTTTAAAGCCCCGTACTCTTTTATCATACCTAAAAGACACCTATGTGAACCTTTTGCCTTTAAATAAAACATTAATCACACCCACTAAACTTGAAAAAACAGCGTTACTATTTTGCGCTGGGTTATCTGTTTTTGCTTTTTTATTTCCTGAACTTCTCACAGAACACTTACAACCTACCATTAATAAAATTTTAGGTTATTTAGGGTCGCCATTTTTTATATTGCAGCTGGTGGGTGTTACAAGAAAGTTTATAAATGATTTTAGGTAGTAATACTTACATTTTTTTACAGAGTTACAATAAAAAACGTATACAATTTAGGTAATATTTTGTTAAGGATGAATGATGAAAACAATTATTGTACTTTTGTTTTTTTATTGCCTTTCTGGCTGTACAGTTGCGGGCGCTATTATTGATGGGCAAGCACAATCTCAGGCGCGTAATGATAAAAATAGTATTAGCCCGGCGCAGTCAACACCTTATAAAAACCCACTAGAGCCAGTACCTACAGATAAAAACGGATTTAACTTTACTGATATGGGATTAAAGATAGATTCGGCTCTTGTTAGCCTAGTTAAAGGGGAAAGCACTACTACGCAAGTATGTAGGCAGGTCACTAAAAGTCTAAAAGAGTGTGTAGAGGTAGAAAAGTCATCTCTACACACTAATGAGTCTAAGCAGTTAAAAACTGATGATGAAATAATAAGTGTTGGTCAATAAAGCTGCTTATAAAAAAGTAGCTATGGTCGTAGCCTGCTTGCATTTCAAGTGTAAGCGGGTAGCCTTTTTTATCTGCAATAGCGACTAAGTTTTCTGGCTTAAGTTGTTCTTGTAAAAAACCATCGGCATCACCTTGACTCACTAACATAGGTAAGTAATTAGCTTGCTCTGCGTTTTTCATCAGCTCGCAGCTGTCGTATTGCTTCCAAAGCGCTTTATCATTTCCTAAATAACCAGTAAATGCTTTTACACCCCAAGGGCATTCAATCGGATTTACAATAGGGCTAAAAGCCGAGGCACTTACAAACGCAGTCGGGTTTTTAAGTGCGACCATTAATGCACCGTGCCCGCCCATAGAGTGACCGCTAATTGCTTTTGTGCTTGTTACCGGAAAATGTTGCTCTATCAATGCTGGTAATTCACTAACAACATAATCGTACATATTAAAATGGGTGTTGTAAGGAGCTTGCGTGGCATTTACGTAAAAGCCTGCGCCTTGTGCAAAGTCGTAGCTGTCTTCATTGGGTACGTTTTCGCCACGCGGGCTAGTGTCAGGCGCTACAATAGCAATACCCAGCTCTGCTGCTTTTTTAAATGCACCGGCTTTTTGCATAAAATTTTCGTCGGTACAGGTTAATCCCGATAACCAATAAAGTACCGGTACTTTATTTGCTTCACTTGCGCCAGGTGGTAAAAATACGGCAAAGCGCATAGTGCAATGTGTACTTTGCGAGCTGTGAGTATATTGCTTATGCCAACCGCCAGACACTTTTACACTTGAGATATTTTCTAACATACTTAATCCTTAAAAGCCGTAAACTTAAAAGTATTACGGCTTATTAATAAGCTATTTTACGAATGCAGTTTATTAGTAATGAATGACTGTACGAATACTTTTGCCTTCGTGCATTAAATCAAACGCTTCGTTAATATCTTCAAGGCTCATTGTGTGAGTAATAAAGTCGCTAAGAGCAAATTCACCTGCCATGTAACGCTCAACAATTTCAGGGAGTTGTGAACGGCCTTTAACGCCACCAAATGCACTACCACGCCATACACGCCCAGTTACCAGCTGAAACGGACGGGTTGATATTTCTTGGCCTGCACCTGCCACACCAATAATGACCGACTCACCCCAACCTTTGTGGCAACACTCAAGCGCTGAGCGCATTACGTCAACATTACCGATACATTCAAACGAGTAGTCAACGCCGCCATCTGTCATTTCAACAATAACTTCTTGAATTGGCTTGTCGAAATCTTTTGGGTTAATTAAATCAGTAGCACCTAGTTTTGTAGCTAAATCGAATTTAGTGGTGTTTATATCAACACCGATAATACGCCCTGCACCAGCCATTTTTGCGCCAATAATCGCAGACAAACCAATACCGCCTAAGCCAAATATAGCAACAGTGTCGCCAGGCTTTACTTTAGCTGTGTTGGTAACTGCGCCCATGCCCGTTGTTACACCACAGCCTAGTAAGCAAATCTCTTCTAGTGATGCTTCTTTATTTACTTTAGCAAGTGAGATTTCTGGCAATACAGTGTACTCAGAGAAAGTTGATGTACCCATGTAGTGATAAATTGGTTGGCCATCTTTAAAAAAACGTGTAGTGCCGTCTGGCATTAGGCCTTTACCTTGTGTTTCGCGCACGGCTGAACACAGGTTAGTTTTACCTGAAGTACACATTTTACATACGCCACATTCTGCAGTGTATAAAGGAATAACATGATCCCCCACTTCAACACTCGTTACGCCTTCGCCAACTGCATAGACAACACCAGCGCCTTCGTGACCTAAAATAGCAGGAAATATGCCTTCAGGATCTTGTCCTGATAATGTAAATGCATCAGTATGACACACACCTGTAGCGGTAATTTTTACCATAACTTCGCCTTTTTTAGGCATCATCACATCAACTTCTTCAACACTAAGTGGTTGATTAGGACCCCAAGCAATGGCAGCTTTTGATTTAATAAATTCAGACATGTGTTTTATTTCCTTTAACTGGCTATTAAAAAATAATTGTAGACCCAATTTGCTTGGGTGATGGGCTTATTGTATTTGTTTCTCAAATAATGATAATCTCAATTTTATTAAAACACTTTTACAGTATAGTAATAATGGCACGTTGGGATGGAATTGATGAGTTTATAGCGGTTGGTGAAGAGGGCAGCTTTACTGCGGCTGCAAAAATGCTTGGGCTTTCGGTTGCGCATATTAGCCGCCATGTTACGGCGCTTGAGCAACGTTTAAATACCCAGCTTTTAACTCGTACTACTCGTAAAGTGGTTTTAACTAAAGAAGGTGAAGTGTACTTACATCAAATAAAGCACTTACAACACGCTATGGACGAGGCAACTCAAGGCCTTGCTCAGCAACAAAGTACGCCTAAAGGTAAAATAAAGCTCACAGCACCAGTTATGTACGGAGAGAGCTTTATTATGCCCATAGTGCATAATTTTATGAAGGAGCATCCCGAAGTAGAAGTTGTTGCCACACTAAGTAACGAGCAAGAAAACTTATTAGAGGGCGGATTTGATTTAGCCATAAGGTTAGGGCATTTAAAAGATTCGAGCTTAAAAGCGCGTAGGTTAAGTGCGCGGCGTTTTATTATGTGCGCTGCACCGCAGTATTTAACGCGATTTGGTGAGCCGCATACTTTAGGCGAGCTAAACAGCCATGAATGTTTAATTGGGAATAGTAGCTACTGGCGCGTAAACGAAAATGGGCGCGATAAACACATTAAAATAGCAGGGCGGCTACAGTGTAATAGTGGTTGGGCGCTGGTGGATGGCGCAAAAAAGGGGCTCGGTATTGTACAACTCCCAGACTACTACATTGAAAACGAAATTAACTCAGGGCAATTGGTGCCTATTTTAACACCCTATCAACCACAGCAAGAAGGGGTATGGGGCGTATATCCACCAAGGCAGTTTGTGGCGACTAATGTACGGGTATTGCTCGATTATTTAGTTAAAGGGCTGAAAGCTTAATCGCGAATTAATGGTTAAGCATGTATTGCTGTAAATATAGCCAAGTATCAGATTTTTAAATTATTTCTTACATTTTACGCCATACCCAAAGGCACTTTTTTCGTGCTACTATTGCTCAATACTTTTACGATAAGTGTTAAAAATAATATGTTTCAACCGGTTAGCTTATTTATAGGGCTTAGATATAGTCGCTCCTCTAAAGGAAATGCGTTTATATCGTTTATTTCGTTTTTTTCTATTGCCGGTATCGCTATTGGTTTAATGGCATTATTTACGGTAAGCAGTGTAATGAACGGGTTTGAAAATAGCCTAAAAACCAATATGCTTGGACTTATTCCGCATGTTGAAGTTAGCGCAGGTAAACACACTGCCACCCAAATGGGCACCCTTAAAACCGACCTCGAACAATCTCCTTATGTTGATCATGTAAGCTTATATCGCCACGGCGAAGCTATTTTGCAAACGAATAAAGACTTGCACGGCGTTTTACTACAAGGCCTTTATAACGACAGCGGGTCTTTGTATAAAATTACCGATAAAATAGTGCAAGGCGATTGGAAAACTGTATTAAACAAAAATTACAACATTGCTATAAGCCGTTATTTGAGTCGTAAATTAGGCGTTAGCGTGGGTGATAAGCTTCGCGTTATTATGCCTAATGCTTCAACATATACACCTCTTGGGCGAGTACCCAGCCAGCGTTTATTTAAAGTGGCCGCAATATACGAAACCGGATCTGAGATAGATATGGCACTTGCGTTTACAAGTGGCGCTTCACTACAACGGGTATTAAAGCTGGATAAAAACACTGCCCCAAATTTAAGTGTTTCATTGCACGAACCTTTCGAACTAGATGAGTTTATTGAAGCAAGCCAGCGTATTTTACAAGATCATAATTATAGTGATTGGCGCAGTACCCAAGGTACTCTATTTGCAGCCGTTGCTATGGAAAAGCGCATTATGTCTATGTTGCTTGCCCTCATTGTATTGGTGGCTGTATTTAATATTGTATCGGCATTAACCATGATGGTAAGCGAAAAACAAGGTGAAGTGGCCATACTACAAACGTTAGGTTTAACGCCTTCGCAAGTGCAAAAAGTGTTTATGGTGCAAGGCTTATATAACGGCGTAATTGGTACAGCAATAGGCGCATTTTTAGGTGTAATATTTAGTTTATATATAAATGAGCTACTTGCATTAGTGGGCTTAAACTTATTGGCAGGTATAGAGCTTCCGGTAAAATTTGATATTTTGAGTTTAGTAATAATAGCGTTTGCCAGTATTGCTATGAGCTTTTTAGCTACCTTATATCCTGCGCGTAAAGCCGCAAAAGTAAAACCAGCAGAGGTATTACGTTATGAATGATTTAGTAATTAGTTGTGAAAATTTAAGTAAAGTTTATCAAGATGGCAGCAACCAAGTTGAAGTATTAAAAGGTGTTGATTTAGCGCTGCAGCAAGGTGAAATGCTCGCTATTGTAGGGAGTTCTGGCTCTGGTAAAAGTACGCTTTTACACATACTTGGCACATTAGATACCGCAAGCTCAGGTAGCGCTAAAATTAAAAACCAAGAAGTTGCAAAACTTTCGCGAACAGAGCAAGCCGCATTTAGAAACCAAAACTTGGGCTTTATCTATCAATTTCATCACTTATTAATGGAGTTTAGCGCAGTCGAAAACGTGGCTATGCCATTATTAATTAAAGGCTTGAGTGCAAAAGAAGCCAAAGCTCAAGCGCTCGATATGCTCGAAAAAGTAGGCCTTGCACATCGCAGCTCGCATAAACCGTCTGCGCTTTCTGGTGGAGAGCGCCAACGCGTGGCTATTGCCCGTGCACTGGTTACAAAACCTGCGCTTGTGCTTGCTGATGAACCAACCGGTAATTTAGATAAACAAAATGCGATTAAAATTTACGATTTAATTAATGAGCTTAACCAAAGCTTAAACACCAGTTTTGTGGTAGTTACACACGATTTAGAACTTGCCGATAAGCTGGGCAAAATAGCTTATTTAGACGATGGAAAACTAGCTATTAAAGAGTCGCAGCATGTTGCTTAGTGCATTTTTAAGTAAACGTTTTAGAGCCTATTCAGGCCACAAAGATGAAAAAAACGGCTTTGTTAGTTTTATCGCTAAAGCGTCCACTATTGGTATTTTATTAGGTGTCGCGGTTTTAATTGTGGCGCTGTCGGTAATTAATGGTTTTGAGCAGCAACTAGTACATAGATTACTAAGTGTTGTGCCACAGGTTGAATATGTAGCACCAAGTAGACCCATCGCGAATTGGTCGCAAAAAATTGAGGATTTACAAACACAACCGCATGTAACAGGGGCTGCGCCATTTATTGCAGTGAATGGGATGGCGCAATATAAAAGCCAGCTAAAAGCGATAAAAATTCGAGGTGTAGAGCCATCGCTCGAGAGTAATGTATCGGCGGTAAATCAGTTTACCAGTGGTAAATTAGTCAGCCAGCTAGGCCTTGACGATGTAATTTTAGGTAAACAAATAGTAAAACAGTTAGACGCCAAAGTAGGCGATAACATTACATTACTTATTCCGCAAATTAGTCAAAAAGGTCAATCATTATTAGCGCCTAAACGCGTAACACTTAACCTTGCAGGTGTTATAGAAATGGGCGGACCGATTGATAGTACCGCTGCATTTATACATCTTAACAAAGCACAGCAAACATTGGGTTACGATGAAACCCAAGTAACAGGGCTGCGTTTAAGTGTTGATGATGTGTTTTCGGCGCATCAAATAGCGCTAAGAGTGGGCCAAACTATTGACGACTACGTGTATATTTCTAGTTGGTTTAGAACCCAAGGCAGCCTTTATCAAGATATTCAAATGGTGCGTACCATTGTTTATATTGTGGTGTTTTTAATTATAGCGGTAGCCAGTTTTAATATTGTATCGTCCTTGGTGATGGAAGTACGCGAAAAACAAGGCAATATCGCAATTTTAAAAACCATGGGCGCGAAAGACAGTACTATTTTAGCCACCTTTGTAATGCAAGGCTTAATGCAAGCATTTGTAGGCGTGGCACTAGGGACACTAATTGGCGTGGTATTAGCGCTTAATATAAGTGAGCTTTTTACGTGGATAAGCCAATTATTTGGAGCCAATCCGCTTGAGGGCGTTTATTTTATAGAGTTTTTACCAAGTAAATTAGTACTTGAAGACATTGGTATTACAGTGATTGTTACGTTTGTGCTTGCGATACTTGCCACTATTTATCCTGCATGGCAAGCAACGCGCGTAGATCCTGCCAAGGTGCTTGGTAACTAGGTATAAGAAGCTCAGATAAAAATTTATAGGGTGGTATTAGTAAACCTGTTAAACTAGGTGCTTATATAAAATTAAGCAATAACTGCTTGGTTGCTATACCTCACTTTGGGATTTACTTTGACTAATAACGATATTTTACGCCGCATTCGCTACACTTTTAACTTAACTGATACTGCTATGGTCAATGTTTTTGCATCAGCAGAGCATACGGTCACCAAAGAGCAAGTAATTGCATGGTTAACTAAAGAAGGTGAAGAGGCTTTTACCCCAATAAGTGATACTGAGTTTGCAAGCTTTTTAAATGGGTTTATTAATACCCAACGTGGCAAACGCGAAGGTGAGCAACCAGAGCCAGAGAAAAAGCTAAACAACAATATTATCTTTATGAAGCTACGTATTGCTTTAAATATGAAAGCAGAAGATGTTATAGCAACACTTGCACTTGTTGATTTTGATTTAAGTAAGCATGAGTTAAGCGCATTTTCTCGTAAAGTAGATAACAAACATTACCGTGTTTGTAACGATCAAATATTACGTTTGTTTTTAACCGGCGTACAAAAGCAGCATCGTCCAGAAGAGTCTGCTTAGTAACTGGTTTTAGCTAATTAGCTTTTAGTTAATGGGCTTGTGTAGGTGCAATGCTACATAAAGCCTATTATCAATGGTAAACCCCAACACTTAATAATTAAATACATTTATAACAACACCAAGTTACTTATTGGTTTACTTGCGTGTAAAAATTATATTGCCCCCGCACAAATAGTTCACAGATTAACGCTAATTTTGGCAAAATAAAGATAATAATTGCATTCGTAAGCTATAACGCTGTAAAGCTCGGTCATAACAGCGTAGGATCAAGTTACTTTCGAATGAAAATTAGGTTTGCACTTTAGGTGCATTAACATATAAAAAATTATGCAACTAACTGCAAAACCATCACTTCCTAATGCGTTACTTATTTCTATTAGTACACCACAATTTAAAGGCGACGAAGCAACAGAATCGCTTGCAGAGCTTGCTCGTTTGGTAACTACATTAGGCTTTAAAGTAGTAGGTACACAATCGCAAAAGCAAAGTTCTACCCAAAAAGTTAATGTACTGGGCTCAGGAAAACTAGCTGAAATAGCACACCTTACCGGCAATAAAGGGATGGTTGAAAACGAGCAAGAAGATGATTTACTTGATGAAGACCCTTTAACCGAAATATCCTCAGAAATTCCATCAAACGATTTAGAGTTTGCATGTGCCGATGTAGTGGTATTTGACTGCGATTTAACGCCTTCTCAACTGCGTAATGTTGAGAACCAATTAGGTGTAGAAGTATTTGATCGCACTGGTATTATCATTGAAATATTTAGCCGTCATGCGCGTACTAAAACTGCAAAATTACAAGTTGAAATTGCTCGCCTTAATTATGTCGCGCCACGGCTTCGTGAAACATCAACAGGTGATAAAGAACGCCAAATGGGTAAAGGTGCGGGTGAAACCACACTTGAGCTAAATCGCCGTAAGGTGCGCGATCAGTTAGCAGAATTAAAGCGCGAACTTGTTAGTGTTCAAGATGTAATGATGGACAGACGTACGCAGCGCTCTGAGCTATTCTCAGTGGCTTTAATTGGTTATACCAATGCGGGCAAGTCATCAATGATGCGCGCAATTACAGGTAGTGATGTAGAAGGCGAAAACAAACTTTTTGCAACGCTAGATACCACTGTTCGCGCGCTGTATCCGATTACCCAGCCTCGTATATTGGTTTCAGATACGGTTGGTTTTATTAAAAAATTACCTCATGATTTGGTTGCTTCATTTCATTCAACGCTCGCTGAGGCACATGATGCGTCGTTACTGTTATATGTTGTAGATGCTTCAGATCCTTCTTTTCGCTCACAACTTGAAGTAGTACATAAAGTACTGGCAGAAGTTGGGGTAGAAGGTAGCAAAAAATTATTAGTACTGAATAAGTCAGACCAATTAAGTACTGATCAACAGCAGTCGCTAATGGATGAGTTTCCTGATGCGATGATGACCTCTACACGTAATCCAGATGATATTAGTAAACTGCACAAATACATTATTGGTATTGCTCAAGAGGACATGATTGAAGAAGAGATTGTTATACCGTACACAGCTAAAGGTATTGTGGGCGAAATCCGATCGAGTATGAGTGTTGTTAAAGAAGAATATGAATACAGCCATATTAAATTAACAGTGCGCTCGAGTGCGATTGATTTAGAACGTTTAAAAAAGAGAATGTTGAATTTATAATAAATTCAGTACATAAAAAGCACAGCCAATTGGCTGTGCTTTTTAGTATTAGTCCTAACATACGTAAATTTAGCGCTGCTAGCTCTGAACATAGCTCTGAGATAAATTCCCTACCCAGAGCCTCAGTTACTTAAAGACGAAACTAGGAAAAAGCGTTGTCGCTTAGCTCTTCTTGCATTTGCTCGCGCATTTTAAATTTTTGCAGTTTACCTGTTACTGTCATTGGGTAGTTTTCTACGAAACGGATATGTCGTGGCATTTTAAAGTAGGCTAGTTTGTCTTTTAAAAAGTCACGAATTGCTTGCTCATCAAGTACAGCATCTTCTTTTGGTTGGATCCAAGCGCACACTTCTTCGCCATACTTTTCATCGGTTATACCAAATATGGCAGCATCTTGAATGCCAGGGTAGGTGTAAAGTACTTCTTCTATTTCTCGAGGGTAAATGTTTTCGCCGCCGCGAATAATCATATCTTTTATACGCCCAACAATCGTAACAAACCCTTCTGTATCCATGACACCTAAATCGCCAGAGTGCAGCCAACCTTCGTCATCTATTGTGGCTTTTGTTTTAGCTTCGTCATTCCAATAGCAGCGCATTATGCCTGCACCTTTACTACACACTTCGCCAGGTTGACCAATTTTTTGAATGTTACCCAGCTCGTCAATTATTTTAACCTCGGTATGGGCAAGTGCGCGGCCAACCGTTGTTACTTGCCGCTCTATTGAAGAGTCTGTTTCGGTAATGTTGTTTATGGGGCTGCACTCCGTTTGCCCGTAAGCAATCAGTATTTGATGCATGTTCATTTGTGTTTGTACTTTGCGCATTACTTGCTCTGGGCATGTAGAGCCTGCCATTACACCCGTGCGTAAAGTACTTAGGTCATAATCGTTAAAGTTACTCAGCTCAAGCTCACTAATAAACATAGTAGGTACACCGTGCAGCGCTGTACATCCTTCTTGTTGAACTACATCAAGCGTGGTTTTTGCATCGAACGAATCACTAGGGTAAATGGCTGCTGCACCTTTACTAACACACAATAAGCTACCCAATACCATTGCAAAGCAATGATATAACGGGATAGGGATACATAACTTGTCATCGCTCGTAAAGTGCATAGATTCGGCGACGAATAGCGCATTATTTAAAATATTTTTATGAGTGAGCGTTGCGCCTTTTGGGTTGCCTGTTGTACCTGATGTAAATTGTATATTGATGTCTTGATCAGCATTTAAGTTTTCACCTATTGCTTTTAATTCAAGCTCATGAGCTGCTGTTGGCAAGTTAATAACATCATTAAAAGAGTGCATACCAGGAGATGCTTCATCGCCAATGCGGATTATATTTTTAAGAGTGGGTAGTGCTTTTAAATTAAGTGTGTACTTATCGCAAGTTGCAAGTTCTGGCGCTAAACCATTAAGCATTTCTAAGTAATCACTGCCTTTAAAATTTGATGCTGTGATTAGAGTTGAGCATTCAACACTATTTAAAGCATATTGTAATTCGTTAGGACGATATGCCGGGTTGATGCACACCATTATTGCGCCAATTTTTGCCGTTGCAAATTGGGTTAAGCACCACTCAATATTATTAGGAGACCAAATACCAACGCGCTCACCTGGTTTTACGCCAAGGGCAAGTAACCCTTTAGCAAGCTGATTAACTTCTTTTTGAAATTCTTTATACGTTAATCTAATACCTTGGTGATGAACTACAACAGCTAACGCCTCTGGGTTTTTGTCGACAATGAAGTCAAAGTAATGGCCTATAGTTGAATTTGTTAAAGGTGTGCTTTGTATACCTTTAAAGTAGCTTTGAGATAACGGCAAGTGATTTATTTGCTCTACTTCTTTTACCGGGGTAGTGTTTGTGTGCATTGCTCTCTCCATGAAAATGTGTGTGAGTTATGTAAACTACAAAGTTAAAATAAACACATATTGTCGACAAAGAGAAGTGTGGTTAGACTAATGTATTATTAGATTAATAAAAGCTAATACTACTTTTTAGACACAAAAAAACGCGTCTTACAATGTAAGTACGCGTTTTTAAACGAGTAATGATTTTACATTTCGTCGCTGCGGTATGTTTTTTTCATGATATAAACGTAAGCGTTTACAAAAGCATTTTCTTGGTACTTTTTAAGGCCTGTTTCTTCAAAATCAATAGGGATGGGGTTGCGTTTTAACTGCTCTTTAACTTCAGTTGTAGTAAATAAACGTACATCTAAGTTGTTGATTAATTGAATTGCAGTTTCCATTTTAAAGCCTTTTGCACTGCCAGCAAATTTACCTTTAGGCTGACGCTCACGAATTGCAACAGAATCAATTTGGTAATCTTGCATTAGTTTTGCAAAATCGAATTGAAATTTACGCATTACTTCAGTGTCGTTACCGTTACCTAAGGTAAAGCGTGTTTGGCGCACATCGCGAATATCAAATACGTCATTATCTTTACTTAAAATACAAAGTAGTACATCACTACCGGTAATTTCTACACCACATGTTCTCATGTCTATTCTCTAAAATAACTTAATTACGCAGTATTATACGCAACGCACATTAAAATGCGAGTGTGGGTATAGCTGTAGGCGCGTAATTAATGCATTGATGCTTTTATATTTTAATAAAATGATTTTTTTGCTTTAAAAGCTACATTTTGTGGATAAAACGGGTCGATTTCACCCCTTTAAACTTGTAATTAAATGCGCGGCACGCGACAATATATCTTTGTAGTTGAATAGACTCCTCATCTACATATATTAGTCAATGCTTATTCGTAAAAGCGTTGTCGAGTCATTCTCATTTAATTTATTAAAAATACACGTGATACATTGTAGGTGTCACCACTGTAGCAAGGATTTATAATGCCAGTTATTACTCTTCCAGACGGAAGTCAACGTAGTTTTGAAAACCCTGTAAGCACGCTTGATGTTGCAAACGACATTGGTCCTGGTTTAGCTAAAGCGACCATTGCGGGCCGTGTAAATGGCGACCGTGTTGATGCATGTGATTTAATTAGTGATGACTCTCGTCTTGAGATCATTACCGCTAAAGACGATGACGGCCTTGAAATCATTCGTCACTCTTGTGCTCACTTAATCGGTCATGCAGTTAAGCAACTTTTCCCAGACGCAAAAATGGCAATTGGTCCTACCATTGATAACGGTTTTTACTACGATATCGATATGGAACACTCACTATCACAAGATGATCTTGAAGCAATTGAAAAGCGTATGCTGCAACTTGCAAAAACCAACTACGACGTAGTGAAAAAAACAGTAAGCTGGCAAGAAGCACGCGATACATTTGAAGCGCGTGGCGAAACATACAAAATAGAAATTTTGGACGAAAACATCGCTAAAGATGACCGTCCTGGGTTATATCATCACGAAGAATATGTAGACATGTGTCGTGGACCTCACGTTCCTAACATGAAATTTTGCCAAAACTTTAAAATAATGAAAGTGGCGGGTGCATATTGGCGTGGTGATTCAGAAAACAAAATGCTACAACGCATTTACGGCACCGCGTGGGGCGATAAAAAGCAACTTAAAGCGTATTTAAAGCGCCTTGAAGAAGCTGAAAAACGCGATCACCGTCGTATTGGTAAAGCGCTTGATTTATGGCATTGGCAAGAAGAAGCGCCAGGCATGGTATTTTGGCACAACGATGGTTGGAGCATTTACCGCGAGCTTGAAGAATTTGTACGTGAAAAATTACGCGAATATGAGTACGAAGAAGTAAAAGGTCCAATGATGATGGACCGTTCACTTTGGGAAAAATCAGGTCACTGGGAAAAATATTCAGAAGCAATGTTTACCACTGAGTCTGAAAAACGTGAATACGCAATTAAACCAATGAACTGCCCTGGTCACGTGCAAATCTTTAACCAAGGTTTAAAATCGTACCGTGATTTACCACTTCGTATGGCTGAATTTGGTTGTTGTCACCGTAATGAACCATCAGGTGCACTACACGGTTTAATGCGTGTACGTGGCTTTACACAAGATGACGCTCACATTTTCTGTACTGAAGAGCAGATAATGGACGAAGTTTCAGCGTGTATTAAGATGGTTTATGATACATATGAAACATTTGGTTTTGAGAAAATTGTTGTTAAGCTATCTACTCGCCCAGAACAACGCATTGGTGAAGACCATATGTGGGATAAAGCAGAACTTGCTTTAGCCGAAGCTCTTAAGCTAAATGACATAGAATTTGATTACCTACCAGGTGAAGGTGCTTTTTACGGTCCTAAGATTGAATTTACTTTGTACGATTGTTTAGACAGAGCGTGGCAGTGTGGTACAGTGCAATTAGACTTTGCATTACCGGGTCGTTTAGGTGCTACTTATGTAGCAGAAAATAACGAGCGTCGTACACCTGTAATGATACATCGTGCTATTTTAGGTTCTATTGAACGCTTTATTGGCATTTTAACTGAAGAGTACGCTGGTTTATTCCCGACGTGGCTTGCACCAAAGCAAGTGGTAATTATGAATATTACCGATAAACAGGCTCCTTATGTTAAAGAAGTTGTACAAAAATTAAATAAACTTGGAATTAGAGCCGCTGCTGACTTGAGAAATGAGAAGATTGGCTTTAAAATCCGTGAGCATACACTGAAGCGTATTCCATATTTACTTGTTGTTGGCGATAAAGAAGTTGAACAGCAAGAAGTAGCAGTGCGTACTCGCACAGGTGAAGACCTTGGCAAATTTAATGTTGATGATTTTGTAGCTAAAATTAGTGAAGAAATTAAAAATCGACAGTAAAAATCGAGCGTGTAAGGCATTAACAAACAGCCATTTACACGCTTATATTATTGATATTCTTGGAGGAACGTACTATTAGAGGCGGCAAGAAAGGGCAACAAACAGCTCAAAAAAATCGTATTAACGAAGAAATTACAGCGCAAGAAGTTCGTTTAATTGACATTGAAGGCGAACAAGCTGGAATTCAGTCATTACAAGACGCGCAAACTATGGCCGATGCAGCGGGTGTTGATCTTGTTGAGATCAGTCCAAACGCTGAGCCGCCTGTTTGTAGAATCATGGACTACGGTAAGTTCATCTTTGAAAAAAGCAAAGAACTAAAAGAGCAGAAGAAGAAGCAAAAGCAAATCCAGATAAAAGAAATCAAATTCCGTCCTGGTACGGATGAAGGTGATTATCAGGTTAAGCTTCGCAACTTACGTAAGTTCTTAGAAGCTGGTGATAAAGCTAAGATTACTATCCGCTTCCGTGGTCGTGAAATGGCTCACCAAGAAATTGGTATAGAATTATTAAACCGTATCAAAGCCGATTTAGAAGAGCTTGCAGTAGTTGAGTCCTTCCCAAATCGTGTTGAAGGCCGCCAAATGGTTATGATGATGGCGCCTGTTGCTAAAAAATAATTTTTAAGCGATAATACGCACCGAAATTAGCTCAGGTCTGCAAGCAATATGCGAATATTCACCTGAGTTAACCGGTCTTAAAGCAAGATTGCGGCATTTATGTTGGGTCTTCACCGGAACATGGCAGTAAGTTAGGCCTAAAAGTGGAGCTATAGAATTATATCTCACGCCTGCTTACTAATTTAAAAGCAATACAATTGGAGTTATTGCAATGGCTTATAAGCTAAAAAGTCACAGTGGCGCTGCTAAGCGTTTCAAAAAGACTGCTTCTGGCGGTTTCAAGCGTAAACAAGCGCATCTTCGTCATATTCTGACTAAGAAAACTTCTAAGCGTAAGTTACACCTACGTCCTAAGATGATGGTTCATAAAAATGACCATGGTCTAGTTTCACGTATGTTACCGTTCGCTTAATAGGGGTTTTTAGAAATGGCAAGAGTTAAACGCGGCGTTGTCGCACGTGCACGTCACAAAAAAGTTTTAAAACAAGCAAAAGGTTACTACGGAGCACGTTCACGTGTTTACCGCGTAGCTTTCCAGGCTGTTACTAAAGCGGGTCAATACGCTTACCGTGACCGTCGTGCGAAGAAACGTACTTTCCGTCAATTATGGATTGCACGTATCAATGCTGCTTCACGTCAAAATGGTCTGTCTTACAGCCGTTTTATCAATGGTCTTAAAAAGACTTCTGTAGAAATCGATCGTAAGATCCTTGCAGATATCGCTGTTTACGACCAAGTTGCATTCGCAGCGCTTGTAGAAAAAGCAAAAGAAGGCCTAGCCGCTTAAGCTTTTTTATATAAGTATTAAAAAGGAGCCTATGGCTCCTTTTTTTGTGCCTGTAATTTAGTAACTTAACCCAATGAGTAATACTAATTCGCTTAATTAAATGATCTATTTTGAGGGCGGAAAAACGTGTTGATAGCTAGGCAAAAAATTCGCTATTTAGTTGTTCTCAGCAATTGCTCCCGCATTGCTCTACCTTCTGCATCCATGCAGTCATAAATGAGAGTTTTTTAACGCAGGTAGCGACATGTTTAGCCCCGCAAAATGATTAAGTATTATTGCACATTGGTATAATACTTAATAAGGTTATAAAGCCTAAAAACACAGGTGTGAATGAGTGAAATGTATTTGGCTGCATTTTTTTGTTGAATCACCGCAGTTTCCTCATTATAAAAAATTTAGTTGATATAATTTATATAATTAAGGCGTTTGTTAGAGAATTTTATGTTTGCAAGTTTACTCATTTTATCTGCAAGTGTGGCGTATGACGCACACTTACCTCCACTCATTGAGTGGCAGGGGAAAAGCGTAGAGCTTTTACAAAAACAAGGGCCGTTAACTACTGACTTTGAGTTATCTGCAGGTGAAGCGTCGCCCGATTATGCAAATACAATGGCATTTGTAGATAGGTTAGTTGCTGCAAACCCTACTCAGTTTCAATCTCAAACCATTGGCTATAGTAATAGTAAGCGTGCAATAAAAATGCTAATTGCCAGTGAGCAAGGTTTTTTTGAAGCAAGGCAAATGGCTAATAGCACTAAGCCAACTATTTTTATCCAGGCAGGAATACATTCTGGTGAAATAGACGGTAAAGATGCCATGTTTATGTTACTCAGAGATATAGCGACGGGTAAGCGCCGTGACATTTTAAAAAAGGTAAACATATTATTTATTCCTATTTTAAATGTAGATGGCCACGAACGTAGCAGTGCATTCAATCGCATTAATCAACGGGGCCCTGCAAAAATGGGCTTTAGAACAAATGCTAATAACCTTAATTTAAATCGTGATTTTACTAAATTAGATACCCCAGAAGTTAGAAGTGTTTTAAAGGTTATTAACGACTACAACCCAAATTTATACATTGATGTACACGTTACCGACGGCGCAGATTACCAATACGATGTGACTTATGGTTACAATCCGGTATTTTCGAGCGAATCGCCTGCGGTATCAGATACATTAAACCAGTTTTTTAAACCTCTCATTGACGATACGCTAGCGAAGCAAGGACACATCCCAGGACCACTTGTTTTTGTTATGGACAAGCGCGACTTTAAAAAAGGGTTAGCGGGCTGGGTTGCTACGCCACGTTTTTCAAATGGTTGGGGGGATTTAAAGTCATTGCCGACTATTTTAGTCGAAAATCATTCATTGAAGCCTTACAAGCAACGTGTATTGGGAACTTATGTATTTTTAGATGGTGCTATTACTGCGCTATCAAAGCACAGTCATGAATTAGCTAATGCAGTAAAAAAAGAACAAGAATTTGTTCCTAAACAGTTAATAGTAAAGCGTGGCTATGCCAAGCAAGCTGATACGATTGCGCAGTTTAAAGGTATTGAATATTCATCAAGCATGAATTCACTTTCGGGTCAAAATGAAGTGAAGTATTTGGGTAAAGCACATACATATACTGACTTACCTATTTATTGGCAAAAAGATGTACAACATACAGTTGAAGTACCTAAAGCTTTTTTTATTCCGCCTGTATATAGCAACATTATTGAGAAACTAAAGTTACATGGTGTCTCTATTAATAAACTTGAAGGGGCAAACACACAGCCTTTGAAAGTTGCAAAGGTGGCTGACTACACGTTTGATAAAGCACCATTTGAAGGGCGTTTTAGAGTATCAGCAACTTTTGATTACGTCCCTGCTATAAATGTAGATTTAGATGGTTGGTATCAAGTCAATACTCAACAAAAAGCAGGTGAGCTTGCTGTGCATTTATTGCACCCAGAAGCTCCTGATTCATTTTTTGCGTGGGGTGAGTTTAATACTATTTTTCAGCGTACCGAGTACATGGAAAACTATGCGCTAATTCCGTATGCACGCCAAATGCTAAAAGATAACCCAAAGCTTGCGCTTAAGTTTGATGAAAAACTTAAAGATAAATCATTCGCGAGTGACGCAGAAGCTCGATTAAACTGGTTATATGAACAAAGTCCATTTTATGATCAAGCGTACTTAAAGTATCCAATACTTATGTCATTCGAAGAAGAAGTTGTTATTCCAGATCAAAAAAGTAAAGAAATTTAATATGGAAATCATAACTATACCTGTCACTGCCTTTGCACAAAACAGCCGTATTATTTGGTGTAGCGAAACTAAACACGCTGTGGTTATCGACCCAGGTGGCGACACTGATAAAATAATAATGGTCCTTAATGAGCATAAACTAGCATTAAGTGCTATTTGGTTAACGCACGGGCATTTAGATCATGTGGGTGGGGCTGATATTTTACGAAATCAATTTAACGTACAAATTATTGGTCCACAAAAAGATGAGTACTTTTGGTTTGAAAACTTACCTATGCAAGCACAGATGTTTGGATTTAAACCCATTGAACCGTTTTATCCGGATATTTGGCTAAACCATAATGACACCGTGAGCGTAGGTAAACTTAGCTTTTTAGTGAAACATTGCCCGGGGCATACACCCGGTCATATAGTGTTTTACCAACCAGACTATGAGTGCGTTATTGTCGGTGACGTTATTTTTAAAGGCTCAGTAGGGCGCACTGACTTTCCTAAGGGGAACAGTGAACAACTTATAGAGTCGATTAAGACGCATATTTTAACCTTACCTGATAATACTAAAATATTGGCAGGACATGGTAGCGACACTACGGTGGGGTTTGAAAAGAAAACAAATCCTTTTGTAAGTGGTAAGTTTGGTTAAGTTGCTTATTTTAAGTTTACAAACTGCATAAACATTAAAAATAAGCAGACTGAGTTTTAAAATGGTTGTATAATTTAACCAGTTTATTTGATAAATAAGAAATAAAATGTCTCTAAATCACGTAGATCGCCAAATATTGGCACTTTTACAACAAGATGCTAGTTTATCAACCGCAGAAATTGCAGATAAAGTAGGCTTGTCTCAATCTCCATGCTGGCGTCGAATCGCTAAGCTAGAGCAAGATGGTTATATAAAAAGCAAAGTGGCTCTTTTAGATGAGAAAAAACTTGGCTTTGATATGCTTGTATATGCACATGTGCGTTTATCAAATCACGGTAAAAAGAATCTTGCTGAGTTTGAAAAGCTGATCATGAGCTACGACGAGGTAACAGAGTGTTACACTATGGCTGGTACCATGGACTTTATGCTACGCATAATTTCACAAGGCATAGAAGGGTATGAGCATTTTGTGCGCGATAATTTACTAAGCTTAGAATACGTCCAAGAAGTACATTCTAATGTAACAATGACATGTGTAAAACGCAGTACTTCCCTTCCTTTGTAAAAGCACTTCTTTTAAAAGCTAAACCATTTTTAGTTTAGCTTAACCACATAATGATAATTGTTAACTGAGCGCTAATTTGGTAGAATTTAGCGCTTTTTTTGATACCCATTACACCATTTGAGGACCTCAATGTTTAACTTACTCAGTAGGGCGCCTAGCTCTGCTAAAAACGATATTCTATCTGGATTAACTGTGGCGTTAGCCTTAGTCCCAGAAGCAGTTGCGTTTGCCTTTGTTGCAAATGTAGAACCTTTGGTTGGTCTATATGCCGCGTTTATCGTTGGTTTAATTACGGCTATTTTTGGTGGTCGCCCTGGTATGATTTCAGGTGCAACCGGTGCACTAGCTGTTGTTATGGTAAGTTTAGTGCTTGATCACGGTGTTGAGTATCTATTTGCAACTGTGTTGCTGATGGGAATACTGCAAATTCTCGCGGGTGTATTTAAGCTCGGTAAGTTTATCCGTATGGTTCCTCATCCGGTAATGCTTGGTTTTGTAAACGGGTTAGCAATTGTTATATTTTTAGCTCAGCTAGGGCAGTTTAAAGTGCCAGATGGTATGGGCGGACAAGAATGGATGACAGGTAATCCATTATTTATCATGCTTGGCTTAGTTGCATTAACCATGGCAATAATCCACTTTTTGCCAAAATTGACTACAGCAGTGCCTTCATCTCTAGTTGCTATTGTAACTGTAACTGGATTAGTGATTGGATTTGATTTAGAAGCGCATACAGTATTAGATTTCTTAAAAGGAATGACTGGAGACGAAGCTGCAACAATCGCTGGCGGCTTGCCTGAATTTCATATTCCTATGGTGCCGTTTACTTTCGAAACGCTACAAATTATTTTTCCTTATGCACTTATTTTAGCGGCTATTGGTTTAATTGAATCATTATTAACGCTTAGCTTAATTGATGAGATTACAGAAACCCGTGGTCATAGTAATAAAGAATGTATTGGTCAAGGTGCTGCAAATATTACCTGCGGTATGTTTGGTGCAATGGGTGGTTGTGCAATGATTGGTCAATCAATGATCAATATAAATTCAGGTGGTCGCTCTCGTTTATCAGGTATAAGCGCTGCACTTATGCTACTTGGTTTTATTATTTTTGCCTCTAGCTTAATTGAAATGATCCCATTAGCTGCACTTGTTGGTGTTATGTTTATGGTAGTACTTGGTACATTTGAATGGGCAAGCTTTAAAATGATGAAGCGCGTACCATTATCTGATGCATTTGTAATTGTTCTTGTGTCGGGCGTGACGGTTATTACTGATTTAGCGATTGCTGTATGTGTGGGTGTTATTGTATCGGCTCTAGTATTTGCTTGGCAGCATGCGAAGCAGATATATACAACTAACTACATTGATCAGGAAGGCGCTAAGGTGTACGAACTACATGGTCCGTTATTCTTTGGCTCTGTTAAAAACTTTTCTGAGTTATTCGATGTGAAAAATGATCCTAAAAATGTGATTGTTGAATTTAAACACAGCCGCGTATCTGACCACAGTGCAATAGAAGCAATTGATACACTTGCTGACAAATACACAAAAGCAGGTAAACAACTTCATTTACGTCACTTAAGTAAAGACTGTACGCAGTTGCTTCATAAAGCACGAGATTTAGTTGAAGTGAATGTGATTGAAGATCCAACCTACAAAGTAGCATCAGATAAACTAGCTTAATTTACACAAGGCTATTGATATTTAAAAAGCGGAAGGCGGATAACCTTTCGCTTTTTTAGTGTCTCGACTATTTGTTTGCGGTAAGACTCTTAAAAAGCAAGGCAAGCTGTAGTGCTATGCAAACTCATAAATCTATATAATAAGACTACCTAATTTTGTGAAAATTAGCCCTACATAGGTAAAAATAATAAAAATAACAAACGCCTATTTTATGGAATTAGCTTTAACCATACGGAGTAAACATCTATTTTGAACTGGCAATCTTTAGTCGATAACAGGCAACGTTTTTTTTGGCTTTTGCAAATCGCGGGCTGGATTGGTTACGCGTTAGTAAATTATATCGGCTCTAAAGTATTTGAAATGCGTGATATATATGTATTTGTTATTTTATTGAATGCTTACGCTGGTTGTTTGATGACAGTGCCGCTTAGGTATATTTACCGTAAAATTTGGAATGCCTCGCCCTGGGTGTTAATGATTGTAGTATTTGGTGCCTCTTATATAACGGGCACTCTATGGGCTGTCGTTCAAAAATTCAATCTATGGGAAATATACCGCCATGGTTATAGACCAGAGGAGTGGTTTTATTACCTGCAGCAAGGTTTAGATTCGGTTTATATTATTTTATGTTGGAGTGGTTTGTACTTTGGCGTTAAATATTATCAGTTATTACAAAGTGAGCGACAAAAAGCGTTAAAGGCCACAACGATGGCACACGAAGCGCAACTAAAAATGCTCAGGTATCAGCTCAACCCCCATTTTCTATTCAATACACTTAACGCTATTTCTACTTTAATTTTGGTTAAAGAAAACAAAGATGCTAACTTAATGGTAGCAAGGTTAAGTGACTTTTTACGTTACACACTTAATACCGATCCAATTAAAAAAGTACCGCTTGAGCAAGAGCTACATGCTCTCATGCTTTATTTAGAAATAGAGCGCGTCCGTTTTGATGAGCGATTGAAAGTAAATGTAGATATTAGCGAGCAAGCAAAAGAGGCTTTAGTACCGAGCTTAATTTTGCAACCAATTATAGAAAACGCGATTAAATATGCCATTGCCCATCTGACAGAAGGTGGTGTAATTGATATTAAAGCACAAGTATTTGCGAATGAATTATTACTAGAAGTGGGTGACAACGGCCCAGGCACTGAAATACTTGATGGCCAATTAGTTAACGCTCAAGGTGTAGGTGTTGCTAACACCAAAGATAGATTAAAAACGTTGTATGAAAATAATTATTCGTTTGTATTATCACATAATACGCCAAGTGGATTAAAAGTTAATCTGCGAGTACCTTTTGAGAAGGCTGTGAAAAATGACTAAAATAAAAACACTCATTGTTGATGATGAACCGTTAGCGCGAAAAGGTTTAGCGGTAAGACTTGAAGAATATTCTGATATTGAAGTAATTAAATTGTGTAGTTCAGGCGCTGATGCAATTGAAATGTGCCAAAGCGAGAAAATCGATTTGGTTTTTTTAGATATTCAGATGCCAGGTATGAATGGCTTTGAGGTGGCAAGAGCGCTTAGCGAAAGTACAAAAGTACTACCTGCTATTGTATTTGTAACTGCTTTTGATCAGTTTGCTGTAAAAGCATTTGAAATTCATGCTCTCGATTACATTTTAAAACCCGTTGATGATAACAGATTAAAACAGGCGGTAGAAAAAGTGCATACTTATTTAAAAACGCAGCAAGACAACGCCCATAAGAAAAAACTAGCGAGTTTTGTAGCCGGTATTACTGGTAATAATTGCGAAGAAATATTAAAAAAATTAGCCACTGGCGATACCTTAACAGATAGACGTTACCCAGAATCGCTTGCAGTAAAAGAGCAGGGTGAAATTATACGGGTACCTGTAGCGACTATCCAATGGGTTGATGCTGCAGGTGACTATATGTGTTTACATTGTGAAGATGGACAAACGCATATACTTCGTAAAACAATGAAAGAGCTTGAGCAAGAGCTAGACCCTCAGTTATTTGTGCGTGTACACCGCAGTGCGATAGTAAACACAAAACAAATTAGTAAGCTGGTTACACAAGTAAGTGGCGAGTATTTATTAGTACTTGAAAACGGACAAGAATTAAAAGTGAGCCGTAGCTATCGAGATAAGGTTAAAGCGGCATTAGCAAGTTAAAGCCAACGCTTTTATTACAGGTACAAAAAATGCGAGCTAAGTTCGCATTTTTTATATTCGGCGTTTAATTACGCAACAGTTACAATTTTCATTGTGTTAGTTGCACCCACAGTTTCCATTGAGTCACCGTGAGTAATAATTACTGTATCGCCAGACTGTAAAGACCCTTGAGAAACTAAAGTATCAAGCGCGGCTTTTACCATACCGTCTTTTTCAGTTTTTGTAGAATCAAAAAATACTGGGTAAACACCACGATAAAGTGCTGTTTGACCTAATGTACTCGCATGGCGTGAAAGCGAGTAGATTGGTAAGCCAGAGCTGATACGTGACATTAATTTAGCCGTGCTACCAGATTCAGTAAGCGTGATGATAGCTTTAACAGAATCTAAGTGATTAGCTGCATACATAGCAGAAAGTGCGATAGATTCTGCATTGTTAGAAAAACGACTATCTAAACGATGCTTAGAAACATGCGTTTCTTTTTGAGATTCAGCACCTAAACAAACACGTGCCATAGTTGCAACAGTTTCTTCAGGGTAATCACCAGCAGCTGTTTCAGCTGAAAGCATTACAGCATCTGTTCCATCAAGAACAGCATTTGCAACATCCATAACTTCTGCACGTGTAGGCATAGGGTTATCGATCATCGATTCCATCATTTGCGTTGCTGTTACTACAGTACGGTTTAATGAACGAGCACGACGAATAATTAGTTTTTGCTTGCCCATAAGAGCTGCATCACCAATTTCAACACCTAAATCACCACGGGCAACCATTACAGCGTCAGACGCTAGAATGATGTCATCAACAGCTTCTTGTGTTTCAACGGCTTCAGCACGTTCAATTTTTGCAAGTAGTTGTGCTTTTGAACCAGCAGCTTCAGCAAGTGAGCGTACGTAGCGCATATCGTCGCCACTACGTGGGAATGATACGGCAATGTAATCTACGTCAATTTCAGCGGCAGTTATTAAATCTTCTTTATCTTTTTCAGTAAATGCTGGAGCAGTTAAGCCACCACCTAAACGGTTAATACCTTTATTGTTAGATAAAACACCGCCAACAGTTACAGTACAATGTACTAAGTGCCCAGCTACTTCATCAACAGTTAGTTGAATAAGGCCGTCATTTAGGAGTAGTAAGTCGTTAGGGCTAACGTCGTTAGGTAATTCTTTATAATCAATACCTACAGAGTTAACATCGCCTTCGCCTTTTTCCATTTTTGCATCAAGAGTGAACTTTGCACCCACAGAAAGCGTTACTTTACCTTCTTTAAAAGTAGAAACGCGGATTTTAGGGCCTTGAAGGTCAGCAAGAATAGCAATATGCTTGCCTAATTTTTTTGCAATATCGCGTACAGCTTGCGCACGGTCTTTATGATCTTGGGCAACACCATGTGAGAAGTTTAAACGTACTACATTAGCCCCAGCGATAATAATTTTTTCTAAGTTGTTATCTCTATCGGTAGCAGGTCCAAGGGTAGCGACTATTTTCGTGCGTCTTAGCATCAATTTCTCCTGTTTGCTTGGTGAAAGCATGTTGACGTTATTTTGTTGAATTAAAATATCTATATTAGATTAAAATATTTTAACTATGTGCAAACTTCAAAGGTTTGCCACTATTTTATACAAAACTATTGTGTCATCATTATGACACCGGTGTCAGAATGCGTCAATGATCTTAATTTCAATTAGCGTTGCTTTTAGTCACCCCGAGAGCATTGATGTTTGATATAATTACGTAGCTTATTTATCTGTAATAAAAAAGCATGTTGTATGGGCTCATAGTTAGTATTTTATGACTGTATGAGTATAATGCACGCGGTATTATTTAATTTATACACTGAATTTTCTAACCAAATAGTTGTTACCGAGGAGGACACTAGATGCAAGTTGCATTAGTAGGGTTAGGCGTTATGGGAAAAAATCTTGCCCTAAACTTGATTGAAAAAGGGATAACGCTAGTCGCTTATGATAAAAACCCACATGCGGGTGAAGAGTTACTAAGTTGTGCCAAATCACAAGGCATGGCTGATAGGCTTCACATTGTCTCTGATTTAAGTGACATGGTAAGGCGTTTAGAGGCACCTCGTTCTATTTTATTACTTGTTCCTGCTGGTGAGTTAGTTGATACAGTTTGTAATGAACTTGTAGAGGCCGGCGTTAATTGTAACGATATGATAGTCGATTGCGGCAATAGTAATTATAAAGACGGTATAACGCGTAAACTCAAATACCAAAATAAATTTGAATTTGCCACTATGGGAATTTCTGGCGGTGCAGAAGGCGCTCGCCATGGTCCTGCAATGATGGCAAGTGGTTCTGAAGGTGGTTGGGAACGTATTGAGCCATGGTTTGAAAAAGTAGCTGCTAGCTATAATGGCGATTCATGTTTTGCACGTGTTGGCCAATCAGCAAGTGGTCATTTTGTAAAAATGGTTCACAACGGTATTGAATACGCACTGATGCAACTTATTGCAGAAGTGTACCAATTACTTCGTTTAGGTACTAATCGTTCTCCAAAAGAAGTAGCTGAGATATTTAATGACTGGTCAGAAGGTCAATTAAATAGTTACTTACTGTCTATTTCTAGCCATATATTGTCACTTGAAAATCATAATAATGTACCGCTTGCGGACTTAATTGATAATAAAGTTGGCGCTAAAGGCACTGGTCTTTGGACTGCGCAAAATGCACTCGAACTTGGTATTGCTGTCCCTTCACTTGTTGCTGCTGTTCAAGCTCGTCATTTAACTAATGCATGCAACACAACGGCTGCACAAGAGATGACATATGCATCTAAATCAACGAACAATGTTGAAATTGATTTAGAAGAGCTAAAAGACGCGTTCTTACTTGCAAGCTTACTTGCGTATCGTCAAGGTTTAGCGCTAATTAAAGGTGCATCACGTACTCATCAGTGGAAAGTAGATTTATCTAAAACGCTTCAAACATGGCGCGCTGGTTGTATAATCCGTGCTGACTACCTTGATAGCGTTGCACAAGGTGTTGAATTTATTGACACTCTTGAAAAAGAGTCTAACTCTTTGCGCAAAATTACCGGTCAAGCAATAATGACTGGTTTAGCATTCCCTGTATTGGGAGCTACACAAACGTATTTAGCAACATTAACTACACCGAGTAATGGGCATTTAGTTCAAGCCCAGCGTGATTACTTTGGTGAGCATGGCATAAAAACCCACAGTGGTGAAATGTGTCATTTAACTGATTTAGTAGATATAGACGCTAAAGTTAGATAAAAAACAGTTGTTTAAAACGATAAAGGCACGCTATTTAGCGTGCCTTTTGTATTTTTAGCCCGTAAAAATTAACGGCTTAACTCACCACGCAAGTTATCTTGCATTAAATGACGAATCGTTTCGACTTCAAGCTTTTGGCTAAATAAATAATGTAACTTAGTTAAACATGCTTCAAGGGTCATATCGTACCCACTTATTACACCAATATTTAATAGCGCATTACCTGTTGCATAGCCACCCATGTTTACATGACCTTTTAAACACTGAGTTAAGTTAACAATTACGACGCCACGTTTACTTGCTTCTTCGAGTATTGACAAAAAGCTCGGATCTTGTGGTGCATTACCTACACCAAAACTCAGTAGCACCAGTGATTTAATATTGCCATTGACCAAGCTTTTAACTACCTCTTGGCTAATGCCTGGGTACAAATAAAGCACCCCGATAGGTTGAGGTGTAATAGGTGTAACTTGCAGCTCATTTTCAACATATGGGCTAAGCTGACCCTTAATAAGTTGAATATTAATACCCGATAACGCGAGAGGGTCTAGATTCGGCGAGGCAAAAGCATTAAACCCATCCGCGTGTGCTTTAGTTGCTCTATTACCTCTAAACAGTTGGTTATTAAAAAAGAGACTTACTTCAGCAATAGGATAATTTGCAGCTAAATACATGGCATTAAGTAAGTTTACTTGGCCATCAGAACGTAATTGTGAGAGCGGAATTTGTGAGCCGGTTACAATCACAGGTTTAGTCAAATTTTCGAACATAAATGACAGCGCTGAGGCTGTATACGCCATAGTATCAGTGCCATGGAGCACCACAAAACCATCATAATCTTGGTATTTATCTTTGATATCATTAGCAATGAGTTGCCAATGCTCTGGAGACATGTCTGAAGAATCTATAAGAGGGCAGTATTCGTGAATATCAAACAAAGGCATTTCATCACGATTAAATTCTGCGTTATTCACTACGGTTTCTGTTAAAAAACCTTCAGCTGGAATATAGCCTCGACTCGATTTTTTCATACCTATAGTACCGCCAGTATAAGCGATATAAATGCGTTTACGTTTCATAAAAAAAGCCCAGTAAAAAAACTGGGCCTAGTATAACGTTAAGCAGCTTTAAATACAGCTGATTAGGTGAAGCTATGCACTTTTATTGTGCAACGTTACACACTAAACAGCGTGCGTATACACCTTGTGGATCGTTGTAATCTTTAAGGTTTTCAACTTCAGTACTTAATTGGTTAATAACACTTCGTAAATTAGCTTGTGTTGCTAACACAGATGTTTTTTGTGTTTGCAAACCAAGCATAGATTTAATAGACGCATTACCAAAAATGTTTTGAATCATTTTTTCTTGCGAGCTTAAATCTTGTTTAATAGTTTTAACTTCATAATGATTAAGCTTGGCAAGTGCAGCAGCGGCTTCAATCGCACCTTGTTTGTCGCCTAGCTTATCAACCAAACCTAGTTCAAGTGCTTGAGATGCAATCCATACGCGGCCTTGGGCAATTTTGTCAACCTGCTCAGGCGTCATATTACGCGCATCAGCAACAACATTTAAAAAGCGACCGTATGCTTCCTCAACGTTCATTTGAATTACTTGACCCATCTTTTCATTTAGTGGACGAGTGATAGAAAAGCCAGCCATTTCGGTTGTTGCAACGCCATCTGAATAAACACCAATTTTCGATAAGGTTTTCTCAAATGTCATAAACGTACCAAATACACCAATTGAGCCTGTAATTGTACTTGGTGCTGCCCAAATTTCGTTTGCAGCAGAGGCAATCCAATAACCACCTGATGCAGCCACAGAACTCATTGAAGCAATAACAGGTTTACCAGCAGCCTTAAGGGCTAATACTTCAGCACGAATAACTTCAGAGGCAAACATACTACCGCCACCAGAGTCTATACGTAGTACAACCGCTTTAACTTTATCATCTAGGCGTGCTTTACGAAGTAGGGCAGCTGTAGAGTCACCCCCAATTTCGCCTGCTTTACGCTCACCATCAACAATCGTACCTTTAGCAACAACTACCGCTACTTTTTCGGTAATAGGGTTATCAATTTCAATAGGCGGTTTAATTAAGCTTAAGTATTCACGAAATGAAACTTGCTTAAATGTCTTACCATCTTCTTGTGTGCCTACTAAATCAATTAATTGTTTACGAACTTGCTGATTTGTTTTTAAAGAGTCAACCCACTGGTGATCAAGTGCATATTTACCTGCATCGCCATCGGCAGCTTTCATTTTTTCTAGATATACGTCCATTGTTTCGTCAAAATTTGACTCATCAAACGGGCGAACAGCGGCAACATCTTGTTTGTATTCGCTCCAAAGAGCGCCTAACCAAACGCGGTTAGCTTCTTTAGCTGCTTCAGACATGTCGTTACGAATAAAAGGTTCTACTGCTGACTTAAATGTACCAACACGGAAAATATGCTGCGTTACTTCAAGCTTTTCAAGTGCATCTTTAAAGTAAAGCGGGTACATGCCATAACCTTCAATACCTACGCTGCCGTATGGGTGCATAGCTATTTCGTCAGCATGCGATGCAATATAGTATTGTGCTTGAGTATAGTAATAACCCGATGCAATTACTTTTTTGCCAGCTTGCTTGAAGGCATCAATAGCCTTTGTAATTTGCTTAAGTTTATTTAAATGTGCTTTAGGCATCTCTTGTAAATCAAGCAATATCACCGAGATACGATCGTCTTTAGTCGCTTCGTTTATTACTTCAACAATATCGTCGAGTAATATTTCGCTTGGTGCTTCAGAACCAGAAGTTGCATCACTAATTGCGGCTTCAACTGGGTCTATATATGTTTTCTCTTCAACAATAGGGCCATTTAAGTTAAGCCTGAGTACAGAGCCATTTTCAACTATTATTTGATCATCGTCACTTGAGAGTGACACAAAGAAAACAATTACCAGTAATAAAAACAAAATGTTTAGTATTAAGCGACGAGAAAAATTAATTCCAGCCCAAATACCTTTAAATACCTTTGCTATCAAAATAGCTCCTTAATTTGGTACAGTTAATACATTAGTTCCATCTTAGCCTAGAATAAAAATAAATTTAACTGCTAAATCGTAACGAAGTGTTTATGAACCTATATAAACGTAAGTTTTTACAGCTATTTTTAATTAAATGCATGCACATATTGCTTATTACTTGCCATTAAAGCAGAATTAGCTAATGTATACAGGTTAGACCAGTTAACGGGGCACAAGATGTTAGAACAACAATTACAACTAAAACACACACAATTACGTAACCGCTTGGTTATGGGCTCAATGCATACAGGCCTTGAAGAGGGCTGGCATAACCGCAAACGCTTACGTGCATTTTATGAAGCACGTGCAAAAGGTGGCACCGCGATGTTAATTACAGGCGGATACAGCCCTAATTTACGTGGCAAGCTAACACCTATTTCTTCCTCATTTAATAGTTATTACGATGTGTTTAAGCATCGCGCTTACACAGATGCTGTGCATAAACACGGTGGAAAAATTTGTTTGCAATTATTACATGCTGGACGTTATGCATACCATCCTTTCAATCAAGCACCAAGTGCAATAAAAGCACCTATTAATCCTTATAAACCTAAAGCGATGTCGCTTGGCTCGATTAAAAAAACAATTAAAGACTTTGCGCATTCTGCCTATATGGCTGAAAAAGCCGGCTACGATGGCGTAGAAGTCATGGGTTCTGAAGGGTATTTGATTAATGAGTTTATGGCGCCTCATACCAATAAACGCGATGATGAGTTTGGTGGCAGCTTAGAAAATAGAATGCGACTTGCACTTGAAATAGTTAAAGCTGTAAGAGCAAAAGTATCTGAAAAATTCTTAATTATTTTTAGATTGTCGGTCATTGATTTGATTCCAAACGGTTCAACACCAGAGGAAGTTGTTATTCAGGCTACCGAACTTGAAAAAGCGGGTGTTGATATATTTAACACTGGTATTGGTTGGCACGAAGCGCGTGTACCGACTATTGCGAGTATGGTGCCACCGGGTGCATTTAAAGAAGCATCAAAGCGTTTAAAAGACGTAGTTAATGTCCCTGTGATTGCTGTTAACCGAATTAATACTCCAGAAATTGCTAACGATATTTTAAATGCAGGCGAGGCTGATTTAATTTCGATGGCACGTCCATTATTAGCTGATCCTGAGTTTTTTAATAAGTACGTAAACAATCAATCTAAACAAATCAATATTTGTATTGGCTGTAACCAGGGTTGTCTAGATCACGTATTTAAAAATAAACGTGCTACGTGTTTAGTTAATCCACAAGCTGCATTTGAGCTAGATTACCCGCTAGAGCAAGCAGCTAAAGCTAAAAATGTATTAGTTGTCGGTGCAGGTCCTGCTGGTTTATCAGCAAGTTGTTACTTGGCTCAAAAAGGGCATAACGTCACGTTAATTGATCAAAAATCGCAAATGGGCGGTCAATTTAATTTAGCCATGCAAATACCGGGTAAAGAAGACTTTAACCATACACTTACTTACTTCACTAATGAGCTCGAGCGATTAAAAGTAACTGTGGAGCTTAGTAAAGCTTACGACGATTCAATGCTTAAAGATTATGATGATATTGTTTTTGCAACAGGCGTTAGGCCGCGTGAAGCCTCTATTAAATGTAGTGATGATAAGCGTGTGTTTGCTTATGACGAAGTCATACGCGGCGAAGTAGAACTGGGCAAATCAATCGCTATTTTAGGTGCTGGCGGTATTGGTTTTGATATGGTTGCTTTTTTAAGTGAACATAAATCACAATCTATTAGCGAGTTTAAAACGCAATGGGGGATTGAGTGTGATGCACAACCTCATAAAGACGAGCGCCAATTGTATATGTTAAAACGCAGTTCGGGTCGTTTTGGTAGTGAGCTTGGTAAAACCACTGGTTGGATACATCGCCAAGTTGCTAAACAGCATGGTGTTAAACAAATTGCTGACTGCCAATATCAAAGTTTTGATAAGAATGGGTTAACAATTAATGTTGCTGGAGAAGTTCAAGTACTGCCGGTAGATACTGTTATTGCGTGTATTGGTCAGGTTTCTAATAGCGAAGTGCTAGAAGGTTACACAGATACCACAAAAGTGCATGTGATAGGCGGAGCTAAATTGGCTGCTGCAATTGATGCTAAACGCGCTATTTTTGAAGCTCTACAAGTGGCGAGAAGTATTTAACCTTTGTAAATAAATTGAAATAGTTTATCAATCTATACGGTCTTTTTTGTTTATAGTCTATAACTTAATAAACATTGAACACACAGGATACGCATGAATAAACTAATCAGTTTTTATAACACAATATTGGGTAAACTATCGTTTTTAGATGGTTTACCTGCTTTACTATTTCGCTTAATTTTAGCTCCCGTTATGATCATCGCAGGTTATAACAAACTTGCTATAAGTACTGAAACAGAAGGCTTTCTAAATAACTTTTTAGCATCGCCTGATGTCGTTCAATGGTTTGGTAATAGTGAATGGGGTTTAGGCTTACCGTTTCCTGATTTACTAGCCTTCTTAGCTGGATGGAGTGAATTTTTAGGTGGTTGGTTGTTATTATTTGGCCTTTTAACTCGCTTAGTCAGTATCCCGCTTATGTTCACAATGGTTGTAGCGGCTACTTCAGTACATTGGCATAACGGGTGGTTTGCAATAGCGCCGACTAATCCAGAAACAAGTGCTGCGCAAGTACTTGATTGGTTATCTATCCCAGGTGCAAAAGAAAGCCTCGAAAACTCATTAGAAGTACAAGACAGGATAGGAAAAATTCGAGACTTAGTTGAAGAGCACGGCTTACCTGATTACCTATACGAAAAAGGTAAACCATCTATTTTAAATAATGGCATAGAATTTTCGGCAATTTATTTTGCTATGCTCTTAAGTTTATTTTTTATGGGCGGTGGGCGTTTTGTTAGTTTTGATTACTGGTTAAAGCGAAACGTTATAAAAAAATAGCGCATTAAATGTATTTTATTAACGGCTGCATAGTTGACCCTTTGCGGCCGTTTTGCATTTTAATTTCTCGGTATTTATTATTTAAGGTTTTAAATGTTACTCTATCGTTTTGAATTTTGAGGAATCGTTATGAACGCTATCGAGCTTTTACTTACTCGCCAATCAGACTCTAAACTAACAGAGCCGGGCCCTACGCCTGAGCAGCTCGACATAATTAAGCAAGCAGCATTACGTGTTCCTGATCATGGCTGTATAGCACCGTGGCAGTTCATCATTGCTCAAGGTGATGCACGCAATAAACTGGGTGAAATTTACCATCAAAGTGCAGTGGCAGAGCAACAGACAGAAAAAGTAATTAACCGTGCTAAAGAGCTTCCCCTTCGTGCGCCTATGATTGTAATAGCAATTGCTAAATATCAAGAACACCCAAAAGTTCCTCGTATCGAGCAGGTACAAAGTGCAGGCTGCAGTGTATTAGCAATGCAACAAGCTGCATTTGCTCAAGGTTTAGGTGGTGTTTGGCGCACAGGTTACTTTGCACAAAGTAGAGCAGTCAAAAAAGCGCTTAACTTACATGAGCAAGATGAAATTGTAGGGTACTTATACATAGGTACTCCTCAAGTCGAGTGTAAAAAGTCACCTCGCCATAAACCAGAACATTATTTTAGTAATTTGTGAAATAGTATGAACTTTATGCAATTTGCATAGTCATAATTCATTAAGGTTACTAAGAGTAATATAAAAGAGTTAGTGGTTTGGCTGTGAGAAGCGCTTGGAAGCACAAAAGTTAATAATTCTTCTTCAGTTTGTTTTTTAATCGGTTGTTTTTTGATACATTATGGAAAGTCTTAATAAAAATAACGATAAAGAAGACGAAAACAATGGGAAATTTATTTTTACAGGAAAAAGAAAACTGGCTTGCGTGGTCAATTTGGGGAATTGTTGGTGCTTTTGTAACCTTGTATGTTGCAATGAGTACAAATGCAGCGCATTTTATAGCAGGCTCTGCAATAGGTATGCTAATACTGTTAACTTTGTGGATGCAACAGTCTAAACGTTTTGACTTTGGACGGGCATTTAAAGTGTGTTGTTATGTTTTAGCGCTAAGTGTACTCCCCGCTTTTATGTTTGTAATAGTGCCAAGTGATGATTTAAATCGATTTGACTTAATTTTTCAAAGTGTAACATTCGCGGCATTGAGTTTATTGGCTTGTTTAATTTGTTCTTGGATTGCTCGCAGGCCTAAACAATATTACTGAGTATTGAATTAATAAGCGTGTTGAAGTAATTAGCTTAACAAAAGAGCAATGTGACTTGTTTTTAATCGTTTAATTATTATTTACGATATAATTTATATTTAGCTCTTTACAAGTAACACGTTTAACCATATTATTCGCGCCGTACGGAGAGATGGCAGAGTGGTCGAATGCACCGGTCTTGAAAACCGGCATGGGTTTATAGCCCATCTAGGGTTCAAATCCCTATCTCTCCACCATTATTTAAAAAAACCGCCTTATAGGCGGTTTTTTGCTTTGTGGAGTTTAATTAATGACTAAAGCAACGAACCTATCAACCTCACAGCTATTAATAAAACATCTTTTATTATGGGTGGTATTTGGTTACTGCTATCAAAGTGCTATTAGCTTGTTGGCAAAAATGGCGGTCGACGCACAGCCAGAATATCCATTAATTACCGCTTTTGCTTATGGTCTTGGTTTTAATATTTTGGCTGCCCATCTTATTACTAAATATGATAAACATTGGCCAGTAATTGGCTCTGCTTTTATTGGTTTAGTAGGCTTAGTTGCAGTGCCATTTTTATTGTCTGGTGAATCTGGATTATTAGCTATTCCTTTACTTGTTGGAATTTTATTCACTTTACCGCTTTGTAGTTATATTGTTGGCCTAATTAAGCTAAAACTCAGCAAAAACTAGCCCCAAACGGGGTTTATTTTGTGATAGCATATAAGTGTCTTTTAACTAACAAAACGTGAAAAACACATTATGTCAGATAATTTTACTACAGATGCTGAAAAAGCAAGTTACGGTATTGGCTTACAAATGGGTGAGCAACTTAAGTCTAATCCTTTTGAAGGCTTAAACCTAAATTCAGTATTTGAAGGCATGAAAGATGCGTACGCTGGTAGCGCATTTCAAGTTGAGATCCCTGAGATTCAAGCTGCATTCGAAAAGATTAACGAAGAGATCCAAGCTCGTCGTGAAGAAGAATCTAAAGTACTTTCTGCCGAAGGTATTGCATTCTTAGAAGAAAACGCAAAACGTCCTGAAATCACAGTAACTGAGTCTGGTCTTCAATACGAAGTACTAGCGACTGGCGAAGGCGAAAAGCCAACAGCTGAGTCTACAGTACGTGTTGATTACCACGGTACACTAATTAACGGTACTGTGTTTGATAGCTCATACGAGCGCGGTCAACCAGCTGAATTTCCAGTTGGTGGCGTGATCAAAGGCTGGACTGAAGCATTACAAATGATGCCTGTAGGTACTAAATGGCGTATCTACGTTCCTCATGAGCTTGCTTATGGTGAACGTGGCGCAGGTGCTGCAATCGCACCTTTCTCAACGCTTGTATTTGACGTTGAACTACACGAAATCATTTCTTAATTTAAATAAATTTTAAAATTAAGAGTTTAAAAAGCCGTATTCAATCTGAATACGGCTTTTTTGTGTCTGTAATCTAAGTGTTTTATACCAATTCGATTAATTAAGTGATCTATTTTGCGCTAAGAAAATAGGGTTGATAACAAGGCAAAAACTTTTTTAACTAATTGTTATCACTAATTGCTCCTGCATTGCTCTACCTTTTGCATCCATGCAGTCGTATATCATAATTTTTTACGCAGTTAGCGCAAAGTTTAATCCCTTGAATTGATCAAGTATTATTGCCGATCGATATTATATATTCTAAAAATAAAAAACCGCATTAATAAAATGCGGTTTATAAACTAAAACTACTTTTAATTATTAAAAATAGCCACGAACACCAAAGCGGAAGTTTCTGCCTGGTAGTGGGGCTTTATCTTTAATAAATGAGCTATGTACAAAACCTAACTCATCAGTAATGTTATCAACGTTTATATACAGCTGTGCATCGACACTGCCTAAACCTAATTGGTAATTAGCTTGTGCATCAAATAACGTATAGCCATCAGTTTGAGTTTCAAAGGCAGTTACATCGTTTTGATCAAAGTAATGAGTACCCGTTAATGTTAGTTGTAAGTCACCTAAATCGTACTGTAACTCAGAGCCTAATTTATTGGCAGGGATACGTGGTAAATTACCTTCGTCGTCTTTTAGTTTTGCACGAGTTGAGTCACCAAATACTTTAACCATAGCGCTTGGTGTTACTTGGTAATGCGCGTCAAACTCAATGCCATAAAGCTCTGCGTCTTTACTTGTAAACTGATAAACCGCAACAGCATCGTCATGTGCACCAATAGCTGATTCTAAACCATCTTCTTCATCGTAAACTAAACCCGTATTTTCTTGAAAATAAAAGTTTTTGATATCGTTATAGAAAAAGTTAACGGTGTAACCAAAATCACCGCTAAAGCGTCTAAAGCTTAAATCTAAGTTTGTTGAAGTTTCCTGCTTGATATTTTCTGGCTCAAAATGCGCTTCATTATCTTCAATATTGTAACCAAGGCCTAGCTCGTACGTGCCAGTTGCAATGTGTAAACCGTTAGATAAAAGTTCTGCCGAAAGCGGTGCTCGTTCTGAATGAGAAATACTTGTAGCGATACTATGACCTGGCTTGTATTGCCAAATTGCACCAGCAGAGGCACTTAAATTGGTAAAACTTTCATTATACCCAATGGTTTCTTCGTCGCTGTGATCTATTTCTACTTCATCGTGGCTATGCTCGTGTGCCGTGATTTGGCTTTCAATTTTGTAATCTTCAACACGTGCGCCAAGTTCAATTGTAATGTCGCCAAATTCACGCTCTTCTAGTAAATATAATGCGTTAGTTGTAGTTACACTTGCGGGTGTAAAGGCTTCTTCACCAATTGCATCGTAGTCAGAATCGCTGTAGTGATAGCCCATCATTCCGTGCCAATCAGCAAACTTATGCTCTACATTTAAACGTGCTTCAGTCGTTTTATTTTTAAAAGTAGTACCAATTTCGCCATCTTCAATTTCGCTGTGCGAGTAATCTGTGTAGCCAACACGTAGGTTGATGGTTTCAATCCAGTTATTATGAAGGGCGTAACTTACAAGCCCTTGCCAGCGATCTTGCTCTAAATGTGCATAAACCGGCTCTTCAGCTGCTTCGTCTTCATGTTCTGCATGCTCTTCTTCAGTTTCACCTTCGTGATCGTGATGATGCTCATGCCCAGGAATACCGTAATCGGTATCAATGCTACCGTACGAAAAACCAATCGTTAAATGATCGCCAACATAGCTAGTACCAAAGTTAAGTGTTTCGCTATCAATAAAAGTATTTTCTACAGAATTCTCTGTTTCTACATCGCCATCATCGTCGGCAATAGTGAAGGTAGGTGTTTGGTAATCATCGCCACTGCGCTTAGTGCCATCAAAATGAAAGTTAAAGCCTTCATTACCTGTTTCTAGTTTTGCAGCTACTGTGTTTGAGTTTGACACTGTATCGTGGCTGTATTCAGCAGCACCCGTAAGCTCGTCGATATTGTCTGTAGGAATGCGGTTATCAACCACGTTTACAACACCGCCAATTGCACCAGAGCCATAAAGTAGGGTACTTGGGCCACGTAATACTTCAATTTGTTCTGCTGCTAGGCTATCGCTTGATGTCGCATGGTCTGGGCCAATACGTGATGCATCGCTGGCATCTAATCCGTTTTGTGTGATTTTAACGCGAGGGCCATCTAAACCACGAATAATTGGGCTTGATGATACAGGGCCAAAGTAACTTGCATTTACGCCTGGTAAACCTTTTAGCGTTTCACCAAGAGTTGGTTTAGATTTATTTCTTAATTCATCACCTGAGAGCACGCTTACTGGCGATATCATCTCGAGGCTATTTTTATGAAGTGCAGAGGCATAAACAACCACTGTCTCAACTGATGTTGGTTTAAGTGACACAGACAGATTATTTGAAGATTCGCTTACAGCAATACGAGAGTCTACGTAGTTGTCTTTACTAATATGTAATTGGCTATTTGCATCGATTTCTATAGCAAATTCGCCTAAATCATTACTTTTAACGCTTTGGTTTTTGCCATGCACATGAATTGAGGCATTTTTGATTGGTTGATTTTTATCATCCATTACTTTACCAGTAACAGTGGCAGCCAAAGCTGATTGAGAACATAAAACAGAAAAAATAGCAGAGGAGATTAATGTTAACTTTGTCATGGATATATTGGTTCGCGGTTATTATGTTGTGATATAATATAACACCGCAAAATCAGTGAATCAACAATGTTATAGTATAACTTTGTGTTTTGCGATGAATGATCTAAAAATGACGATTAAACCAATTTTATAAAAATTATAATAATAGGTATGTTAATAGAAATACTTATTTATTTAAGTGCGAGACTCATAGCGCTGCAGGTTTATCTGGGTATTTAAGAGCGGCTATCTATCATTATCAAATCTAGTTTATGCTGCGCTCTTGTCTGGTTTGTTATATCTATAGATTCAATCATTTCGCATTCGTCGCGGATCATCTCTGAAATAAGGCTAGGGTAGTGACGGCAGTCTTCTGGACGGTCAAGGTAAATACTGCAGGTATACATATTTTTAGCGAGAGGCTCCTTTTTAGGCGCAATTTCTAAAAATGGGCACACTTGAAGTCTTAAGCCTGTTTTTGGGTCAAACCAAATTTCGTTGTTTTTAACGTACTCATAAATTTCGGGGTTAAAGAGCTCCCATAAACCTATTTCTTCTTTCGTTGCGCTTAAGTCGCCGCCACCATATTTAATACAGCATTTACCACACTGGTTGCACTCTTTCATAATTTGCTAATTTAGTTGGCTGTTAACACATTTAAGTTAGGTATTAGTGTAGCACCAAATTTATTATTAACGCTCTACTGAATTGCCCCAGTGTTTGCTTTTTGGGTGTGTAAAAAAGTTAGATACAATAACTTAAGTTAAAACCCCTTGTTACATTTTATATAGTACAGGCTTTATTTAATGCTTTACTATAAGGTGGCGAAAAATATTATGAAACCTGCTTGGGCAGCTTTGTAGTTATTAAATGTTGCTGAGCGGGATCCCTAAGTAGGATGTAATTATGAAAGAAGCTGTTACTAAGTTAAAAACAGAATTTAATGCAAAGTTATTATATTGGAACAACCTCAAAAGTAGTAAAGCCAAAGCGGCAATCATCTTATTATTTATAGTTGTCATTGCACTTAAAGTGTTTACGACCATCTTTACGTTGGATTGGGTTGCAAGTTTATTCAGTGTGTGAGGTTACTAAGAGTAATTGCGATAAAGTTTAATTACAGTGTGTTTAACGCCTACGCGATGTTCATTATTAATGTATTATTACGCTATACACCAAATTAAATAAATCAGTTGTTTAAATACATTTTATAATGACTGTAATGATACATTTTAGCTAAATTGAGTCAGTAAATTAGTTTAGTTGCACTAAAGGATAACCAGTGATGATGAATACAAAAATATATAAAGCGGTACATGACCTAGCAGAAGATTTAATGGCGGCGGCTAACAAAAATAACCGAGAAAAATTTGAATCTTTATTTGCTCAATTAAAAGCGATTTGTATTGAAAACGAAAATACCTCAAAAGATCACCCAGTACAATGGGAAACTTTGGCTGATTTTACCGAAGAGCTAGAAGAGGCAATCACGACTTATGAAAAAGCATTAGAAAAGTCTGTTGCGATTAATAACAAAGATCACATGTCATCAGTTTCTTTTTCAATGGCTACACTGCAGCTAGAACTTGGTCAAAAAGACGAGGCTATTAAAAATCTTCAAAATGCTAAGGTTAGTGCTAATAAAATTGAAGATAAAGAGCTTAAAGCTGAAATACACGATCTACTAGAGTCACTTATTGAAGAAGAAGGTTAAATACTTAAAATTTACTAGCTCAGACTTGATCTGACAGTTACCCATATTAAATACTATTTCTTTGGATTTAGCTTAAGTTAGTACAATTTAATGAAACGCTGATGGTTTATACCCTCAGCGTTTTTTATTTCCGCTATTTATAGCTTATCCATAAAGTTCACAATGTACTTTGCAATCTCAACTGGTTTTTCTTCAACACTAAAGTGTCCTGAATCGAGTAAATGTATTTCAGCGTTCGGTACATCTTTTAAATATGCTTTAGCGCCTGCGGCTATAAACGCAGGGTCGTTTTTACCCATACAATTAATGTTGCTGGTTGGTACTTGCGTAAATAAGCTTGCCATTTAGGGTAGTCGAGAAGGTTATTGTAGTAATCTTGTAGCAATTGTACTTGAATTACTCTATCGGATTTAGTTTGTAAAAAGTGAAGATCGTGCGTCCAGCTATTAGGGCTCATTACTTCTGGGTTACTTTGTACGTCTCGTAAATATTGCTTATTAATAATGGCTTTATTAGACGTGAACGAATAAATTTTATCACTCTGCGCTTGTGATTTGTCCTCATTCGCGGCTTTAAAAAAAGCTTGCCTCGGTAGGGTTAGCCCCTCTAAATACGCATTACCATTTTGTACAATAAGTGCATCAAGTTTATTTGGGTTATTTAACAACATTCTAAAGCCCACAGGAGCTCCAAAGTCGTGTATATAAAGGCTGTAGCGCTTTACTTTAAGTGTTGTTAATAATCCTTCAACGTATTGAGCTAGAAATTAAAAAGTATATTTTTGAGTTTTTGGGTTTGGGCGTGCGCTATAACCAGAGCCTAAATAATCAGGTGCAATCACATGATAACGACCTGATAAGAGTGGGATCAATTCTCGGTAGCTGTGTGAAGACGACGGATACCCATGTAAAAGTACAATGGTTTGCTTATGCTGCGCGCCAGCTTCTCGGTAAAATATCTTTTTACCGTTTACATTTGCATATTTGTAAGTGGTTTTTGAAGGCCATACTGCATCAGCGGCATATACCTGAGCGGTAAGCGTAGATATTGAAACTAATAAAAACACAATAAATGAGACGATGTGAGCAGGTTTTACTTTAAGGCTTTTTTGTATATCTAGGTGCATAAGTAAACTCGTTATTTTTGGTAATGACGTTTTATTAATTTACCAGACCCGTTATTTACACAATTGCATTCAGTTAATAATTGCAAGTTATTACTAATAAGGACACAGTAACAATACCTGTGTTTTTAAAGCACATTACCAAATATATAGTTGATTAGAGGGTAAGTGGTTTTTTAGCAGCTTTTTGTAATTTAAAAAAGAGATTCGTTAATTTACTTTTGTTATTATTAATTTGTTAGCTTACAGAATGTGTACAGCGTTAAGCTAGTATTTTGGAGAAAGGACGTGCTCGAACAAATAGAACAATGGATTGATGCAACAAATATTAAATATAAAACCCAAAGAATTAGCTGTGAGAAATTTGCTAGTGAGTTTGCAGGGTTTTATCCTGTCGAATTTTTAAAAAATGCCTTTTACGTTGTTGTTGATAAAATACCAAAACCTGACTTTCCAATCCTGCGAGAAATGGGTTTAGGCGATTTTGTAGATATGGATGCAGCAGGTATCACGTATAAAAATACCTATTATCTACTTCCTGAGGTTGCAAAAGATTTGAGGGTTCATTTTCATGAGCTTGTGCATGTAGCGCAGTGGCTTAAACTTGGTCCAGACGCGTTTATGATGCGTTACATTAGCGAAATCCAACATTTAGGATATAACGACGCTCCGCTTGAAAAAATGGCATATGCGCTGGATACGCAATTTGCAAGTAAAGGCAATAAAATAGACGTGCTTAGGCACGTAGCCCAAACGCTGTAACTCAATTTTAGGTTGAAAGGAGTTTATATGTACAGAATTATTGGGTGTTTACTTACTTTAGCGTGTATTAATAGTAATGCAGCATCGTTTGAAGAAGATATTGTTTCAGCTCTGCTTGAGCGTACAACTCATGATGTGACTTACGACGGCGCTTATCGCTCTATTGGCTACCCTGGTGGGGATGTACCTAAAAATATAGGTGTGTGCACCGATGTAATAATTAGAAGTTACAGAAAGTTGGGGATCGATTTACAGAAACTCGTGCATGAAGACATGCAAAAAAACTTTGCGCTGTATCCATCTAAACGTATTTGGGGCTTAACTAAGTCTGATAAAAATATAGATCACCGACGTGTTCCAAATTTACAAGCTTACTTTGAGCGCCATGCAAACGTATTGAGTAAATCCAACAAAGTGAGTGATTATAAAACCGGCGATATAGTAACGTGGATGTTACCAGGTAATTTACCTCATATAGGTATGGTGATTAATGAGTTATCTCAAGATACGGGTAACCCACTTATTGTGCATAATATAGGTCGTGGTCCGCAAAAAAGCGATATGCTTTTTGATTATAAAATTACCGGACATTACCGGTTCGTTCCACACTATTGATAAGTTTAATAAACGATGGATGTAAGTATTGATTTTTATTTCAGATCAATACTTACATTGCCATTGGGTTTACAGCAGCACAACAGTATTTCGCCTTCACGTACAAACGCAAGTGGCTCTTCGTTATACTCAACACTGCCTGATACTAAAGTTGCTCTACAAGCGCCGCAATAGCCTTCACGGCATTGGAATGCGACGTCTATTTTCATGGATTCTAAGCAGTGTAGAAGAGAAGGGCAGCCAGCGATAAATTCTATACACTGGCTGTTTTCTGCAAGCGTTATGCTTGCAGTAGACTTGTCACTCATTATAAATCAAAATCACCAAATTCTGATGCATCAACTTGAGAGTCTATTTGACCAACAAGGTATGAGCTTATTTCTGCTTCTTGTGGTGCTACTTGCACGTTATCAGACACTAACCACGAGTTTATCCACGGGATAGGATTACTGTTATTTTCAAACTGTGCTGGCAAGCCAATCGCAGTCATACGTGCATTGGTAATGTATTCAACGTACTGACATAAAATATGCTTATTTAAGCCAATCATTGAACCATCTTTAAATAAATACTCAGCCCACTCTTTTTCTTGCTCTGCAGCATCAACAAACATTTTAATCGCTTCGTCGCGGCACTGGGCAGCAACAATCGCCATTTCTGGATCGTCCTTACCGTCTTGCATAATGTTTAAAATATGCTGAGTACCAGAAAGGTGAAGTGCTTCATCGCGTGCAATTAGCTTGATGATTTTAGCGTTACCTTCCATTAGCTCGCGCTCAGCAAATGCAAACGAACATGCAAAACTTACGTAAAAGCGAATCGCTTCAAGAATATTTACCGACATCATAGCCAGGTAAAGTTTCTTTTTAAGCTCAAATAAATTAATGATAACTGTTTTACCGTTAATCTCGTGTTTGCCTTCACCGTATAAGTTGTAAAGCGATACAGAGTTAATTAAGTCATCGTAGTATTTAGTTACGGCATCAGCACGTTCGCTAATTTTATCGTTGCTAACAATGTCATCAAAAATAAGCTCAGGTGCTTGTGTTACGTTACGGATAATATGCGTGTATGAACGGCTGTGAATTGTTTCACTGAACGCCCATGTTTCTATCCATGTTTCAAGCTCTGGTAGCGATACAATTGGAAGTAGAGCCACGTTTGGCGAACGACCTTGTACACTATCAAGCAGTGTTTGGTATTTTAAGTTGCTTAAAAATATATGCTTTTCGTGATCTGGTAATGCTTGAAAGTCTAAACGGTCTTTACTTACATCTACTTCCTCAGGACGCCAAAAGAAAGACAGTTGCTTTTCAATTAACTTTTCAAAAATTGGGTATTTTTGTTGGTCGTAACGAGATACGTTTACAGTTTGGCCAAAAAACATTGGCTCTTGCATTTGGTTATTATGGTTTCGGCTAAAAGTAGTATAAGACATGTTTATCACTCAAAAAACTATCAGAAAAAGCGGGCTAAATGCCCGCTTAAAATAAAAATCAGCAGTTATATTTTACACGCGCCGCCTTCACAATCGTCATCTTCCACTTCTGGAGCATCTTCTTGTGAATCTGAGGCGCCATCGCGAGTATTGTGGTAATACAAGGTTTTAACACCTAGTTTGTACGCGCTTAGTAAGTCTTTTAATAAGACTTGCATAGGTACTTTACCGCCTTCGAACTTGTTTGGATCATAATTTGTATTTGCAGAAATTGTTTGGTCAACAAATTTTTGCATTATGCCAACAAGCTGTAAATAACCATCGTTTGATGGGATGTCCCATAGTAGCTCGTACTGATCTTTTAAACGCTCATACTCAGGAACAACTTGTTTTAAAATACCGTCTTTACTTGCTTTAACGCTAATATGTCCACGTGGTGGCTCAATACCGTTAGTTGCGTTAGAGATTTGCGACGATGTTTCTGATGGCATTAATGCACTTAGTGTTGAGTTACGCATACCGTGCTCTTTAATACTTGCACGTAGTGTATCCCAATCAAGATGAAGTGGCTCATCACAAATTTTATCTAAATCACGTTTGTACGTATCTGTTGGCATAATACCTTGTGAATACGTTGTTTCGTTAAACTTAGGACATGCGCCACGCTCTTTAGCAAGCTCGTTTGATGCTTTCATTAAGTAATATTGAATAGCTTCAAAGGTTTTATGTGTTAATGCATTTGCGCTACCATCTGAATAACGTTTACCGTTTTTAGCTAGGTAGTATGCGTAGTTAATTACGCCTATTCCTAGTGTACGACGACCCATAGTTGCATTTTTGGCAGCCGGTACAGGGTAGTCTTGGAAATCAAGTAAGTTATCAAGTGCGCGTACTGCAAGTTCAGCTAGCTCTTCAAGCTCATCAAGTGACTCTATTGCACCTAGGTTAAACGCAGAAAGTGTACAAAGGGCAATTTCGCCTTCTTCGTCATTCACGTTATTAAGTGGCTTAGTTGGCAATGCAATTTCTAAACATAAGTTAGATTGGCGAATTGGCGCAACTTTAGAAATAAATGGGCTGTGTGTATTACAGTGATCCACATTTTGTAAATAAATACGACCAGTACTTGCACGCTCTTGCGCAAACATTGAGAAAAGCTCAATGGCTTTAATGCGTTTTTTACGAATAGACTCGTCTTGTTCGTATTTAACGTAAAGTGCGTCAAACTCAGCTTGGTCTTCAAAAAATGCATCATAAAGGCCAGGCACATCTGATGGGCTAAATAACGTAATGTAGTCGTCTTTAATTAAACGAGAGTACATTAATTTATTAAACTGTACGCCGTAATCTAGGTGGCGAACGCGGTTGTCGTCTACACCACGGTTATTTTTAAGTACAAGTAGGTTCTCTACTTCTAAATGCCAAAGCGGGTAGAATAATGTTGCTGCGCCGCCACGTACACCACCTTGTGAACAACTTTTAACCGCTGTTTGAAAGTGCTTATAAAAAGGGATACAACCTGTGTGATACGCTTCGCCGTTACGAATATGGCTACCTAGCGCACGTATTCTACCTGCGTTAATACCAATTCCCGCACGTTGTGAAACGTATTTAACAATAGCTGACGACGTTGCATTGATTGAATCAAGGCTGTCGCCACATTCAATCAATACACATGAGCTAAACTGGCGAGTAGGCGTACGTACACCCGACATAATTGGCGTTGGTAGAGATATTTTAAATAAAGATACTGCATCGTAAAAACGTTTAATGTAATCAGTACGTGTTTCACGTGGGTAATCTGAAAATAAGCTTGCTGCAACTAAAATATATAAAAACTGTGCACTTTCGTATATTTCACCCGATACACGGTTTTGAACGAGGTACTTACCTTCAAGTTGCTTTACAGCAGCGTAGCTAAAGTTAAGATCGCGAGAATGATCAAGGTATGCATCAAGCTCATCTAACTCTTGCTCTGTGTAATCTACTAGTAAATGAGCATCATAGCGTTTATCGCCAACCATTTTTGTTACGTGGTCAAATAAACGTGGTGGCTCAAATTGACCGTACGCTTTTTTACGTAAATGGAATACAGCTAAACGTGCAGCTAAGTATTGGTAATCAGGCGATTCTTTTGAAATCTGATCCGCTGCTGCTTTAATGATGGTTTCGTGAATGTCTTTAGTACGAATACCGTCGTAAAACTGAATGTGCGACTTTAATTCAACTTGCGAAACCGAAACGTTGTTTAAACCTTCGGCGGCCCACTCAATAACGCGATGGATCTTATCCAGATCAAGAGGCTCTTTACGCCCGTCACGTTTGCTTACAGATAACTGTTGGTTCATTTGCCTGTATTCCTTGGGAATTATGTATTTTGACCAATGCTTTATACCTCGCCGGGGCAAGGTATATACTCATTTATTATAAGTTTCGTCATATTTGCGAATTTAATTGAATAACATTTGGCCACAATATCTGGTGTTGTTCAATTTAGAGATCACAAGATAGTGTGGTCTGAGTTGTTTTGCAAGGGACATAATTGCCCCTATTTGTGGATAACTTCGGGATAACGTATTTGTGTTAGTAGACACTCACCTTCGAACAATCATTTAAGTTGAAATATGCAAAAATCAACTAATGATCTGCTAAATTTACGCATTTTAAAAATAAATTTTGACTGCTTTTTTTATCAGCAAGCTTTGCGTAAAAACTAACACAATCACAATATATAGTGTTTATTAATTAACATGGCACTATATATGGTTAAAACCATCAATTGGGCTTTGCCAGTTAAAATCAGCATTCCAGCTGTTGGCTTCATCAATACTTGGTATGTAACCCCAAAGTGCCGTTGCTGTGCGCATACCTGCGGCTTTGCCTGCTTGTATGTCTCGCTGTGCATCACCAATGTACAAACAGCGTTTTGGTTGCACTCCCATAAGCTTTGCACAGTGTAGCAGCGGTAAAGGGGATGGCTTAGCTTCAGCTAAGGTGTCGCCACTTATTACTACACTAGCATTTTTCAATGCGGGAATTGCTGCCACTAAAGGATCAGTTAAAAACCCTGGTTTGTTAGTCATGATCCCCCATTTGATCTTTTTCTGATCAAAGGCAATAAGCAACGATTCAACACCGCTGAAGCAATGTGTGTGATTTGCTATGTTTGCAGCGTATTCGTCAACTAATTGCTTAATAAGCTCGCTTTGAGGTTGTGTGTCCCATAACTCTTTAAAACCAGCCTCTAATAATGCGCCTGCGCCGTTAGATGCCGCAGGACGGTATACATCACTACTAACAGGCTCTATTTTATTATTAATGAGAACTGCATTTAAAGCCGCACCTAAATCATCAGCGGTGTCGAGTAGAGTGCCGTCTAAATCAAATAAAAATGCATCGTACTCAATAAGGGGGAGGGGGGCTTGAGAGTTAGCCATTAAGCTAACTTCTCGAAGTACAGTATGTAATTTACGCTAACGTCACTATTGAGCGTATATTGCTTTGATAGTGGGTTATAAGAAAGGCCTGTACTTGCACGAACTTTTAAACCCGCTTGCTCTGCCCATGTAATAAGCTGTGCAGGTTTTATAAACTTTTTATGGTCGTGTGTACCTTCAGGCACCATTTTTAAAAGCTTTTCAGCACCAACAATAGCGTATAAATATGCTTTAGGTGTTTTGTTCAGGGTTGAAAAAAACACGTCTGCGCCTGGTTTGGCAAGTGCAGCTACGGCATGAATGATAGATGCTGGGTCGGGAACGTGCTCAAGCATTTCCATACAGGTTATTACATCAAAGCGCTCTGGGTGTTGCGATGCAAACTCTTCTGCTGGCACTTTTATGTAATCTACATTTATGCCAGTTTCTAAACTGTGCAACTTAGCAACAGTTAAAGGCTCTTGCCCCATGTCGATACCAGTTACTTTTGCGCCCATGCGCGCCATGCTTTGGCTTAAAATACCGCCACCACAGCCAACATCGAGTGTTTCTTTATCGAATAAGCCTTGCGTTTTGTTTGCTATAAAGTCTAAACGTAACGGGTTAATTTCGTGAAGAGGTTTGAATTCTCCGTCTAGGTCCCACCAACGCTCGGCGATGGCTTCAAATTTTGCTATTTCTGCGTGATCTACATTTTGATGTTCGGTCATAAAATACTTCCTCGTCAATCTGAGGCCATTATATAGGGCTAAATTGATAAATCGCAAAGTTTTGCGCCTGTAAATTAAAATTAATTGTGATAGCATGGCTGTTAGAAATAATAACAATACTCTTAATACCCAATACCGGGTTGTTGAGAGCTGATACTGAAGGAATGTGATATCAAATGACTGATCTCGCCAATGAAATTCTGCCAGTCAATATTGAAGACGAGTTAAAAAACTCCTACTTAGATTACGCAATGAGCGTAATTGTAGGACGTGCATTACCAGACGTACGTGACGGCTTAAAACCTGTTCATCGCCGCGTTTTGTTTGCAATGAACGAGCTTAGTAATGACTGGAACAAGCCTTACAAAAAATCGGCCCGTGTGGTCGGTGACGTAATCGGTAAATACCACCCACACGGCGACAGTGCAGTTTATGACACGATAGTTCGTATGGCTCAGCCATTCTCACTGCGTTATATGCTAGTAGATGGCCAAGGTAACTTCGGTTCGGTTGATGGTGATTCAGCAGCGGCAATGCGTTATACAGAAGTACGTATGGCTAAAATGTCGCATGAGTTATTAGCCGATCTTGAAAAAGAAACGGTTGATTTCGTTCCTAACTACGATGGCACTGAGTTCATCCCTGATGTTTTACCAACGAAAGTTCCTAATTTATTAGTGAATGGTTCGTCAGGTATTGCAGTAGGTATGGCTACAAATATACCACCACATAACTTAACTGAAGTTGTAAATGGTTGTTTGGCACTTATTCAAAATCCAGATTTAACTATTTTAGAGTTAATGGATTATATTCCTGGTCCTGATTTCCCAACGGCTGCAATTATCAACGGTAAGAAGGGTATTGAACAAGCCTACTTAACTGGCCGTGGTAAAGTGTACATGCGTGCACGCGCCGACATCGAAACCGATGAAAAAACAGGCCGTGAAACAATCATCGTTCACGAAATTCCTTATCAAGTTAATAAAGCTCGTTTAATTGAAAAAATCGCTGAGCTGGTTAAAGATAAGAAAATTGAAGGTATTAGTGCGCTACGTGATGAATCAGATAAAGACGGTATGCGTATCGTTATTGAAATCAAACGTGGTGACGTAGGCGAAGTTATTTTAAACAACTTGTATTCACAAACTCAGTTACAAACTGTGTTTGGTATGAATATGGTTGCGCTAATTAATAACCAACCTAAATGTTTCAATTTAAAAGAAATGTTAGAAGAGTTTATTATTCACCGTCGTGAAGTAGTAACTCGTCGTACAGTATTTGATTTACGCAAAGCCCGTGACCGTGCACACACGCTTGAAGGCTTAGCGATTGCGCTTGCGAACATTGACCCAATTATCGAACTTATTCGTAAATCCCCTACACCTGCTGAAGCTAAAATTGCTTTAACAGCGCGTCCGTGGGAATTAGGTAATGTACAAGGTATGCTTGAAAAAGCAGGTGAAGACAATGTTGCTCGTCCAGATTGGTTAGCAAGCGAACTTGGTATTCGCGATGGTCAATATTATATCTCTGAGCAACAAGCTCAAGCAATTCTTGATTTGCGTTTACATAAGCTAACAGGTCTTGAACACGAAAAAATCTTGACCGAATACCAAGCGTTATTAGAACTAATTGCTGAACTACTTTATATTTTGGCAACTCCTGAGCGTTTAATGGAAGTTATACGTGACGAGCTAGTTGAAATTAAAGAGCAATATGGTGATGAGCGTCGCACTGAAATCAATGCAGCTGCTCACGATATCAGCCTTGAAGACTTAATTACCGAAGAAAACGTAGTAGTAACGCTTTCTCACGAAGGTTATGTGAAGTATCAAGCATTGTCTGATTACGAAGCACAGCGTCGTGGTGGTAAAGGTAAGTCAGCAACGAAGATGAAAGATGAAGATTTCATCGAACGTCTATTAGTTGCAAATACACACGATACTATATTGTGTTTCTCTACGGCCGGTCGTTTATATTGGCTTAAAGTATATCAGTTACCACTAGCGAGTCGTGCAGCGCGCGGTAAGCCAATTGTTAACTTGTTACCACTTGAAGCTGATGAACGTATTACTGCTATATTGCCAGTACGCGAGTACGCAGAAGATAAATACATCTTTATGGCAACAGCATTTGGTACAGTTAAGAAAACACCATTAACGGCGTATAGTCGTCAACGTGCAAGCGGTATTATTGCTGTTAACTTAAATGATGGCGATAGCCTGATTGGTGTTGATATTACCGATGGTAGCAACGAAATTATGTTGTTTACTGATGCAGGTAAAGTTGTACGCTTTAAAGAAGCTGAAGAAACAACAGTTGTTGATGAAAACGGTAACCCAGTATTAGACGAAGAAGGTAACCCTGAGATTCGTTTCAAAGGTGTTCGCCCAATGGGTCGTACTGCTACAGGTGTTCGTGGTATTAAAATGGCCGATGATCAACGCGTAGTATCGTTAATTGTACCAAAAACTGACGGTGCTATTTTAACGGTAACTGAAAATGGTTACGGTAAGCGTACACAACTAGAAGATTACCCATCTAAGAGCCGTGCAACACAGGGTGTTGTATCTATCAAGGTGAGTGAGCGTAACGGTGCTGTTGTTGGCGCTGTACAAGTTGATGATAACGACGAAATCATGATTATTTCAAATCGTGGTACCTTAGTACGTACTCGCGTTAATGAAGTTTCTACGGTTGGACGTAACACCCAAGGTGTTATTTTGATCAGAACTATTGACGAAGAGCAAGTAGTTGGTTTACAACGTATAGAAGAGATTGAAGTTACAGAAAGTGACTTGATTGATATTGAAGACGTTGAAACTGTAGATACGGTTATTGATGAAGTAGCGGATGATAATCCTCCTTCAGAATAATTGATATTGAAAAAGCGGCCTTGGCCGCTTTTTTTAATGTTGTTGAAAAAAATTAATAGGGTGTGAAGTTATATTCATTCACTAAAACTCAAAGGTTTAGTGGGTGGGTATTGAGCATTCATGCTAAGTAGTTAAATTACTGGAATGAGGCAAAGGTAATGAGTAAATATAATTTTTGTGCGGGGCCAGCTATGCTTCCGCAAGCGGTTATGAAAAAAGCACAAAAAGAGTTTCTAGATTGGCAAGATTTAGGTGTGTCTGTGATGGAAATAAGCCATCGTAGCAAAGAGTTTTTAGCCCTTACAGCTAAATGTGAAGCCAGCCTTCGTCGCCTAATGAATATCAGTGATGAATTTGAAGTGCTGTTTATGCATGGTGGTGGTCGTGGTCAGTTTAGTGCTGTGCCATTAAATTTACACCAAGAAGGCAAAGCTGCGGTTTATTGCGAAAACGGCGTGTGGTCAAAAAGTGCAACAGACGAGGCCAACAAGTTTACTCAAGCAACCTCTATTGATGTGCGTAATGATGCCAATGGCGAGTTTTCTATTAAACAGGTTGCTGATTGGGTGTTACCAGAAGATGCATCTTACATTCACTATTGCCCTAACGAAACGGTTGACGGCTTAGAAATTTTTGATGTACCAAGCCACCCAACTGCACCGATCGTTGCTGATATGTCGTCAACTATTTTATCACGCGAAATAGACGTTAATAAATTTGATTTAATTTACGCTGGTGCGCAAAAAAATATCGGCCCGTCGGGCATATCAATCGTTATTGTTCGTAAAACATTACTTGAGCGTGAAGGCTTACCTAAGCCAGGCATTTTAGATTACGCATTAGAAGCAAAACAAGGCAGCATGTTTAACACGCCTCCCACATTTGCTTGGTATTTAGCTGCTGAAGTATTTCAATGGCTTGAAAGTAATGGTGGCGTAAAAGCGATGGAAGTTCAAAATATTGCTAAAGCGCAGCTACTTTATGACTTTATTGATGAATCGAGCTTTTATACCAATAAAGTAGCTAAACATTGCCGTTCACGTATGAATGTTCCGTTTTGGCTTAATGATGAAAGCTTAAATGATAAGTTTGTTGCTCAGTCTAAAGATGCAGGGTTACTCGCTCTTGAAGGCCACAGAATTGTGGGCGGTATGCGCGCAAGTATTTATAACGCAATGCCTATTGAAGGTGTTCAAGCACTTGTAGACTTTATGGCTGCTTTTGCAAAGGAGCACAGCTAATGGAGCAGCTTCGTTTAGAACCTATTTCTAGAGTAAATGGCACAGTAACCCTACCAGGTTCAAAGAGTCTATCGAACAGAATTTTATTATTAGCAGCACTTGCAAGCGGTACTACCGTTGTAGAAAACTTACTTGATAGTGACGATATACGCCATATGCTGGGCGCCTTAAAGTTATTAGGTGTAAATGTAACTTTAAATGATGACCGCACTGTAGCCACCGTAGAGGGTGTTAGTGGTGTGTTTAATACACCGACTGAGCCATTGTTTTTAGGTAATGCGGGTACTGCTTATAGACCTTTAACGGCAGTACTTGCTGCCGTTGCTGGTAAGTACGAGCTAATTGGCGAGCCACGTATGGAAGAGCGCCCGATAGGGCACTTGGTTGACGCGCTGCAAGCATTGGGTGGTGATGTTACTTATACAAAGCACAAAGACTACCCACCACTTAAAATTGTGGGTGGCCAAATAAAAGGCGGTGAGGTTGAAATTGACGGCAGTATTTCAAGTCAATTTTTAACCGCTCTATTAATGGCAGCGCCATTATTTAACGGTGATACAACAATAACTATTAAAGGTACTTTAGTCTCTAAACCTTATATTGATATTACACTTGATGTAATGGCACGTTTTGGGGTTAATGTTGAGCACAGTGATTATGCAACCTTTAAAGTTAAAGGTGGTCAACAGTATCAATCATTAGATCGCATAATGGTTGAAGGCGATGCATCTTCTGCCTCTTACTTTGTTGCTGCGGCTGCAATTGCAGGCGGTGAGATTGAAATTAAGGGCGTGGGTGCCAAGTCGGTGCAAGGTGATATAGGCTTTGCCAAAGTAATGGAGCAAGTAGGCGCAAAAATTGATTGGTATGATGAGCACTTAGTTGTTCGCAAAGGCGAGCTTAATGGCGTAGATATAGATGCAAATGCAATTCCTGATGCTGCTATGACTCTTGCAACTGTTGCTCTTTTTGCCAAAGGCCCAACAGCCATTCGTAACATTTATAACTGGCGAGTAAAAGAGACAGACCGTTTATATGCAATGGCAACTGAGCTTCGTAAAGTAGGCGCACAGGTTGTAGAAGGTGAAGATTTTATAGAAATTACCCCACCTGAAACATTTAATGATGTTGCTGTTGATACTTACGACGATCACCGTATAGCCATGTGTTTTGCAATGGTTGCCGTTGGTGGAAAGCCAATAACAATTAATGATCCAAAGTGTACCTATAAAACATTTCCTACATTTTTCAATGTTTTAGCGTCAGTCAGTGAATAAGCTAATTAGAAGTAATTACAAAAGTTACACACTAATAGCAGATATATTTAAATAACTGACGTATAATGTCGCGGTTTATTTAGGTGTGCATTGCAGGAGGTTTTAAATGCAGGCGTTATTAATGCCCGTGATCACCGTTGATGGCCCAAGTGGTTCAGGTAAAGGAACTGTTTGTCGCTTGTTAGCCGACAAGTTAGGGTGGGATGTATTAGATAGCGGTGCGATTTATCGTGTTTTATCTTTAGCTGCACTTCATCACCAAATTGCATTAGACAATGAAGAAGGGCTTGTCCCGCTTGCTGCAAATTTAGATGTGCAGTTTTTGGTAGATAGCCAAACTAATGCAGGAAAAGTTATTTTAGAAGGCGAAGATGTAACCACTACTATTCGTAATGAAGAAGTAGGCGCCGCGGCTTCAAAAGTTGCAGCATTACCTCGCGTTCGTGAAGCGTTATTACGTCGCCAGCGTGCATTTCGCACTGAAAATGGCTTAATTGCCGATGGCCGTGATATGGGCACTGTGGTTTTTCAAGATGCGCCGTTAAAAATATATTTAACAGCCAGTGCACAAGAGCGTGCTCGTAGACGCTTTGTTGAGTTGAATACGCGCGGCCTTGATGTTACACTAAGTGGTCTATTACAGGACATTCAAGCTCGTGACGAGCGCGATATGAATCGCACCGTTGCTCCGCTTGTACCTGCAGAGGATGCTATTGAGATCGATACTAGCGATCTTAATGCACAGCAAGTGTTTGATAAGGTAATAACTTTATTGGATATTGCTATCTCTGAAGGTAAGCTTCCTAAACGAAGCTAAACACATTTTATGCGCCAGCAGGATGCCAGTGCTATTTTAACAACCCCATGCAGCATGGTTGCTTATTGGTATTAATATATGAGACGTATATTCGTATGTCAGAAAATTTTGCGCAGTTATTTGAAGAAAGCTTAAAGGGTTTTGAAGCAGAGCAAGGCTCTATCGTTAAAGGTACAGTAATCTCTATCGAGAATAACATTGTACTTGTAGATGCTGGTCTTAAATCAGAAAGTGCTATCCCTGCAGAGCAGTTCAAAAATGCTGCTGGTGAACTAGAAGTTGCTGTAGGCGACGAAGTAGATGTTGCACTAGATGCAATTGAAGACGGTTTCGGTGAAACTATCCTTTCTCGTGAGAAAGCTAAGCGTCACGAAGCATGGATCCGTCTTGAGAAAGCATGTGAAGAGCAAGAGACTGTTACTGGTGTTATCAACGGTAAAGTTAAAGGCGGTTTCACAGTTGAAGTTGATTCAATCCGTGCTTTCCTACCTGGTTCACTTGTTGATGTTCGTCCAGTACGTGACACAACTCACCTTGAAGGCAAAGAGCTTGAATTTAAAGTAATCAAGCTTGACCAAAAACGTAACAACGTTGTTGTTTCACGTCGTGCAGTTATCGAATCTGAAAACTCACAAGAACGTGAAGAGCTTCTTGCTAACCTTGTTGAAGGCCAAGAAGTTAAAGGTATCGTTAAGAACCTTACTGACTACGGTGCATTCGTTGACCTTGGTGGTGTTGATGGTCTACTACACATTACTGATATGGCTTGGAAGCGTGTTAAGCACCCTTCAGAAATCGTTAATGTTGGCGACGAAATCGCAGTTAAAGTTCTAAAATTCGACAAAGATAAAACTCGTGTTTCTCTAGGCCTTAAACAGCTTGGTGAAGATCCATGGGCAGCTATCGCTGGTCGTTACCCAGAAGGTTCTAAACTTTCTGGTCGTGTTACTAACCTTACAGATTACGGCTGTTTCGTGGAAATCGAAGAAGGCGTTGAAGGTTTAGTACACGTTTCTGAAATGGATTGGACTAACAAGAACATCCATCCTTCAAAAGTTGTAAGCCTTGGCGACACTGTTGAAGTTATGGTTTTAGAAATTGACGAAGAACGTCGTCGTATTTCTCTTGGTCTTAAGCAATGTATTGCTAATCCTTGGCAGGAATTTGCTCGTCTACAAAACAAAGGCGATCAAGTTACTGGTAAGATCAAATCAATCACTGACTTCGGTATCTTTATCGGTCTTGACGGTGGTATTGACGGTCTTGTACACCTTTCAGACATTTCTTGGAATACACCTGGCGAAGAAGCTGTACGTGAATTCAAGAAAGGCGACGAAATCACTGCTATCGTATTGCAAGTTGACCCAGAGCGTGAACGTATCTCTCTAGGTGTTAAGCAAATCGAAGCTGACCCATTCAATAACTACCTTGATGCAAACAAAAAAGGTGCTATTGTTAAAGGTAAAGTGACTGAAGTTGATGCGAAAGGCGCAACTGTTGAACTTATCGAAGGCGTTGAAGGTTACATCCGTGTAGCTGATATCGCTCAAGAGCGCGTTGAAGATGCAACTACTGTTGTTTCTGTAGGCGACGAGATTGAAGTTAAATACGTTGGTGTTGATCGTAAGAACCGCACTTTAAGCTTATCTGTAAAAGCTCTTTTCGAAGCAGAAGAGAAAGAAGTACTAGAGAAGCTTAAGAAAGAAGAGCCAGTGTTTGAAAACGCAATGGCAGCTGCTTTCGCAAATGCACAAAAAGACTAATATATAATTAGTTTTTAGTTGGAAGGGCATTTTTTGCCCTTCCTATATCTCTTTTTAAGGAAACGCTATGACTAAGTCAGAATTGATAGAAATACTTGCGGAACAACACGCACACGTTCCAGTGAAAGATGTTGAGAATGCTGTAAAAGAAATTCTTGAACAAATGGCCGGCTCATTATCTACTTCAGATCGTATTGAGATCAGAGGTTTTGGTAGTTTCTCTTTGCATTTCCGCGCTCCTCGCACAGGTCGTAATCCTAAGACTGGCGATACAGTTGAGCTTGAAGGAAAGCATGTACCTCATTTTAAACCAGGCAAAGAATTACGCGACCGCGTGAATGAAAGCATTGCCTAGTTAACTTAGTGGAGTAGTTACTTGTTCAAGGTATTAAAAATTATTCTGGTTGCACTATGCCTTATCAGTGCGTTTGTATTAGGGTCACAAAACCCACAGTTAGTACAAGTAAATTACATTATAGCCAGTAATACGCTACCTTTAGCTGTAATAATAAGTATCTGCTTTTTATTAGGTGTTTTGATTGGTTGTTTTATTAGCTTTAAATTGTTTTCGCAATTAAAGTGGCAAAACTACCGCTTAAAAAAGCAATTAGCGCCTGAAAAAGATAAAAAAAAGCTTGCCGCGAATAAAGACACCTAACTATGATTGAGCTTTTGTTTTTACTATTACCTGTTGCCGCTGGTTACGGTTGGATTATGGGTAAAAACAGTGCTAAAAACCAAGCTCATCAACTTAATCGTCAGATCACTTCTGAATATAGCAAAGGCTTAAAATTTCTACTCGATAGAGAAGAAGATCAAGGCTTAGAGCATTTAATCAACTTACTTGAAGTTTCAGCCGACTCGGTTGAACACTATTCTACACTTGCCACCATGTTTCGCCGTAGAGGTGAATTAGACCGCGCAATAAAAATTCACGAACTTCTATTAAAACACCCAAGCTTAAATGAACAACAAGCTGCAACTAGCCGTTTAGAATTAGCCGAAGATTATATAATGGCCGGACTACTAGATAGTGCGGAAGAGCACTTAGTTTGGCTAGTTAAAGCAGGGCATGTAGAAGCGCTGGACCCTATTATCACTTTATATTCGCAAACCCGTGAGTGGGAAAAAGGCATCAACATGTTTGAAGCCCATAGCGAACTATTTTCAAAAGAACAGCAATTTAAAGCAATTGCTAATTTTTATTGTGAGTCAGCTTTAAGTGACAATACACCCCAACTAATGAGAAAAGCGATTAGCTTAAATTATAAAGCCGTGCGTCCGCTTTACGAGTTAGGGTTAGTTGCTTACGCAAAAGAAGATTACGTTAAAGCTATTTATTACTGGCGTGAACTTGTCTCACAATTTACCTTGTTTGCTCCGTTGTTTATTGATGAGCTGGCACACAGTTATAAACAATTGAATTTGACGCATCAATTTCACGAGTTAGTCAGTGACTTGTTAGAGAAGGGCGGAGTATTAATTAAAATAAAGCATTGCCAAGCATTACTTGAGCAAGGTCACACCAAGCAAGCCTTTGAATTTTTAACTGATAGCTTAAAACGTCAACCTACTATTCGTGGTTTTAGTTTTTTACTGCAATTAATGGGTGACCAAAATAAAAATACTAAAGAAGTACTTAACGAAATTGATAAGCTTGTAACCTCTTATATTGCTACAAAACCAGATTTCCAATGCCAGCATTGTGGTTTTACAAGCTACACCATATATTGGAACTGCCCTTCTTGTAAGCATTGGGAAACCATTGTTCCAAGTCGAGGCTTAGACGGATTTTAATAACCCCATAATTAATAACTTTACTGCCATTCACTAGGATAGTTATGTCTTTCGAACACTCAAAAAAAATTCTTATTGCATTAGATTACGATGATCAAGAAGTTGCTTTAAACTTTGTTAAACAACTTTCTCCTGATACTTGCCGTCTCAAGGTCGGCAAAGAAATGTTTACCTATTTTGGACCTGCATTTGTTAAAGAGTTAATTGATTTAGGTTTTGATGTTTTCTTAGATTTAAAGTTTCATGATATTCCTAATACAGTAGCTAAAGCGGTTACTGCAGCTGCTAAAATGGGGGTGTGGATGGTAAACGTTCATGCTTCTGGTGGCTTTGAAATGATGAGCAAAGCTAAATCGGCTCTAGAGCAATTTGGTGACAAAGCCCCATTACTTATCGCTGTGACTGTATTAACAAGTATGGATGAAACAGAACTTAAGCGTTTAGGTGTTGATAAATCAGCTCAAGAGCAAGTTATCTATTTAGCTAAGCTTGCAAAGGAAGCTGGGCTTGATGGTGTCGTGTGCTCTGCACAAGAAGCAAAAGCTTTAAAAACAGAGTTAGGTGATAGCTTTAAGCTTGTTACGCCTGGTATACGCCCTGAAGGGAGTGATGCGGGTGATCAAAAGCGTATAATGACTCCTAAGCAAGCTATAGATTCAGGAAGTGACTATTTAGTTATAGGCAGACCGATTACTCAAGCAGATAATCCAGTAAAAGTGCTTAGTGATGTTAATAACTCTATAGCTTAATTTAACAATAAGCAGTCATATAGTGCTAAAACCCCTTACCTTATGTGAGTTTTATGTTACATTAATAAAATCAAAATGTAGTAGGGGTTTGTTTTGAAGTTATTTTTTGGTTCTATAGTAATTGTTATTGCGGGTTTTTCAGTAAATAAGTACGTTTTTTCTAATAAAGCATACGATGGTGTAACAACCGTTACAGATATAATTCCAACGTACCCAGTCGATATGTTTGATTTTAAAAAAACAATGCAAGATTATGCTCACCATCTGTGTTACAAAAATGAAGATACACTCATATCTCAGCATGTAAGCGTTAGTGAATGTATATCAAAGCTTGATGATAAAAAAACAGAATGTGAAAAAAAGGTTTTTCGTTTGGCGCCGCTCAATCTTGAGTCGGAAGTTGAAGTGCTTGATTATTCAAGGCAATATACGCAATGTACATTGCCTTATAAATATATTTTAGGTTAATTACAAACAGGTATTATTAGTAATTACAGCCAATTATAATTAAGATCTTAAGCGAATGGATTTCGCTTCAATATCTATTAACTCTTGTTTAAATAAGCCACCAATTGCTTTTTTATAATTAGCCTTACTTGTAGAAAACATCTTCTTTATTGCTTCAGGATCAGACTTATCACCAAGTGGAATAACACCGCCTTCGTTTTTAAGCTTTTGCATAATAGTTTCACCAAGGTCACTTACTTTTCCCATACCTGGCTTTTCTAGTACAACGTCAATTTTTCCGTCGTCACGTACTTTTTGAATATAGCCTTTAAGCTTTTGACCCACAAATAAGCTTTTAAATACCATATTGTAAAAAACAACACCGAAGTGCGACTCTTCAATTAATACTTTGTAGCCAATATCTGTTTTGCCAGCAACAATTAAATCCACTTCTTGTAAGTGAGTATATTGCGGCTCATCTTTTGATAGGAAACGATTAAAGTTGTTTGAGGCACAAATACGTTGGCTTGCATTATCAAGATACAGGCGTACTAAATAAGAATGGCCTTCTTGCATGCGTGGCTTTTGTTCATTAAAAGGTGCAAGCACATCTTTCTCAAGCCCCCAATCTAAAAATGCCCCAATACTATTTATTTCTTTAACGCGTAGTAGGGCATACTCGCCTACTTGAGCATGTGGTTTCTTTATTGTTGCTGTGGCTAAATTAGCATTGTCTAAAAAGATAAATACACTAATACTATCGCCCGCTTCAAGCTCATGTTTTATTTCTTGTTTTGGTAAAAATACTTCACCTAAATCATGGCCGTCTAAGTAAGCACCTTCGTTACTCACTTCTTTTACAAATAATGTTTGTGTGGTTCCTAGGTAACTCATAATTATTCCTGCTCAGGCTTTTTTTTACGGCGCATTGGTGTATCGCCATCAATGTTCATCGGTGCTTTAATTGGTGCTGTAGGCTTTTTAGGTTTAGCTTTGCGTTTAAATGCAGGCTTTTTAACAGCGGCGGCTTTTTCTTTAGATTTGTCCCACGCTGCCTCAGGTTTTTTCTCTTTTAAACCTTTAAACTTAGCTTTTAAGCTCTCTATGCTCGCAAATTTTAATTCGTCATTTAAAAATGCTTTAATAGCTAAATAACTTGCCCAATCTTTTGGGCCAACTAATGAAATTGCATTTCCTTTAAAGCCAGCACGTCCTGTACGACCTATGCGGTGTACATATTCTTCAGCGTGTTTTGGTAAATCAAAGTTAATAACGTGCGTTACGCTCAACAAATCTAAACCACGAGATGCAACGTCGGTGGTGATCAATATTTTAAAGTTTTCGCGACTAAACGAATCCATGATATCTAAACGTTTGTTTTGCGTTAAATCACCAGCAAGCGCTACAGATTTGAAGCCTTTAGCATTAAGCGCTTCACTCAAACGGCTCGTGTCAGAACGCGTTGCTGTGAAGATAATACATTGACCAACATCATCTTGGTTTAAAAAATGCTCTAATAACGCTTCTTTATGATCAAGGTGATCGGCAAGGTATAACGTTTGTTTAATATCACTATGTTGCTCATTTGCTGCACTTAGCGTAATTTGCTTTGGTTTTTTTAATAGGTTACGTGATAGTGCATCTACTTGTGCATGGTCAAGTGTTGCAGAAAACAATAACGTTTGACGTAGACGGTGATTAGCTTGCTCGTTAATCATTTTTAACTGCTCGGTAAAGCCTAAATCTAAAATACGGTCGGCTTCATCAAAAATAAGCAGTTCTAGTCCACTCAATTGCAATGAGCGTTTTGTAATGTGATCAGCTAAACGCCCAGGTGTAGCAACTACGAATTGTGGGTCGTTTCTAAGTGCTTTTATTTGGTCATTAAAGTTTTCGCCGCCAAGTATTTTAACTGCCTTAATAGCTGTACCAGCAATTAATAAACGCAGCTGAGTAAATACTTGCGTAGCAAGCTCACGCGTAGGAGCAACAATAAGTACACGAGGATCGCGTTTACTGAGTGCTTTTTGTTTCATAACCCTTTGTACAGCAGGTAATAAAAACGCCAAGGTTTTGCCCGACCCAGTTTTAGACTGAGCGAAAATGTCATGCCCTGCAAGTGCGGTAGGCACTGCATGCGCTTGAATATCGGTGGGCTGGGTGATCCCTTGATGTGCTAGTTGTGTTTCAAGGCGTGTATCAATCCCAAGATCAGTAAACTGCAATGTGTGTTTCTCCAAAATGAGCAAATTAACTCTATAAATTTATCAGCGCATTATAGCTTACACAGCTAGGTCGCTAACAGTAAAAACCAATCTATAGCGCTATTTTTTGCAATTAAACTAAAAAAGCGTAAAATACGCGCCCCATATGCGCCGGATTTACGATTCGGTAGACGCCAATATTGGCTAACAAGGCAAAATAGGAAATATAATGACTGTTGTTCATAAAGATAATGTAACGGGCGATCACTTTGTAGTGTGTGCGCTGTATAAGTTTGTAGGTTTACCTGAATTTGAAGCTATCCGTAAGCCATTACTAGAAGTGATGGAAGCAAATGAAGTACGCGGTACTTTATTGCTCGCTGCCGAAGGTATAAACGGCACTGTTTCTGCAAAACGTGAAGGGATAGACAACTTATTAGCATGGCTAGATGAGCAACCAAATTTAAAAAACATCGTTACAAAAGAATCTTACGACGATGAATGCCCGTTTTACCGCACTAAAGTAAAACTAAAAAAAGAAATTGTAACGATGGGCGTTGAAGGCGTAGATCCGCTTAAAGTTGTGGGTAGCTATGTAAAGCCAAATGAGTGGAACGCACTTATATCTGACCCTGAAGTAATTTTAATTGATACACGTAATGATTACGAAATTGAAATTGGTACATTTCAAAATGCGGTCGATCCAAATACTAAAACCTTTCGCGAATTTCCACAGTGGGCAAAAGAAAACTTAGACCCTGAGAAACACAAAAAAGTGGCGATGTTTTGTACCGGCGGTATCCGCTGCGAAAAATCGACAGCCTACATGAAAGAGCAAGGTTTTGATGAAGTTTATCACCTTGAAGGCGGTATCTTAAAATACCTAGAAGAAGTGCCAAAAGAAGAAACCATGTGGGAAGGCGAGTGTTTTGTATTTGATAATCGCGTTGCGGTTGATCATGACCTACAAAAAGGCTCTTATGATCAATGCCACGCGTGTCGTATGCCAATTACAGAAGACGAAAAGTTAAAGCCTGAATACATGGAGGGCGTCTCTTGTCATCATTGTATTGAAGAAGTAACGGACGAACAACGCGCACGTTTTGCAGAGCGCCAAAAGCAAATAGAATTAGCGCAAGCGCGTGGTGAGGGCCATATTGGTAATGAAGCACAAGCTGTTTTACAGCAACGTAAAGAAGCTAAAAAAGCCCAAAAAGACGCTCAGCGCGGTAAATAAATTTATACAATAAGTATTACATTTAAAGAGTCTATTTAGGCTCTTTTTTTGTGCCTAAATTTGTACAGTAATTGTTTTCACACCCCGATGATAGTGTTAATCTGCAAAACAGATTTAGTCATTTTAATGTGCATACAGGAAGGGATTTATGCAAGCCGAACAAGTTGAAATCGCACAATTTTTAGCACAACATCCTCCTTTTGATGACTTACCTCAAAAAGCGCTTAATGAGCTAGCTCAACAAGTAGAAGTGGCTTATTTTAGAGCAAAAACAGATATCTTGAGTTTTGGACAAGACATTTCTGATTTGTATGTAATTAGAAGTGGCTCTGTAGAAATGTACCGCCGAAATGGCGAGCTGTATAATCGTTTGGCTACCGCAGGTATATTTGGTCAAATGGGTTTATTGATGAACCGTAAGGTACGTTTTCCTGCAACTGCTCTTGAAGATACGTTAGTATATTGCATAAATGTCGAGCTATTTAATCGTTACTGTGATGAGTTTGATGCGTTTGCTGATTACTTCGAAACAGACGGTAACGTGCGTTTGCATCAAGCTATTGTCGAACAAGCCGATGGCAATGACCTGACAACCGCGAAGGTAAAATCATTAATTCACAGAGATGTAGTCACCGTAGATGCAACCTCTACGATACAAGATATCGCTAAATTAATGACCGAAGAGGCGGTATCGTCAGTGTTGGTAACCGATGTAAATAAACCCATAAATGATGACCCAGAAGAAGATGATGGACAAGTAGTTGGTATAATAACCGATAGGGATTTACGCACTAAAGTAGTGGCTAAAGGGCTTGCCTTTAACACGCAAGCAAAAGACATTATGTCCACTAACTTAGTACTATTAGATGCTAATGACTATATTTTCGAAGCAGTACTTGCCATGCTTAGAGATAACTTACATCATTTGCCAGTAGTACAGAAAAGACGCCCAATAGGCGTTATCTCCCTCTCTGATATTTTGCGTTATGAATCCCAAAGCAGCTTATTACTTGTACGTGGCATACTGGCTCAACAAACAATAGAGGATTTGGCGCATTATGCACGCCAATTGCCCAATGTGTTTGTTCGTATGGTGAATGAAGATGCAAACTCACACATGGTTGGTACAGCCATGGCTGTTATAGGGCGTACATTTAAACAAAGACTACTTGTATTAGCAGAAGAAAAGTTTGGGCCACCTCCTGTGCCTTACTGTTTTATTGCTCTGGGCTCAATGGCTCGAGACGAGCAACTTATTGTAACCGATCAAGACAACGCGCTTATTTTAGATGACAGTTATGACGATGAAAAACATAACGCGTATTTTCAAAATATTGCCGATTTTGTGTGTGATGGTTTAGCACAGTGTGGTTACACCTACTGTGATGGAGAAATTATGGCGTCGTTTAAAAAATGGCGTAAAACTCGCTCACAGTGGTTCGATCAATTTGCAGATTGGATAGCGCAGCCAAAACCACAAGCATTGCTTAATAGTTCTATATTTTTTGACTTAGACGGTGTGTGGGGTAAAACCAAGTGGGCCGACGAGCTTAAAATATTTATAGCAAAACAAAGTAAAGTAAATCGCGTATTTTTAGCTAATATGGCAGCAAATGCTAGAAATAGAACACCTCCACTAGGTTTCTTTAAAGGCTTTGTTATGGAGCATAATGGCCAACATAAGCGTTCAATGAACTTAAAGCGAAGAGGGACTGCACCTCTTTCTGATGTTATTCGCGTGCACGCATTGGCTATTGGTTCGCGTAAACAAAATTCGTTTGAGCGACTAGAAGACATTATTGAAGCGAAACTTTTACCACAGGGTAAAGCGCAAGATTTACGTGACGCACTTGAGTATATTGCCATGATGCGAATTCGCCATCAAGCGTGGCAAATAGAGAAGGGCGAAGAGCCCGATAACGACTTAGATCCACATTTACTTTCTCCGTTCGAGCAACGAAACTTAAAAGAGGCATTCGCCATTTTAGAAAAAGCACAAAGCTATTTAAAATTTAGCTACACAGCAAACTCTGGTGTAAAGTAGCCTATGAATCCGCGTAATCATAAAGCAATTGATTGGCAAGCTAGGTATAACGAGCTTGCCAATAGCACCAAAAATAAACTCCTAAAACACTTTTATGCGGGTGCTTATAATCAAAACAAAGCTGCAATAAAAGACGTGCCTTTTGTAGCAATGGATTTTGAAACAACAGGCTTAAATAGTCAAAACGACGATATAGTGAGTGTTGGTTTGGTGTCGTTCAATTTAGAGCGCATTTATTGTAAGCACAGTCGGCATTGGGTTGTGCAGCCTAGGCGAAACCTTCATGAAGAGTCTATTTTAATACATGGAATAACGCATTCTGAGGTGGACGACGCCCCCGACTTTAATCAAATTATAGAGCCTTTACTTGAAGCGCTCAGTGGTAAAGTTGTCGTGGTGCATTATGCCGCAATAGAACGTCACTTTTTAAATAATGCGTTATTGTTAAGGCTTAAAGAAGGTATTGAGTTTGCACTTGTTGATACAATGGAAATAGAAAAAAGAGCACTAAAAGCAAGGCAGGGTTTATTAGGGCGATTGTTTAACACAAAATTAGGTTCTCTTAGGCTAACAGATTGCCGTGCGCGTTATTCCCTACCAGCATATCAAAATCACAATGCGTTAACGGATGCACTTGCTACAGCAGAACTTTTACAAGCGCAACTGAGTTATCATTATCGTGTAGATACTCCAATCTCAGAGCTGTGGTTCTAGCTTTTAATGACCAAACAAAAAAACGCCGCAAAAATTGCGGCGTTTTCGTTACTAATTAAAAGTGTTACTTACTAAAAGTATTATTTAACTGGGCGAGGCTCAGTTCGTAAACCTAGAACTAAACTTAAACACATAAATAATAATACAATAGTAAATGGCAAGCCTGTAGAGACAGCGCCTGCTTGTAGTGCTTCAATTGCTTGTGTGCCACCAATCCAAAGTAAAGCAGCTGCAATTGCGCCCTCAACCGATGCCCAAAATATACGTTGTGGTACCGGTGCATCAATTTTACCGCCAGCTGTAATTGAATCAATTACTAATGAACCAGAGTCAGATGACGTAATGAAAAATACCAAGACTAATAAAATTGCAATAAACGATAAAATATTAGATAAAGGTAATTCATCAAGCATTTGGAACATAGCTAAAGGTACATCAGTTAAACCATTAGTGCCTAACGCACCAACACCATTAACTACTTGATCAATCGCAATACCACCGTAAATAGACATCCATAAAACAGTAACTAGAGTAGGAATAAGTAAAACCGCAATTAAGAATTCACGAATTGTACGACCACGTGATACACGCGCGATAAACATACCTACAAACGGTGACCAGGAAATCCACCAAGCCCAGTAAAACACAGTCCAACCATGCATCCATGTTTCGTCTTCACGACCGTGAGGATTACTCAATGGAATAATATTTTCTACATAGCCCATCACGGTAGTGGGTACATTACCCATTGCTACAGCAAAGCCTACTAAACATACAAACAATAATAATGAAAACGCAATTAGCATATTTACATTACTTAGTAGTTTCACACCACCGTCAATACCACGAACCACAGAGACAATGGCTAAAAGTGTTACACCCGCAATAACTAGAATTTGAGAGCCAATGCCACCTTCTGTACCAAATACATGGTTAATACCTGCAGAAGCTTGTTGCGCACCTAAACCTAAAGATGTTGCAAGGCCAAATAACGTAGCAAGTACAGCTAAGATATCAATGATATGACCAGGCCAACCCCAAGCTCTATCACCTAATATAGGGTAAAAAATAGAACGAATTGAAAGCGGTAAACCTTTATTATAGGTAAAAAATGCAAGAGATAAACCAACAACAGCGTAAATAGCCCAAGGGTGAAGACCCCAATGAAACATAGTTGCGCCCATTGCTAATTTTGCAGCTTCTGGTGTATTAGCGGCTACATTAAGCGGTGTTTCGTACCAACCAGTAAAGTAAGCAACTGGTTCAGCAACGCCCCAAAACATAAGGCCTATACCCATACCCGCAGCAAATAACATAGCAAGCCATGAAACGCGAGAGTGAGAAGGTTTAGCGTCATCACCACCAAGGCGAATATTACCGTAAGGAGAAACAATAAGTGCTAAACAAAAGAGTACAAAGAAGTTAGCAGCCCACATAAATAGGGCATCAAAATTATTAATAATATCGGTCTTGATACTATCAAGCGCTGTTTTTGCAGTTTGTGGGTCGGTAACAAGTATGGCGATTAAAAAGATGACAATCAGGCCCGCACTAGTTCCAAAAACAGGGTTGTGAATATCAAACCCCCACTTTTGTACGTTGTCCTGACCTACGGTGTAATCCGTGTTGTCAATACTATATTTGTCATGATTTTCCTTCATGCAATACCTCTTTAGTTGTCCTAACAAGCCAAAATAAATTCGGCGTCATATCGAATTACATTAGTCTTTAAATATTAAGTAAAAAGTAATACCGTAATTATTTGAAGACTAACTAATTTGAAGCGTGATCATACAGCTAGTAGTGTATGAGTTAAATATTAAATGTAAATGAATTTGTATTTAAAACGCTGTTTATATGGCCAAATTCATGATTCTTTCATTTAAAAGCCCTAAATTTAAAAATTCAGTGAACGTTAAAATTTAGTTTGCTATTAAAAGTATTAATTTACTTGATTAAGTAAAAAAAGATCATTTTTAAGTAGCTTAATTAATGCTTAAATATTAGGACTTGTTAGTCTTTAAGGATTGAAATTTGTTAAGTCTAGTCGCGATTTAATCGCTCCTAGATTTATAGCTTAGCGGTTCGGTAACAGCTTATGCGTTATTTTTCATGCTTGCATGCACGTAAGAATAATCAAAAACCGGCTAGCAAAGAGCAAATTTCTCTTCAAGGCTATTATAAATTTATAAGCCGATAAGCACCTTTAATCAAGTTGTAATATGAATATGATTTAACACAACATTAGGGCATGTTGAATTTTGGCGATTGAATTTACAGTAGTATGTTTGGTTTTTAGGCAAGGCAGAGCCTATGTAGTGTGGTCATTCCCCATAAATAGGCGATAACGCAGCATAAATACCAAACATACACTGCCCTTTGGGTTCTTTCTAGGGACGATTAACTCTTTGTTACTCGGTTTTTACTTAGCCCACTAGGTTACAAACCTCGTGCCGCGATTTAATCGCCTCTAGATTGAACAAATTTCAATCCAAAAAGCTCAGCATGCCCTAAGCTATATTTTATAAATAGATAGGCAAAGGATTAATACTATTATGCGTGAAAGCGTTACAAACGATACCAATCAAAATGTACTTGTTAAACGCTTTTGCAGCGTTAGAGACGAAAGCCTAGCTATTATTGAGCCACTCACTGTAGAAGATTGCCAATTACAAGCTATGGTTGATGCCAGTCCTACTAAATGGCATTTAGCGCATACCACGTGGTTTTTTGAAACATTTTTACTTAGTGTTCATTGTAAACAGTACGCAGTGTTTAACCCTCACTATAAAATGCTTTTTAATTCTTACTACAATGGGATTGGAGAGCAATTTAAACGGGCAAACAGAGGAAGCTTATCTAGGCCAGGTTTAGACGAAGTGCTAGCTTACAGAGAACATGTAGATAGCCGCGTGATTGAATTACTTAAGACTGACGTTAACCCGCACATTAAAGATATTATTGAACTTGGGTTACACCACGAGCAACAGCATCAAGAACTAATGCTTATGGACATCAAATATAACTTTTCAGTAAATCCATTATTTCCTCAATATAAAACATCGCTTTTAAATAGCCAAAAAAAATCAGCTGATATTAAACCCCTTAATTTTATCAATTTTGAACAAGCCATTATTAATATTGGCACAAATGCCGACGATGAATTTGCATATGATAACGAGTGCCCCAAACACCAAGTACTAATTCATCCATTCAGTTTTGCTAATAGATTGGTCACTAATGGTGAATATTTAGACTTTATAAATGCCGGTGGATATAGCAATCCACAATATTGGTTAAGCGACGGTTGGGCGCATATTCAAAACACTCGTTTAACGCATCCATTATATTGGCATTGCATAAATAACGAGTGGTTTGAGTTTACACACTATGGATTGCAGCCTCTTAATTTAAGTGCACCAATCTGCCATGTTAGTTATTTTGAGGCCAGCGCCTATGCTAATTTTGTAAAGGCTCGCTTGCCTACAGAGTTTGAGTGGGAATATGCAGCTAAAAATACAGCTTCAACAGAGATTAATAATAACGACCTAACACCTCAGCAAGCAAAGACTGATACTGAAATAAACCAGTTAACTGATGCGTGTTGGCAATGGACGAACAGTGCATATTTACCATACCCTGGTTTTAAGCCTATTGATGGAGTAGCAGGGGAGTACAATGGTAAGTTTATGAATAACCAAATGGTGCTACGTGGCGGGTGTGTGTTTACCCCTCAAAACCATTTACGACAAACATATCGTAATTTTTATTACCCGCATCAAGCGTGGATGTGCAGCGGGATAAGACTAGCTAAGGATATAGTATGAGCCAAGTAACAGCGATTAAGCAAAGTAACATAACCGACACTGAATTTCTAAACGACGTGATAAGCGGATTAACTCAACAACAAAAAACGCTTCCGTGTAAATATTTTTATGATGATAAAGGTGCTGCATTATTTGAGCAAATAACAACATTACAAGAGTATTACGTAACACGAACTGAGCTTTCTATATTAGAGCAACATTCGCAGTCGATTGCTCAAATGCTACCTGAAAACCTCTCTATTATAGAGCCTGGCTGTGGCTCGGGTAAAAAGGTTGCCTATTTATTAGCGCATATGGCAAACGTAAAAACCTTTGTACCGTTTGAAATCTCTGAAGAGATGCTCAGTTATTCACTTGCTCATTTGTCACCGTTATTTCCAGATTTGGCAATTTCGCCATTATTAGGAGACTTTACACATAGTCAAATGGTTAAACAGCTAACCAAAGACACCGCTTTAGATAGTCAAACAAATCTGGTGTATTTTCCAGGCTCTACTCTTGGTAATTTTGCACCTGTAAAAGCAATTGAAATTATGAATAATTTCCATCGCTTATGTGGTGTAAATGGCTATGTGCTAATTGGCATTGATTTAGTAAAAGAGCGCCAAGTGTTACTTGATGCATATAACGATAAATTAGGTATAACCGCCGCGTTTAATAAAAACTTACTACAACGTATTAATAACGAGTTAAATGGCACATTTAACTTAGACAATTTTAGCCACGAGTCACGCTTTAACGAGCAACATAGCCGTATCGAAATGCATTTAGTGAGTAATTGTACTCAAAGCGTGATTATAAATGATCAGCAAATAGACTTTATAGCAGGCGAAAGCATTCATACGGAAAACTCTCACAAGTACACGCTTGAGTCGTTTAAGCAGCTTGCAGCGCAGGCTAATTTAAAGTTAGAGCAAACATGGCAAGACGATAGTAACTATTTTGCCTTGTGCTTATTAAGACCGCTTTAAACGTTACTTAAGTTTAGGGCGTGTTGATCTTTGATAGTTGAATTTGCAGCAATATGTTTGTTTTTTAGGCAAGGCAGAGCCTATGAAGTGTGGTTATTCCACATAAATAGGCGATAACGCAGCATAAATGCCAAACATGTGCTGCCCTTCGGGTTCTGCCTAGGGGCGATAAACTCTTTGTTGCTCGATTTTTACTTAGCCCACTAGGTTACAAACCTCGCGCCGCGATTTAATCGCCCCTAGATTGAACAAATTTCAATTCGCAAAGATCAACACGCCCTAGTAAATGACAACTTGGGCATTGTTAAACTCATAGTTTAGCAATGCGCCATTATTTGATTGCTGTATAAGCTTAGCTTTATTTAAACCATGCAGTCTAAATAGAAGTGGGGCAATAACAGATACCGCAGAGCCCGTTGCACTGTCCTCATTTACGCCAAACTGGGGGGCAAAATATCTAAAACGCGCTATGGCATATTTCTTGTCTTTATTTTTTATACTAAGAGTAATTACTGCATTTTTGTGGAGTTTACTCAAAGCTTTAAAATCAACGTGTAAGCTTTTTAAATCGTCTCTTTCAACTTCTTTATTAAATTCTTCATTAAATAGCACGACGGTATAACCGTTTTTATCACCGGTACTGTAGGCTGCTTTTATTACTGAGGAAAACACACTTTTTAACTCACCTTTAGCTAATTCGCTTTTTTTAGGCTCTATACTTTTTACTAACAACTGGGCGCGTTGTTTTTTTACTCTTATAGCAAAACGCTCATTACTCATTGATATAAATACTTCAGGGCAATAACCAAAATACTTTATTAAAAAATTAGCGGCCGCTAAAGTACCATGCCCACAGCGTTTAATTTCACTTGTTTGGTTGAACCAGCGAATATTACAATGGCGTTTAGTTATCTCATTTTGATTTAAAAATACGGTAGCAGGGTGGTTTGATTGTGATGCAATATATTGCATTGTTTTTGATGTTAACCCAATTTTATAAATAACAATTAAAGCACTTGAGCCTTTTAAGTTATTTGCAGGGCTATAAAAAACAGATTCGGTGGAAGTGAGATTTATAAAGCGAAGCGTAAGCCATTTGGGCTTACGCTTCGTTAAACAAAGAGTGTTATCCTTTGCTTGCATACGCGTCGTTATGAACGCCCGCAGCACGACCTGATGGATCTGCATTGTTTTGGAACGATGCGTCCCATGCAAGTGCTTCAGGAGTCGAACACGCTACCGATTTACCATGTGGTACACATTTAGCTGATGCATCACCAGGAAAGTGCGATTCAAAAATAGTACGGTAGTAGTAAGCTTCTTTTGAATCTGGCGTATTAATAGGGTATTTAAATTTAGCATTTGCAAGCTCTTGATCGCTCACTTGCTCATTTACAAACTCTTTTAACGTATCAATCCAACTGTAACCAACACCGTCTGAAAATTGCTCTTTTTGGCGCCATAAAACTTCATCAGGCAAGTAGCCATCAAAACCTTCACGTAAAATGTGTTTTTCAATTTTGCCATCTTTACACATTTTGGCTTCAGGGTTGATACGCATAGCAACATCAACAAATTCTTTATCAAGGAACGGTACACGTGCTTCAACGCCCCATGCTGCCATTGATTTATTAGCACGTAAACAATCAAACATATGCAGTTTTGATACTTTACGGTTTAGCTCTTCATGAAACTCTTGTGCGTTAGGGGCTTTATGGAAGTATAAGTAACCACCAAATAGCTCATCAGCACCTTCGCCAGATAACACCATTTTAATGCCCATTGCTTTAATTTGGCGAGCCATTAAGTACATAGGTGTAGAGGCACGAATCGTTGTTACATCATACGTTTCAATATGGTAAATCACTTCACGCAGTGCATCAATACCTTCTTGAATGGTAAAAATGATAGGGTGGTGAATAGTACCAATCATGTCAGCTACTTTTTGGGCAGCGGCTAAATCAGGTGAACCCTCAAGGCCTACTGAAAAAGAATGCAACTTAGGCCACCATGCATCGCTTTCATCGTTATCTTCAATACGTTTGGCAGCAAAACGCTGGGTAATAGCAGAGATAACCGATGAGTCCAAACCACCAGAAAGTAATACACCGTATGGTACATCACACATTAGCTGGCGTTTAACGGCCGCTTCTAATGCATCTTTAACGTCTTGCGCTTGTGCGCTGTTATCTTTAACTGCATCAAATGTTTCCCAATCACGCTTGTAATAAGGCGTGATTTTGCCATCTTTGCTGTACAGGTAATGCCCTGGTGGAAATTCTTCAATATGCTTACAAATTGGAGAGAGTGCTTTTAGCTCTGAAGCAACGTAAAAGTTACCGTGCTCGTCGTGACCAGTGTAAAGCGGGATAATACCAATATGGTCACGGCCAATTAAGTAAGCGTCATTTTCTTCATCGTATAAACAAAATGCAAAAATGCCATTTAGATCATCTAAAAAGTCAGATCCTTTTTGTTTATAAAGCGCTAAAATAACTTCACAGTCTGATTGAGTTTGAAAAGTAAAATCAACATCTAGCTCTGCTGCAAGTTCTTTATGATTATAAATCTCGCCATTAACCGCTAAAATATTTGTTTTTTCAGGATTGTATAAAGGCTGTGCACCGCTTGATACACCAACAATAGCTAAACGCTCATGTACTAAAATAGCTTTTTCAGATGCATATACACCAGACCAATCTGGGCCACGGTGTCTAAGCAGCTTTGACATTTCAATTGCTTGGGTACGCAATTGAGCGGGATCAGATTTAATATCTAATACCCCAAAAATTGAACACATAGTAACTCCTCATTCCTATTATGTGTGCAGCAAAGCCAATTTGCTGTGCTGCGAAACCTTGTTTTATCAGAAAAAATTACTCAAGTCACATAGCTTTTATAATTAATTAAGAATAATTTATGCACCAAGTTATATGTAACCGCACCAAAGTGGTTAATGCGTAGTGCCTGCTGCTATTTTTACGTCGTTATTATTGTTCAAAGCTTGTGCAATCATCACTTTTAGCGCGTTAATAACAGTGTCTTCACACATGCTTGGTGCGCCATTGTGGTGCACAGCTTGGCTTGGTAAATAAGGAATATGCACAAAGCCACCTTTCATTACAGCGCAATGATCATTTATGTAATGCATAAGGCCATACATAACATGATTGCATACATACGTACCTGCCGTATTGGAAATGGAAGCAGGTATATTGCTGTTGTGCAGTGCTTGTAACATACGCTTTATTGGTAAATTTGTGAAATAGGCATCAGGGCCATTTTTTTCTATTGGTGTATCGACAGGCTGCTTACCTGCATTGTCTTTAATACGTGCATCGTCAACGTTTATTGCAATACGCTCAATTGATATTTCGCTGCGCCCACCGGCTTGGCCTATACATAAAACAACCGCCGGATTATGTGACTCAATGGCGTTTATAAGCTGACTAATAGACGTATTAAACTCACAGGCAAGTTCTAGTGTATATATTTTGTGTTTCATGATGATAGTTTCATCAAGTTTTTGCACTGCTTGCCAAGAAGGATTGATAGTTTCGCTACCAAAAGGCGCAAAGCCGGTAATTAATACACACGCCATAGAAGAAGTTGATTTAGTCATTACACACCAAGCTATACATTAAAATAATATTAACGGCGAGTAAGGTAACTGCCGTCTGAATTTGAACCTTAATTACATAGTACTTATTTTTTAAGTCTAAAAGAGCTGCAGGAATAATATTTAATTTGCTGCCATAGGCGTCATTAACATACTGCAATAGCCGCTATACATGCCGAGCGCAACTAATGGAGCAGGGCTTGCGCCCATAACCTCCAATTAAAAATGCCATACCTACACAATACAAAACAACCAGCATAAAACGATTATCAGGGCCAAAAATTTAAGTCGAACATAGTTTTCCTATTTATTTTTAGAATATTTTTATAATGTATTTTTAAGTGCAAGGCTCAATTGATGTAGGTGTCCGTCAAGTTTCTGCTTCGCCTTTGCTGCTTCTTCAAACGTTACATATTTAAACTCAACAGTATCTAAAGGTCTAAACTGTGCAAATTGACGTAAGTCGGCTTCAATAACAGTCCCTAGCAGAGGGTAGCCCCCTGTAGTTTGGCCATCATTTAGTAACACAATTGGCTCTCCACTTGGTGGGAGTTGAATACTCCCAGGGCTTACCCCTAATGATGGCAAAGAGTGCGAATGCCCCAAATTATTCTTATGCTCAAGCCTTACACCCATTCGGTTACTATTATTGCTGACTTTAAAAGCGGTAGACACAAAGTTGCTAAGTAAAGTCTCGCCTAATAAGTCGGCATGAGGACTTGGATGCAGGCGTATAAGTTTGCGCTGGGCGGGAGCAATTGCGCCTACCTTTTTAAACTCTCCATAATAAGGAGTAATAGGTATTTTATCACCAGAGGTGAGAGATCTACCTTCAAAACCACCAAAACATGCGTTTAAATCTGTAGATTTAGAACCCATAACTTCAGCATTTTGTATACCGCCTTTCACTGCTAAATAAGCTCTTAAGCCTGCTCTACCAGTAGCAAAACTTAGGACTTGTTTGTTTTTTACTGCGTATGTCCAACCAGGATAAATTGCATGTCCATCAAGGGTTGCTTGCAAATCTGCACCATGAAGCGCAATTACTGTGTCGCAGGTAAATTCCAGTTCGCACAAACCCACAGTTATTTCTAAAACGGCATCATTGTCGTTATTGTTAAGTAATCTATTAGCAATGATTTGTGCAATAGGGTCTAAGCTACCCGCTTTGCTTACACCTAAATGGCGGTAGCCCTCACGGCCAAAATCTTGAATTGTAAGTAATACACCACTTTTAAGTACTTTAATCATGATTTGCTCCTTTATTAACGTGCGGAACAAATTCAAGCGTATCGCCTGGTTGAATTAAACAAGGTTGCTCAGAGGTCGAATCAAACAAAGCAGTATCTGTATGACCTATTATATGCCAACCACCTGGGGTATCTGCGGGGTAAATGCCGGTTTGTGCAGCACCTATAGCAACAGAGCCTTTAGGAACTTTAATGCGTGGCTCATCACGTCTTGGTGTATGTAATTGCTCATTTAAGCCATGTAGGTAAGCAAAACCGGGCTGAAAGCCTAAAAATAAAACGTGGTACTTGGTTTTACTATGAATATTAATAACTTCATCGGCACTTAAATTATGATAGCGAGCCACGTAATTAATGTCCTCACCCTTGTATGTGGTTTTGATTAAGTGATGCTGCCCCTTAAAAGTACTCGTTTTAATATCATTCCACAGCGAAGGTAGCACTCGTAACCACTTATTTAAGTGTTTATCTGATTTTAAATAAAGAGTGAGCGAGTTCATGGCGGGCACCAAATCGCTAAATTCATCAGTGCTTTTACAGTGGCTAGCTAGAGCCCAAATTTTCTTTTGAATAGATAGTATATCTGTAGCGTCTAAATGCGATGCATCAAACAGTAAACTACTGTTTGTTAATGCATAAATATGATGAGCTGGCTTCATTAAATAAACCTATTTGTACAACATAATTTAAACGTAACACAGTTTTATTAATTTATTTACACCATTGCGACTAAGTGGTTATGTTTATTGCCCAACTTACTTTAAGAGTAGTTTTATATTCAATTAATCGTATTTAACTTATTGAAGACCAAAACTTAATACGCTTCGTACTAAATAAGTAATTAGGTTGAAATGAAAATTAGGATAAGGAGGTCTTAGTTAGCACGCACTTGTTTAAGAGGTACTTTATGAAACACCAGCATTTATTATATTTATCAGGCGCTGCTATTATATTTAGCGCAGGCAGCTTTGCTTTATCTATGGAAAAGGTTGAGCACAGTAATGTAGAAGCCACCATGCATGTAGAAACCATTGTACTTGGATCGGGTTGTTTTTGGGGAGCCGAAAAACGCTACGAAGCGCTTAATGGCGTTATTGATGCTGAATCGGGGTACGCTGACGGCAATGGCTTTAAAGCTACCTACAGAAACATTACTGATCAGTCTCGTCGTTTTGACGAGAACAATTATGCTGAAGTTGTACAAGTTATGTATAACAGCAATATAATTTCAGCAGAAGATCTCTTAAAAAACTATTTTGAAAGTCACGACCCTACGCAAAAAAATCGCCAAGGTAACGACATTGGTACGCAATACCGCTCAATTGTATTAACGACTACTGATGCGCAAGCTAAAGTAGCTGAGCAAGTTAAATCGCAATATCAGCAGCTTTTAACTGATGCAAGCTATGGCAAAATTGAAACAGTTATTAAACCGCTTCAAGGTTTTGTATCGGCAGAAGAGTATCATCAAAATTATTTAGAAAAAAACCCTAATGGCTATTGCCCAGATCACTCTACCGGTGTTGTTTTTAATAAAACACCTGTAGAAAAAGTAGATAACACTGCTTTACTAGCAGGAAAGCAAATAGTGGTACTTGATTCACGTGAATACTGCCCATATTGTGAAAAGTTTAAAAAAGCAGTCGCAAATGATTACAAAGGAACAATACCAATGTCGTTTCGCCATGCTGACCAACTTGATAATTTAACTATTAAGTCAGCCACGTGGGCAACACCAACCATTTTGTTTTTAGAAAATGGCGTTGAGGTATATGGCCGTCAAGGTTACGCAACGCCTGAAGAGTTTTATAAAGCATTAGGCGCTTTTAAATTAGGTAACAGTGATGCTTATAAAGTTGCATTTGATGCACGAACAGATAGACCTTACTGTAAAGAGTACAAAGAGTTTAAAAATACACCAGACGGCACTTTTGTTGATAAATTAAGTGGCGAGCCACTATTTGATACAAGCGATAGGTTTAACTCAGGTACTGGTTGGTTGTCGTTTACTCATCCTGTAAAAAACAACGTAACACAGCACGACGATAGCAGCTGGGGCATGACACGCATTGAGCTTCGCTCTAAAAGTACAGGCATACACTTAGGGCATTTATTTCCAGGTGAAGGTCCAAGAGGTCGCGATCGTTACTGTATTAATGCAACAGTCCTTGATTTTGTACCGAGAGATAAAAGCTAAACCTTTTCTTTACGTAGCCTGATTCTAATCAGGCTTTTTTTGCATAAAACAAAATAGGCTTATCATAATCTTTGCAAATTTGTTAAAATTAAAGCGTGCAGCTAATTGTCAACAATATTACTTAGGTTATTAATGAATCAATTTATAAAAATAGCAACGCAGTTAATATATTTGCCATTCGCTTTACTGCTTTTAATAAACAACGCTAAATCAGCGACTCATTACGTAGTAGGCGTAGAGAATATAGAATACCTTCCATACTACGATGGTAGTGGGGCTGATAACCGCGACTATTATGGTTTTAGTCAAAAGTTACTTACCTTGTTTGCCCAGCAGCATGACTTTAAGTTTGAGTTTTACACACTACCTATTAATCGACTTTACAAAGAATTTGTGGAACATCGCCATGTCGACTTTAAGTATCCAGATAACCCTAGCTGGAAACCAAGCTACAAAGCTTCATTTATTGATGTAAATAAAATTATTTATTCGCAGCCAACCGTTGTGACTAAAACGGGCATTGCGAGTTTAAATAAAAATATCACTATTGATGAATGCATTAGTTTTGCAACGGTAAGAGGGTTTACGCCTCAAAGCTTTAAACCGTTAATGAATAATGAAAACGTTGAGTTAATAGAAACAGCTAACGTAGTTGAATTAATAGAGTTGCTTTTAAAAGAGCGGGTGGAGTGTATTTACATATCTAACGATGTATTAAATTATAACCTCCTAAAATACTTTAAATTAACCCGAGCTGTTTATTTTCAGAACGAATTGCCGACAGATTTACAAGCCTTTTTATTATCGTCGATTGACTACCCTGACATAATCAAGAAATTTAATACCTTCTTGATTTCACATAAAGTGCAAATAAGTAAATTAAAAAAAGAATATCAAATTAAAAATTAACTAAAAAAGCCCCGTAAGTTATAACTTACGGGGCTTTTAAAAGTATTAAACTTATATTGCATATCATGTGGTTTGCGCCAAAAATAAAAACAGTTCAAGCCAAGTCACCACCTAACTTGAACCGCTTCTTCACACTGACAACATCTTCACACACAATATAAAGATTCTGTTTACTACGCGTTGGTAGCTTTGTATTACATATCATGTGGTTTGTGCCAAAAATAAAAACAGTTCAAGCCAAGTCACCACCTAACTTGAACCGCTTTTTCACACTGACAACATCTTCACACACAATATAAAGATTCTGTTTACTACACGTTGGTAGCTTTGTATTGCATATCATGTGGTTTGCGCCAAAAATAAAAACAGTTCAAGCCAAGTCACCACCTAACTTGAACTGCTTTTTCACACTGACAACATCTTCACACACAATATAAAGATTCTGTTTACTACGCTTTGGTAGCTTTGCATTGCATACCATGTGGTTTGCGCCAAAAATAAAAACAGTTCAAGCCAAGTCACCACCTAACTTGAACCGCTTTTTCACACTGACAACATCTTACACACACAATATAAGATTCTTTTCACTGCTACGTTTGAGTTACTAGAACTCTAAAGGTTGCATTTATTGCTCTTAAGAAACAATTTAACTAAGTTGTTTTGAGCTGATAAAGCAACTTTAATATTTAACTTTATTTTCGACAAACGATAAAAACAAAACCAATGAGTGAAAAAAATTAAACTATAGACTTTAGTCTAATGCATGGTGCTAAGTTTATGTATTTAATTAAAAAATTATTTAAATTTGCAGAGAGGTTTAGACGAGTTCAGTAATACAACATAGAGTAGGTTGTATTACTGAACTCGTCTAATAGGGATTATTCTTGGATTTTTCTAAACGTATTTACAACCCACTTCGCAAATAAATCAAGGGGGTGATTAGGCGTGTTTGATTCGTGCTGCACTAAATAGTATTTATCTTTAGTTGTTAAAGGCTGTTCGAATAACTTGTAAAGCCATTGCTCATCTAGCCAGCTTTGGCTAATAGGCAGTGGAATAAGTGCAATGCCCATGCCTTGCTGCGCTGCACGCGCTACACCAAACATGCTATCTATTTGAATAATCTGCGAAGGAGAAAAATCATCAATCCCTGCTTTTTCGGCCCACTGATGCCAAGCCCAAGGGCGAGCTTTGTGCAAGATTAGCGGAACTTGGTTAAGGGCTTGACGATGATCGTCCCTCCACTGATCGAGCAATTTTTTATTACATGCAGGAATATATTCAAGGTTAAACAACTCAGTCGCTAACCCTTCAGTAGGTTTACCAGAGGACAATACAATAGATAAATCGCTATGACGCGTTAATTCTTTGCGTGTTTTAAGCGTGTCCATTTGCAGGTTTATATTAGGGTGTTCTGAGGTCCACTCACTTAATTTAGGCATGAGTAGTTCGCTGGCAAAAAATTCAGGCAGGGTAATCGTCAAATTTGTATTTTGCTGCATCTGACTAAACTCATTAATGGTGCTCTCTAACATTGTGATGATAGGAGACACAGCATCAAAAAAGTTTTTACCCGCTGTGGTTAAGCTAATTGAACGCGTTTTACGTTGAAAAAGCTCAATACCAAGTTGTTCTTCAAGTTGTTTTATTTGATGGCTTACCGCAGACGGCGTTAAGTACAGCTCATTAGCTGCATGCTTAAAACTTAGGCTTCTTGCGGCAAAGCAAAAAGAGCGAAGGCCACGAATAGGAGTTTGCATGTTTTCCAGAATTATTTAATTTATTGAGACGCCTTACTTAGGCAAAATTTGAACCAACTATTTAATGTTTAAATATCAATAGGTTAAAAATAAAATTAACGCTAGTTCACAAAAAGGGTGCAGGCTATCCACAAAATAGTGCAAAGAATCTAAGCGCTTACATTTAGTTTATATTTGTATTATAGATAAAATTTACTACAGATGTATGAATGACGGTAAAAATAATGACAAAAGATAAAAAAAATCCCTCTTGCGAGGGATTTTGGGTAACTCAGCGCCATTGGCACTGGGAATGAGGTCGGTACAGGGTAAAGCGTTATTTTAAGCTAAAGCCTAAAAAACCATTTCTGGAACTTCACCGTCAACAAGTAATTTACCTGCTGTTTTACTAATGATTTCATCAACAGATACGCCCGGAGCACGTTCTAATAGATGAAATGCGCCGTCTTTAACTTCTAATACGGCTAAATCTGTCACTATTTTTTTAACGCAATTAACGCCAGTAAGCGGTAAAGAGCAGGCTTCTAATAGTTTAGAGTCACCATGCTTACTTGCATGGGTCATAGTAACAATAATGTTTTTCGCGCCAGCGACTAAATCCATCGCGCCACCCATGCCTTTAATCAGCTTTTTAGGGATCATCCACGATGCGATGTTGCCATTCTGGTCAACTTCAAATGCACCCAGAACGGTTAAGTCTACATGACCACCCCGTATCATGGCAAAACTATCTGCACTATTAAATATGGCTGCACCAGTGGCTGCTGTCACGGTTTCTTTACCCGCGTTAATCATATCGGCGTCTAGCTCTGCTTTAGTCGGGTACGGGCCCATGCCTAAAAGGCCATTTTCGGACTGTAACATAACTTCAATATCATCTGGTACATAGTTTGCGACGAGTGTCGGAATTCCTATGCCCAAATTTACGTAGTAACCATCTTGAAGTTCTTGTGCAACGCGCATTGCAACTTGTTCACGTGATAATGCCATAATTTTGCTCCTGCTTAATCTCGTGTTGTTACACGTTCAATGCGTTTTTCAAAGCTGCCTTTAATAACGCGATTTACAAAAATACCTGGGGTATGAATTTGGCTTGGTTCAAGCTCACCCGGCTCTACAATTTCTTCTACTTCGGCAACGGTAATTTTACCAGCTGTTGCCGCCATTGGATTAAAGTTCATGGCGGTGTGTCTAAACACTAAATTACCAAAGCGGTCGGCTTTCCACGCTTTAACAATAGCAAATTCACCTGTTATAGACTCTTCTAAAATGTATGGGCGACCATTAAATTCTTTTACGTCTTTGCCTTCAGCAACTGGAGTGCCGTAACCGGTAGCGGTGTAAAACGCAGGTATACCCGCGCCACCAGCACGCATTTTTTCAGCTAATGTACCTTGAGGCGTAAGCTCTACATCAATTTCGCCACTTAATAACTGCTGCTCGAATAGGGCGTTTTCGCCAACGTATGAGGCAACTACTTTTTTAATTTGTTTGTCTTGTAATAAAATACCTAAACCAAAGTCATCAACACCACAGTTATTAGATACTACGGTTAAGTTTTTTGTTTGCATGTGCTTAATTTGTTTAATTAAGCCCTCAGGAATACCACATAAACCAAAACCACCGGCGATAATGGTATCGCCGTCTTTTAATCCTTCCATTGCAGCTTCGTAACTAGAAACTACCTTATCAAAACCGGCCATGAGTCTCTCCTCATTGTGTGCTATTTGTTGTTAACTATCTTTAATCATCATTTCATAAGATAGCTATTTAACCTGAACTCTGGTTAATAGATTTACTAACATATGAATCAGGGTGATATTTAAATTTATTTTCTCTAGCCAGAGATTTTCAGTGAAAACAAGGCGAATTTACGCGTCAATAGCTGGCCTATTGCAAGTAAATTCAACGCAGTTAGTGCTGAAAATAGCTGCTCGAGATAGATTTATTATCCAGAGCTCAGGTTATTTTGTGTGCAGTGCCACAGATACTTTGCTCACAGGTTGCTTACCAAGTGCTTTGGTTATTTCCCAGCCAGCGTCACTTAACCTTTGTAAATCAATTGAGTGTTCAATGCCAAGCCCTTGCAGTAAGTAAACTACATCTTCGGTGGCAACATTTCCTGACGCCCCCTTAGCATAAGGACAGCCACCAAGGCCCGCGACTGCCGCGTCAACCGTTGCAATACCTAGGCTTAAAGCTGCGTAAATATTTGTGAGCGCTTGGCCGTATGTATCATGAAAATGCACGGCCAACTTGGCTTTATCAATGTGCGTTAAAAGTAACTCGATTAATTGCGTTACTTTTTTAGCGGTGCCAACACCTATGGTATCGCCAAGGCTTACTTCGTAACAGCCTAAATCTAATAGCTTTTGCGATACCTTAAGTACTACTTGCGGGTCAATCTCCCCCTCGTATGGGCAACCGAGTACACAGCTTACATAACCACGTACACGAATATTATTCGCTTTAGCAAACGCTATTACTTCACTAAAGCGTTCAATACTTTCGTCTATTGAGCAGTTGATATTTTTTTGACAAAACGACTCACTCGCAGCTGTAAATATAGCAAATTCTTTAATGCCAACAGCGTGCGCTGCTTGTGCACCTTTTAAGTTAGGTGTAAGGGCGCTTAAATTTACATTGGGTAAATCAAGGGCTGATATTACATCCGCTGAGTCTGCCATTTGCGGCACCCACTTAGGGGAGACAAACGCGCCCGCTTCAATATCTTTTAAACCTGCAGCACTTAGGGCGTTAATAAGCGCTACTTTATCGGCTGTGCTTACTGTCTTTTCGTTTTGTAGGCCGTCTCGCGCGCCAACTTCAACAATACGTACTTTATTTGGAAAGGCACTCATTATGCACCTTCCTCAGTTGTATCTTCGACAATAGCAAGTAAGGCTCCATGCGTTACTAATTCGCCTTCACCAAAACAGTAGCTTTTTAAAATGCCGTCATGTGGTGCGTTAAGCGTGTATTCCATTTTCATGGCTTCGATAATAACAACCGCATCGCCTTTGGTAATTGTGCTACCAATATCGATTAAGTGCTTAACTACTGTGCCATTAAGCGGCGCGGCAAGTGGCAGTGCTTCACTTTCGTGCGAACTAATATAATGTTTATCAACTAGTTCAAGCTTAGTTTGCAGTGCTTTATTCATCACTGTCACACTATTGCCAACAGTATTATTACCTACCGTAGTTACGTGCGCGCTATGTTTTTCACCGTTAATAAATACACTGCAAAGACCACTATTTAATGTGCCTTGTAGATTAAAAACGTGCTCGTTATGCGTAATACTATAACCCGCTGCTGTTTTTATAGCGCTTAGCTGCAAATCGGCAAAAGGGATCTTAATTGCTTGCGGAGCATTGAGTCTAAAACCAGTTAGTTGTTGCCACGGGCTTGCACTGTTTTGCGCATTTTGGGTGCTAGTTAGCGATTCTAAATACGCAAAAGCACCAATAAGCTGACTTGCTTGCAATAACGATTTATCAACCGCAACTAACGAATCACCTTGCTCAGCAATAAAGTGTGTGCTTGGCGCACCTTGTTTAAACGTAGGGTGGCTTGCTAAATTATGTAAAAAGCCAATGTTAGTGCTAAAACCTGCTAAATGAAATTGCTCAAGAGCGTGTTGTAAACGGCTCAGTGCTTGTTCGCGATTGTCGTCGTGCACAATAAGTTTTGCAATCATCGGGTCGTAAAACGGGCTGATTTCGTCGCCTTGTGCAATGCCTGTATCAATGCGTACAAATTCACTGTTAAGCGGTGTGTGTAGTGCTTCAATAGTGCCCGAACACGGGATAAAGTCGTTAGCTGGATCTTCTGCGTATATTCGCGCTTCAAAGCTATGACCCTGCAATTGAATATCACTTTGTGTCAGCGGCAATGTTTGCCCACCCGCAATATTAATTTGCCAATTGACTAAATCTACACCCGTTACCATTTCGGTCACAGGGTGTTCTACTTGAAGGCGCGTATTCATTTCCATAAAGAAAAATTCATCGCCACACAGTAAAAACTCAACCGTACCTGCGCCTCTATAATTTATAGCCAGTGCACAACGTACAGCCGCTTCGCCCATTTCTTTGCGTAGTTCGTCAGATAAACCCGGAGCAGGGGCTTCTTCAATTACTTTTTGATGACGACGTTGCAAAGAACAATCACGATCGCCTAAATAAACACAGTTGCCATGGTTATCTGCAAATACTTGCACTTCTACATGGCGAGGCTGGTTAACGTAGCGCTCAAGTAATACTAAATCGTTACCAAAACCGGCAATCGCTTCACGTTGCGCACCTTGTAGTGCGCTCATAAAGTCTTGTGCTTTTTCAACCACACGCATGCCTTTACCACCGCCACCAAAGGCCGCTTTAATGAGTACAGGGTAGCCAATTTTTTCAGCTTCACTTTGTAAAAAAGCAGGGTCTTGCTTATCACCGTAATAACCAGGCACTAACGGTACATTAGCAGCTGCCATTATTTCTTTAGCGCGGGTTTTAGACCCCATTGCTTCAATGCTACTTGCTGGTGGCCCTATAAAAGCAATGTTATTAGCTTCGCAGGCTTTAGCAAATTCGCTGTTCTCAGATAAAAAACCATAGCCTGGGTGAATACAGTCAGCGCCGCAGTCTTTGGCAACTTGTAAAATTTTGTCTGCTACTAAATACGAATCTTTACTTGGCGCGGCACCAATATGGTAAGCCTCGTCAGCCATTTTTACGTGCTGGGCATGTTTGTCTGCATCAGAGTAAACCGCGACCGTGGTTAAGCCCATTTGTTTTGCGCTGCGCATTACACGGCACGCAATTTCTCCACGATTGGCAATCAGTATTTTTTGTAATCGTTGTGTGTTCATAATCAATCCTACAGTTGCCAAGCGGGTGGGCGTTTATCAAAAAAAGCACTTAGCCCTTCTTGACCTTCTTCAGATACGCGAATTTTTGCAATACGCTCTGCGGTAAGCTCAATGAGTTCATCGGTTATTGGTTTATTTGCTACATCGTTAATTAATGCTTTTCCGGCTTTTACTGCAACAGGTCCGTTATCAATCAGTGTTTGCAGCATATTATCGAGCGCACAGTCTAAATTACCGGTTACTTGATGAATTAAGCCAAGTTGCTTAGCAGTATGTGCATCAAACACTTCAGCCGTTAAAAAGTACCTGCGAGCAGCGCGCTCACCAATAGCTTTAATAACGTATGGACTAATAACCGCCGGAATAAGACCCAGTTTTACTTCACTTAAACAAAATTGTGCATCGTCTTTACTAAGGGCTATGTCGCAACAGGCTATTAAGCCCAGAGCACCACCAAAAGCGGCACCTTGCACAGCACAAATTGTAGGATGCGGGGAGCTTGCCAATACCTGCATTAATTTAGCTAATTGCATTGAATCAGCTAGGTTATCGGTGTAATTGTTATCAGCCATTGATTTCATCCAGGCTAAATCGGCGCCTGCTGAAAAGTGTTGACCCTCTGTTTTTAAAACCAAAGCACGAATATCAAGCGTATTTGCATGTTCAATACACTGGATCAGCTCATGTATTACTTCGCTGTTAAATGCGTTTCTTTTTTCTGGGCGACTTAACACAAGTACAGCCACATTAGATTTTGTAATTTGTAGTGTTACTGACATTTTGCGCTCCGGTTACATTCTAAATACGCCAAATTTCGAATCACGTTTTGGTGCGTTATTCGCAGCTGTTAACGCAAGACCTAATACATTACGCGTGTCAGCAGGGTCTATAATGCCGTCATCCCACAAGCGTGCGCTGGCGTAATAAGGATGACCTTGCTGTTCGTACTGATCAATAATTGGCTTTTTAAAATCACTGATTTCTTGCTCGCTCATGGTTTGGCCTTTGCGTGCTAAACCATCTTGTTTAACTTGCGCCATTACACCGGCTGCTTGCTCGCCGCCCATTACCGAAATACGGGCATTAGGCCACATCCACATCATGGTTGGTTCAAATGCACGGCCACACATCCCGTAGTTACCTGCGCCGTAAGAGCCGCCAATAAGTACTGTGAATTTAGGCACATCAGCACACGAAACCGCCATCACCATTTTAGCGCCGTGCTTAGCAATACCTTCGGCTTCGTATTTTTTACCCACCATAAAGCCGGTAATATTTTGTAAAAATACTAAAGGAATATTGCGCTGAGCACACAGTTGAATAAAGTGCGCGCCTTTTTGCGCCGACTCACTAAATAAAATACCGTTATTAGCTACTATGCCAACAGGATTGCCGTAAATACTGGCAAAGCCGGTGACCAGCGTTTCACCAAAGTAACGTTTAAATTCATCAAATGATGAATCATCCACTGTGCGCGCTATTACTTCGCGTACATCAAACGGCTTTTTAAGGTCGGTGCCTACAATGCCGTAAAGCTCGTTTATATCGTATCTTGGTGGTTTTACATCCTCGAGAAGAGGAGCTGTAGGGCGTGTATAATTAATACGCTCAATACATTGGCGCGCAATAGACAGCGCATGAGCATCGTTTTCAGCGTAGTGATCGGCAACACCCGAAATTTTACAGTGCACATCGGCGCCGCCTAACTCTTCGGCTGTTACTTCTTCGCCGGTTGCTGCTTTTACAAGGGGCGGACCTGCTAAAAATATAGTGCCTTGATCTTTTACAATAATACTTTCATCGGCCATTGCAGGTACGTACGCACCACCTGCGGTACATAAGCCCATTACTACAGCAATTTGTGGAATGCCTTTACCCGACATACGGGCTTGATTGTAAAAAATACGACCAAAATGCAGCTTATCTGGAAATACATCATCTTGCTCTGGCAGATTTGCACCGCCCGAATCCACCAAATAAATACATGGTAAGTGGCAACGCTCGGCGATATCTTGTGCGCGTAAATGCTTTTTAACGGTAAGCGGAAAATATGTACCGCCTTTAACCGTGGCATCGTTTGCAATAATCATGCATTCAACGCCTTTAACACGGCCAATACCGGCTACAACGCCTGCACAAGGTATTGCTTGTTCGTACACACCAAAGGCTGCAAATTGCGAAATTTCTAAAAACGGTGAGCCTTCGTCAATTAATGTATTTATGCGGTCGCGTACAAATAATTTACCACGGCCTTCGTGGCGCTCTTTTAATGCAGCGCCTCCGCCTTGGCTAATTGTTGCTACTTTACTGCGTAAATCATCCACCAGCGCTGACATATTTTTATGGTTTTGCACAAACGTTGGGTCGTGAGGATTAACGCTCGATTTTAAAATAGTCATGGTTTAATCCTTAACGGCTTTCTGTGAAAAGTTCGCGGCCAATAAGCATGCGACGAATTTCGGATGTACCTGCACCAATTTCGTATAATTTAGCGTCACGAAGAAGACGACCCGTTGCGTATTCGTTTATGTAGCCATTGCCACCTAAAATTTGAATTGCATCTAGCGCCATTTTAGTTGCTAGCTCTGCGGCGTATAAAATGGCACCGGCGGCATCTTTACGGGTGGTTTCGCCTCGGTCACACGCTTTAGCTACCGTATATACATATGAGCGCGCAGCATTCATTTGTGTATACATGTCGGCTATTTTGCCTTGAATTAACTGAAATTGACCAATAGGGGTATCAAACTGTTTACGCTCATGAATGTACGGTACCACTATGTCCATACACGCTTGCATTATGCCAAGCGGGCCCGCTGCAAGTACTACGCGTTCGTAATCAAGGCCACTCATAAGTACTTTAACGCCTTCGTTTAAGTTACCTAAAATGTTTTCATCGGGTACTTCGCAGTTTTCAAATACTAGCTCACAGGTATTTGAGCCGCGCATGCCCAGTTTGTCGAGCTTTTGCGCTGTTGAAAAACCAGGAAAGTTACTTTCAACAATAAACGCGGTAATACCTTTAGCGCCGGCGTTTAAATCTGTTTTAGCGTAAATAACTAACGTGTGCGCGTCTGGACCATTGGTGATCCACATTTTATTGCCGTTTAAAATGTACTTATCTCCTTTTTTTTCGGCTTTGAGTTTCATCGATACAACGTCAGAGCCCGCATTAGGCTCGCTCATTGCAAGGGCACCAATGTGCTCACCACTAATAAGCTTTGGTAAGTATTTTTCTTTTTGAGCTTGTGTGCCGTTACGGTTAATTTGATTAACACACAAGTTTGAATGCGCACCATAGCTTAAACCTATAGAGGCACTGGCACGGCTTATTTCTTCCATAGCAATAACATGTTCTAAGTAACCTAAACCGGCGCCGCCAAGTTCTTCAGATACGGTCATACCTAGTACGCCCATTTCGCCCATTTGAGTCCAAAGTTGATTTGGAAAAGCGTTATCTAAGTCCGTTTTTTCAGCAAGCGGGGCAATCTCCTGACTCGCAAAACTGTTTACGTGGTCGCGGATCATATCGGCGGTTTCGCCAAGGCCAAAGTTCATTTCTTTATATAGTGAAATAGTGCTCATGATTCATTCCTGTGTGACGTGTGTGTTGTCAGTGTTTTTTTATTTTAAAAATAAACTTACTCGTCTATTTTATTAAGCGTGTCTCTGCAGCGGCGCTCGGCCGTCACCAACTCCATAAGAACAACTTTAATGTCGTCCATTTGTTGAGATAGGTCTGCTTTTTTTTCTGATATAAGGTCAAGCATAGTAACCAACTGCTTAGCGCTTGATTTATCTGCGTCGTACAGTTCAAACAAACGTCCGGTTTCGGCCAATGTAAAGCCAAGGCGCTTACCACGTAATATTAGTTTTAAACGCACTTTATCGCGTTTTGAATAAATACGGGTTTGACCATTACGATCAGGCGTTATTAACCCTTGGTCTTCGTAAAAGCGAATAGAGCGGGTTGTAATGTCAAATTCTTTAGCGAGTTCGCTAATGCTAAATGTTTGTTCATTACTGGCCGGCATTTTGGCTGAGCTTGCAAAGTTTGTTTGATTATCTGGTTTCATAATTGTATTTACCTCATTCGAATAACTCCAATATAAGTGAAGTTTACGTAAAGGTAAAGCGTGGTGTGATTTGAAACTATTTATAAAGGGATATTTAAGTGAGGTGTTGATTTATATTATTAATATTCAATGGGTTATTTTTATTTTATCAGTGTAGCCTAACCGATGGAAAATAATCATTACACTTATAAAACTAAAAATTAAGCTGTTTTTAGTTGACGTTGGCGTAAACGTTAGTATTGTGTAAGGGTATTAAATAATAAATGAATACTAAATTAATAGAGCAAATATACTAACAACTATTTGCATATAAATACAATGGAGTTAGTTATGACTTTAGAATCAGTGGTAATTGTAGCAGCAAAACGCACCCCAATGGGTGGTTTTATGGGAGCGTTAAGTGATGCGCAGTCTACCGAGCTTGGCGCTACCGCCATTGCAAGTGTACTCACACAAACTGGTTTAGCTAATGATGCAATAGACGAAGTAATTATGGGCTGTGTATTACCAGCAGGCCTTGGACAAGCACCTGCACGCCAAGCAATGTTAAAAGCAGGCCTTGCACTTAGCACTGGCGCTACAACAATTAACAAAGTATGTGGCTCTGGTTTAAAAGCAGCCATGCTTGCAAACGATTTAATTAAAGCGGGCTCAATTCAATCTGCTATTGCTGGTGGCATGGAGAGCATGACAAACGCACCGTACTTTATACCAAAAGCGCGTGGCGGAATGCGTATGGGGCACGGTGAAATAAAAGATCACATGATGAGCGATGGCCTTGAAGACGCTTACGACAATAAAGCTATGGGTTGTTTTGCACAAGACACCGCCGACGAATACGGCATTGGTCGCGAGCAAATGGATGCGTTTGCATTAGGCTCATTAAGTAAAGCTAAAGCCGCGATACAAAACGGTAGCTTTGATAACGAAGTTGCACCCCATACAATGCAAACACGCAAAGGCGATGTAACAGTATCGATTGACGAGCAACCAGGTAACGCCCGCCCAGAAAAAATTCCTACCTTACGTGCAGCTTTTAAAAAAGACGGCACTATTACAGCCGCTAATTCATCGTCAATTTCAGATGGTGGCGCAGCGCTTATATTGATGAGCGAATCAAAAGCAAAAGAGCAAGGGTTAACACCGCTTTGTAAAATTGTGGCGCACAGCACGCATTCTCAAAAACCAAGTGAATTTACAGTAGCGCCAGTAGGGGCTATGAACAGCGTGCTTGAAAAAGCAGGTTGGGCTGTAAACGACGTTGATCTTTGGGAAATTAACGAAGCATTTGCCATGGTAACCATGCTGGCTATTAACGAGTTAAAACTTGATGAAAGTAAAGTAAACGTTAACGGCGGTGCATGTGCACTTGGCCACCCAATTGGTGCAAGCGGCGCGCGTATTTTAGTAACGCTTATTCATGCCCTTAAAAACCGAGGTCTTAAAAAAGGCATTGCGTCTTTATGTATTGGTGGCGGTGAAGCGGTTGCTATGGCCGTAGAAGCGTATTAACTAGGTATTAAATAGTTATAAGAAAGCTGTACGAATAACTACAAAAGCGCTGCACTAATAATGCTAACAAAGCGGCGCTACCAATTTTAAAAGAGAACACACAACTCACACACTAGGATTTAATCATGCACCAAGTACCACTACTTATAAATGGCGAATTTATTCAATCAGCATCAAAAGAGCTTATCGATGTTATAAACCCAGCAACTCAAGAAGTACTTGCACAAGTGCCATGTACCACAAAATCAGAAATGGACGCGGCAATTGCCTCAGCTTCTGAGACGTTTAAAACATGGAAAGACGTACCCATTACAGAACGTGCTCGCATTATGATGAAGTACGCTGCGCTATTAAAAGAACACCATGATGAGCTTGCTACCATTATTTGCCACGAATTGGGTAAAACATTTGAAGATGCAAAAGGCGATGTTTGGCGCGGTATTGAAGTAGTAGAACAAGCAGCAAACGCACCATCATTAATGATGGGTGAAACAATGGAAAACGTAGCGCGTAAAATCGATACGTATTCTTACATGCAGCCACTTGGCGTATGTGCGGGCGTAACACCATTTAACTTCCCTGCAATGATCCCACTTTGGATGTTTCCGCTGGCTATTGTGTGTGGTAACACCTTTATTTTAAAACCGTCTGAGCAAGACCCACTTACACCAGTGCGCTTAGCAGAGCTATTTATTGAAGCCGGTGCACCAAAAGGCGTATTACAAGTTGTTCACGGTACAAAACCACAAGTAGACCGCTTACTAGAAGACAAAGCAGTACGCGCTATTTCGTTTGTTGGCTCGTGTGGTGTAGGTGCTTATATTTATTCTAAAGGCACGCAAAACCTTAAACGTGTGCAAGCCTGTGTTGGCGCTAAAAACCACATGGTTATTATGCCTGATGCAAGTAAATCGCACGTTGTAAACAACCTAGTAGGCGCATCTGTCGGTGCTGCTGGCCAGCGCTGTATGGGTATTTCTGTTGCTGTATTTGTAGGTCAAGCAAGTCAGTGGGTAGATGAAATTAAAGCAGGCTTTGAAAATGTACGCCCAGGCGTGTGGGATGATGCAAACGCGGCATACGGTCCACAAACATCAAAAGCAGCAAAGGCACGTATTTTATCACTCATTGCTGGTGGTAAAGAGCAAGGCGCTACCTGTTTAATTGATGGTTCTGACTTTACGGTTGAAGGGTATGAGCAAGGTAACTGGGTTGGCCCAACGTTATTTACCGATGTAACCAAAGAGATGGATTTATACAAAGAAGAAATATTTGGTCCAGTACTAGCGTGTATGTTTGTAGACACGCTTGAAGAGGCAATCGCCCTTATTAACGACAGCCCTTACGGTAACGGCACCTCATTATTTACCTCAAGCGGCGCAGTGGCTCGTAAATTCCAACACGAAATTGAAGTAGGCCAAGTAGGTATTAATGTGCCAATTCCGGTGCCACTTCCGTTCTTTTCATTCACTGGTTGGAAAGGCTCGTTTTACGGCGATACTCACACGTACGGTAAGCAAGGTATTCGTTTTTACACAGAAACTAAAACAATTACCTCACGTTGGTTTGAAGACGACATTGCGTCGGGTCCAAACATGAGCATTAACTTAAAATAATCGTAATTAAAAAATGAGTAAATAAAAGAATAATTAATAAAAAAGATGGGCGCGAAGGCAACTTCACACACAACACACACATAAGCCTTCGCCGCTCGTCACTAACTATCCCTGTAATGGGAAAGCGAAACGCAACAAACACACAACAACAAACACACAACTAAAGAGGTCTCTACCATGGACTTTAACTTATCTGAAGATCAACAAGCCTTTGCTCAAACTGCACGCCAATTTGCCGAGTCAGAACTTGCGCCCCATGCCGCAAAATGGGATCGCGAACATATCTTTCCTAAAGACACGATTAAAGCTGCGGGCGAGCTTGGTTTTTGTGGTTTATACACGCCAGAGGAAGCAGGCGGCCTTGGTTTATCTCGTTTAGATTCGAGCATTATTTTTGAACAACTTGCTATGGGCTGTACCGCAACAACGGCCATGTTGACCATTCATAATATGGCCACCTGGATGGTAGCAAGTTTTGGTACTGATGCCGTAAAAGACAAATACGTAGAGCAATTAGTAATGGGCGAGCTACTTGCCTCTTACTGTTTAACAGAGCCAGGCTCGGGCTCAGATGCCGCATCACTTAAAACAAAAGCCGTGCTTGAGGGTGATGAGTACGTTATTAATGGCTCAAAAATGTTTATATCAGGCGCGGGCGAAACCGAAGTATTAGTGGTAATGGCACGTACAGGCGGCGAAGGCGCTGCGGGTATTTCGGCATTTGTAGTGCCTGCCGACGCAAAAGGCGTTGAATACGGCAAAGCTGAAGAAAAAATGGGTTGGAACGCACAACCAACACGGCTAATTAGCTTTGAAGATGTGCGCATCCCTGCGCATAACTTGTTAGGCGCAGAGGGCGAAGGCTTTAAATTTGCGATGCAAGGCCTTGATGGCGGCCGAATTAACATTGCCACATGTTCAATTGGTACAGCGCAAGCGGCGCTTAATACAGCCCGTGAATATTTAAAAGAACGTACACAATTTGGTAAACCATTGGCTGCGTTTCAAGCATTGCAATTTAAAATTGCCGATATGAACACCGAGCTTGTAGCTGCGCGCCAAATGGTAAGGCTTGCTGCATTTAAACTTGATAATAACGACGTTGAAAAAACCACTTACTGCGCCATGGCTAAACGCTTTGCTACCGATGTTGGCTTTACTGTGTGTAACGACGCACTGCAAATTCATGGTGGTTACGGTTACATAAAAGAATACCCGCTTGAGCGCCATGTACGTGATGTACGCGTTCATCAAATTTTAGAGGGCACTAACGAAATTATGCGTGTGATTATAGCGCGCCGTATTTTGGCTGAGTCTGCAAGCGACGTTTTATAAGGAGCAATGTATGTCAGAATCTAAATCTAATCCGAGTATTGAACTTACAACCGAAGGTCATGTTGCTATTTTAACTATGTCTAACCCGCCAGCAAACACCTGGACAAAAGACACCCTAGTTGATTTAAAAAATACCGTTAACGCGCTTAATAATAATAAAAATATTTATGCATTAGTACTGACTGGTGAAGGCGAGAAGTTTTTTAGCGCGGGTGCCGACCTAAACGTATTTGCTGGTGGCGATAAAGGCGTAGCTGCTGATATGTCGCGTGTATTTGGTGAAGCATTTGAAGCGCTTACTAATTTTAGAGGCGTGTCGGTTGCTGCCATAAACGGCTATGCAATGGGCGGCGGTTTAGAGGTGGCGCTTGCGTGCGACGTACGTATAGCGGAAGAGCAAGCACAAATGGCATTGCCTGAAGCTAAAGTAGGGTTATTACCCTGTGCTGGTGGCACACAAAATTTAGCATGGCTAGTTGGCGAAGGCTGGGCAAAACGCATGATTTTATGCGGCGAGCGCTTAAAAGCTGATAAAGCCCTGCAAATTGGCTTAGTAGAAGAAGTAGTACCACAGGGTGAAAGCTTTGAGGCGGCATTAAAACTGGCCAACCAAGTGGCCGATCAAAGCCCTACCTCAGTTGCAGCGTGTAAAACATTGATTCAAAAAGGGCGCCATCAACCAATGGCAAGTGTATTGCCTCTTGAGCGCGAGTTATTTGTTGGTTTATTTGATACCGAAGATCAACAAGAAGGCGTAAATGCCTTTTTAGAAAAACGCCGCGCTAACTGGGTAAATGGCTAATGAGTGCTTTAACAGTATTAAATAACGCCGATGAGCCCGTAGTATTTGAAACCGCAACCGCAGAAAATGGCAGTTTAATTGGGCTTATTACACTCAATGCACCAAAAGCATTAAATGCGCTTAATTTTGAGATGATCAAATTACTTGAGCCGCAATTGCGAGCTTGGCAAGACGATGAAACTATTGCAATGGTGTTGTTAAAAGGCGCAGGCGATAAAGCATTTTGTGCTGGTGGCGATGTTGTGAGCCTTCATCATGCGATGGCGCAGGGTAAACCAACAAGCCTAGTTGAAGAGTTTTTTACACTAGAGTACAAGCTTGATTATCTTATTCATACCTTTGATAAACCAATCCTTGTTTGGGGTAACGGCATAGTAATGGGCGGCGGTTTAGGGCTAATGGCCGGTGCTAGCCACCGCGTTGTAACCGAAACATCACGCATTGCCATGCCAGAGCAAACCATAGGTTTATACCCAGATGTAGGCGGCAGTTACTTTTTACATAAAATGCCACAAAGCGTCGGGCTATTTTTAGGGCTAACGTCGGCCTCTATAAACTGCGACGACGCGCGTTTTGTATCGCTTGCAGATCACTTTATCGATAGCAACAAATATGATGCCATGCTTGCGCAAATTTTAACTGCCAAGTGGGGCAAAACTGCGAGCTTAAATCATGATCGATTAACCGATTTACTCACCGATTTAGACAACCAGTCGGCGCGTATGCCTAAAGGCAATATAAAAGCTAACCTAAAAACGATTCAGAAACTGGGTGAGTTTAAAACCTTGCAAGAGCAGGTTAATTATATTTTAGGGCTAACCACTGATGACAAGTGGCTACAACGCGCTCAAAAATCACTTAAACACGGATGCCCATTAAGTTGTGCACTCGTTAGTGAGCAATTAAAAACCAGCAAAGGCAAAAGCTTATTAGCGTGTTTTAAAATGGAGCTAAGTATGTCGGTTCGCGCTGGCGAAGTAGGTGAGTTTCAAGAAGGTGTAAGGGCGTTATTAATAGATAAAGACGGCGCGCCTAATTGGCAGTACAAAACACTAACTGATGTACCACAAACAATAATCGACAGTTTTTTTGCTAACCGCTTTGGCGAAAAACACCCTCTCAATGGCTTAGACACGCCATCACACAAATAAAGGAAAGACGATGACTAAACTAAATATTGGTTTTATCGGCTTAGGTAATATGGGCGGCCCAATGGCGGCTAACTTAATTAAAGCAGGCCATATTGTTAGCGTGTTTGATTTAAACCAGTCGGTCGTAAATGAGCTTGCAAGTAAAGGCGCAAAAGCAGCAGTTGATGCAAAGCAGTGCGCAACTAATGCTGACGTACTTATTAGTATGTTACCTGCGGGCAAACATGTTAAGTCGCTTTACTTAGGTAATAATGACGACAGCGGTTTAATTAACGTGCTGATCAACAATACATTAGTAATTGATTGCTCAACAATAGATGCAGAATCAGCACGTATTGTAGGCAGTAAACTTGGCGAGCAGGGCATTAGCTTTGTAGATGCACCGGTATCGGGCGGCGTTGCAGGAGCAACTGCTGGCACTCTTACCTTTATTGTAGGTGGCGAAAAAGCAGCGTTCGATAAAGCAAATACAGTGCTTAGTGATATGGGTAAAAACATATTTCATGCAGGCGATATTGGCGCAGGGCAAGTAGCAAAAATATGTAATAACATGCTACTCAGTATTTTAATGGCAGGTACCAGCGAAGCACTGCAAATGGGTATAAATAACGGCCTCGATCCTAAAGTACTTAGCGACATAATGACCGCAAGTTCGGGCCGTAACTGGACGCTTGAACTTTACAACCCTTGCCCAGGTGTAATGGATACCGCACCGGCTAGTAACGATTACAAACCAGGCTTTATGGTCGATTTAATGGCTAAAGACCTAGGCCTTGCCATGGAAGCCGCGCAGCAAAGTAATTCATCAACCCCAATGGGTTCAATGGCTAAAAATTTATACACTATGCTACAGCACCAAGGTGCGGGTAGTGATGACTTTAGTGCCATTTTTAAACTGTTTTCTAAGTAGGAGCAACGCGTGGAAATTAAAAGTAACACGGTAGTAATAACCGGTGGCGCACAAGGTTTAGGCTTTGCAATGGCGCAAAAGTTTGCACTTATGGGTGCTAACATTGCTTTAATAGATATGGCACAAGATTTATTAAACACCGCATGCGAAGAACTCACACAGCTTGAAGGTGTAACCAGCAACATAAAAGGTTATGCCGCAAACGTAACCACTGAGAGCGAAGTAGAAAACGTATTTAATACCATCAACAGCGATTTTGGCCATATTGGCGTGCTTATAAACAACGCCGGTATTTTACGCGACGGCATGTTTATAAAAGCTAAAGATGGCAAGGTCGTTAAAAAAATGTCTCTTGAGCAATTTCAATCAGTGATTGATGTGAACCTGACCGGTGTGTTTTTAGCAGGGCGGGAAGCTGCAAGCCACATGATTGAATCAGGCAAAGGCGGCGTAATCGTAAATATGTCGAGCGTAGCGCGCGCAGGTAATATTGGGCAAACAAACTACGCGGCATCAAAAGCAGGCGTAGTGGCACTTACCACCACATGGGCTAAAGAACTTGGCCGCTTTGGTATACGCGTAGGCGCTATTGCACCAGGTGTTATAAGCACCGCCATGACCGACGCCATGAAGCCCGAAGCCAAACAACGTATGCTTGCAGTAACGCCAGTAGGGCGCTTAGGCGAAAGCGACGAAATTGCCCATACTGCACAATACATTATCGAAAACGACTTTTTTACCGGTCGCGTGGTTGAAATAGACGGCGGCATTCGTTTGTAAAACGAACTAGATTAAGGTTGATTTAAAAGCATAACTCTTTGGGTTGTGCTTTTTTGTTTTAAATCGGGGAGATTTATAAACTTGAAAAAGGGCTAATAACCCCGTTTGCACCTTGCTGCAATACATGAGTATAAATTTGTGTGGTTTTAACATCAGAATGGCCAAGCTGAGCTTGAACAGTTCTTATATCGGCGCCATTTTGCAGTAGATGAGTAGCAAAAGAGTGCCTTAATGTATGAGGTGTTATTATTTTTGTTAACCCTGATTTTTGGACGGCTTTTTTAACCTCTTTTCTAATACAAGAGTGATGAAAATGATGTCGCCTTATTTCACCACTTTGAGGATCTGAACTTAACATATGAGAAGGAAATAAATATTGCCATGCTAGTGTTTTTGCGGCTGAAGGATATTTTTTTGTTAAGGCATATGGCATCCACGCGCCGGCATATTTAGTGTTATTTAAATCAAGCTTTAGGTAGTCATCAACGTTTAAAATTTGAGTTCTCAGCATAGGGATCAGCTCTGTAGCGAGCGTTACAATACGATGTTTATTTCCTTTGCCATTCCATACTTGAATACATTTATAATCTAAATCAATATCTTTCACCCTTAATTGCACCGCTTCCATTACTCTTAAACCACTTCCATACATAAGGGCTGCAATTAAATAATAGCGCTTATTTAAATGAGCCATCAACATTTTAACTTCCTCTGGGGTCATCACGACAGGGAGCTTTGCTTGTTTTTTACTACGGGCAAAATTTAAATTTAATGAAAGTTCGTTTTTTATTATATGTTTGTATAAAAATGACAATGAATTGAGTGCAGTGGCTTGCGTACGTGGTGCAACGTTTTGTTTTAACACTAAATGTTCTAAGTAGCACTCGACTTCATTGTCTCCCATTGAGGTGGGGTGGCGTTTATTATGAAAATGGATATAAGATGCAATCCATCTTAGGTAGGTATCGATGGTGCGTAATGAATACTGACGTACCAACATATAATCGGCTATATAATTTAAAAATGGAGAGCGTGTTTTCATATTACCACCAATAATATAACTGTATTTATATACAGTATAGTTGCACTGCTCCCATATTCAAGAAAATGAGCGACGAGCGCATTTTGTCTTTTATTGAGAGTTTGTGTGCTAGTAAAAAATTATATATAGCAATGTGTTAAGTTATTTGGTAAAAATGATTTATTGAATACATGAGCGTGACATTGGCAGATATATGCGCGATGAGCGCACTATAAAATTGTTATATTTTTAGGAAAGTTATGCGAAAAATTCTAATTTTATCAATGTTACTTAGTCTTAATAGTTATGCGTTTGATAATGACTTTTTGATGATAGATGGTAAGTGGGACTGCTCACCTGAACCAAATGGTGAAATGATATTGGTTAGTATTATCGAATATAAAACCCAAAATATGAGTTATTCCCATAATGGTATGGTCACATTTATCCAAAAAGGTGGCGAAGAGTCTATTTTAGAATTAAAAACTGTAGGTACATTTAAATTTGAATCTCTTATGCTTGAACAGCAAATTGATTCAATTGATATAGCAATAGTTAAAGATAATACTGGCTTTCTAATTGGTGCAAAAGAAAGTCTAAGGAATGCTATGTTAGCTGATACAGCTTCAACCATTACTAAGTCCATAAATGAAAATCGTTGGGTTCAAGTTAATAGTGAAACCAACGAAATTACAGTGTGTAAAAAAATATAACAACACGCCCTGAGGTGGACGACTAGTAAAATTTAGCTATTAACTGCAAATTTTAAAAGTGGTGAGCCTCTGCGTTTTAAGGCCGCTAAATACGTCGATTCATCGTAGGGTGTATTCGTTTTCCAACACCTAAATACAATCCTTATCCATTTAAATGCCAGTGATCTAATTATGCTGTTATGCGGCTTACCCTTGGCTTTTTGTTACTCATAATACGCTTTAGCCCAAAACGAATAACGAATAGAAAAGCCTGCCCATTCTACAAATGTTTGCCTTAAAAAAGTGGGGCAACTATAACGCCAATGAGTCCACATTTTTTGGCCACTGCGCTCAATAACAGGCGCTATACCCGCGTACTTTTGAAGTTCTGCAGCATCATTATAACGCGCACGATTACTCCCAAAAGCAACAAGTAAACGTGGGGCGAGTTGTGGACCTGCACCGGGTAAGCTATCAAATATCTTTTTATCTTGCTGGGCTTTATAAGCCGATTTTATTGCTTTATCGAGCTTTTCAATACCTTTTAATAACACTTTAAATTGCGTAATAAGCACTTCAACGAGCATTTGATTAGGCACAATGACACCTTCATCCAGAGTTAATGGCATTGAATTTTTAATACTGTCTAATCGTGCATTATTGACCGTGGAATAGTGTGAGTTATGACTCTCAAAAAAGTCGAGTAAAGTCTGTTTTCTTGCTTTTTTAACCGCAGTGAGTGACGGCCACTTCTGAATGAAGTCGCAGAATATATACGTGTCCTTTTCTTTAAACCATTCAAGTGCCTGCGGGTAATAATTTTTTAATGTCGCTGTTATTTTATTGGATAAATCGACACTGTCTTGCACTAAACTTCGGCGATATTCAACAAGCTGAGACAGCGTTCGCATAGCTGCTGACTCAGGCTCAATGACAGACAGCTTATCCATGTGTAACGTGAGAATTTCAACTTGTACAAAGGCATCTGATGGGTCATCTTTTGCGCCACTGGGCGTAAAAGCCTGGCGGTATTTAGCAACAGCACAAGGATTCACGGTAAATAAAGTAAGGTGGTCGTATTTAGCTAATGCATAAATAAGCGGGCCTTTTTTAAGCTCACAAACAATTGCTATTTTCTGCTCTGGATAACGCTGTCTAATATCCATAGCCCATTCATGCAACGCTTCAGGTGTGTGTTTAATAACGGTGTAATGATATTTATTAGTGCCTGTTGGGTGTTCACAAATATCATGTTTTTTATCGGCCAAATCCATGCCAATGAGTACAGCAAAATTATCAACGTTATATGCTTTCATTTTATAGCGCCTACGGTTAAAGTTAAGGACGGAATGTGCTTAAATCTCGTTTCTCACAGGTCTTATAGATAGTCTTGGTCGGCAATCCCTGAGTATGCGTTTTGAAATCGAGGTGCTCTGTTGGCTCGAACGTCTTGTTAAAAACATTAGATGTTTGGCATTCAATATTCGTAACCAACAGAAGCATATTCCACTTAATATAATAGTCAGTTACTTTTAAATTAAGTGGCTTGGTCGAACTATAAGTCACTCAAAAGGACAAATAACAGTTGGTTTTTGCTCCTGCGTCGCTTATTTTAACCAACTATTTTTAGCCTCTTAATGAGGCGTTGGTATGACTCCCACTGTCAAGTTAAGCACACTGATCCTTGCTTCACTTTTTAAGCCATAATTACTTCAGCTCGAATTAGAGCGAGTTAATACATAGGATGAAGCAAGTAATTTC